>JBCCIK010000236.1:0-1540 GCA_039028255.1 Pseudomonadota bacterium | reverse complement strand
TCGACCACCCGGGAAAGATCGTTTTCGCTGAACGTGCCGTCCATGACAGGCCCTTTCATATATGACGCTGACGCGTGAATTGCAGAATATCACCGGGTCCAGTGTAACACCCGAGGCTCGAGTCCACAGAGAGCAAAATACCGGGACTCCGATAGGGCCAGTTGAAAATCTCGTTTATGTCCAAAATTATCAGAACGGTTTTCCCGATCGTCATGGGGGCCAACTGGCATCTGCCCACACAGCGCATCGACCCTGTTTGTCCGCGAAGTCGGGCGACAGTCCTGTGCATTTTTGCCTTTCCCGCGCTGATTTTTTCCGCGACTGCAAGTGCTTGCCGTGGCAGCATGGACGGGTCGAGGTTTCGATGGAATCCGAGGGAGGCCGGACAATGGCGCAGCCGAATATTTTTGATCTTGGTTTGGACAAGGGACAGGCAAATTTCACGGCACTGTCACCGCTGAGTTTTCTGGAAAGAACGGCGGCGATCTACCCGGATTACCGATCGGTGATATATAACGCGCGAGAATACACCTGGGCCGAGACCTATGTACGCTGTCGCCAGTTGGCGAGCGCGCTGTCCAAACGGGGGATTGGAGCCGGAGACACTGTATCGGTGATGTCGGCCAATCTGCCTGAAATGTACGAGGCACATTTTGGTGTTCCGATGGCGGGAGCGGTGCTGAACACAATCAACACGCGCCTCGATGCTGCGGTCGTGGGGTTCATTCTGGACCATGCCGAGGCCCGCGTTCTGATCGTGGATCCGGAATGTTCGGCGGTCGCGAAAGAAGCAGTCGCTTTGGCGGACCGACCGGATCTGCTGGTGATCGATATCGTCGATGACAGCTATGATGGCGGTGCGCGGATCGGCGCGTTGACCTATGATGCGTTGCTGTCCGAAGGAGACGCAGATTTTGACTGGTCGCTTCCAGTTGATGAATGGGATGCGATTTCGCTCAACTACACCTCTGGCACCACCGGCAACCCAAAGGGGGTCGTCTATCACCATCGCGGCGCAACCTTGAACGCGATGTCGAACATCTTGACCTGGGGGATGCAGAACCATCCTGTATATCTTTGGACATTACCGATGTTTCATTGCAATGGCTGGTGTTTCCCGTGGACGCTGGCCGCAAATGCCGGAACGTCGATTTGTTTGCGCGCGGTGCGGGACGAGGCGATTTACGATGCGTTCAGAGACCGCAGCGTAACGCATTTCTGCGGTGCCCCCATCGTGCTCAACATGCTGGCCAATGCGCCGGATCAGATGAAGCAGTTCGACCAGGATATCAAAGCAATGACCGCCGGTGCCCCGCCGCCCGCAGCTGTAATCAAGAATATGGAGGCGATGGGGATCGAAGTGACCCATGTCTATGGGCTGACGGAAACCTACGGGCCCTCGGTTGTCTGTGCCTGGAAAGACGAATGGAACCAGTTGCCCGCGGATGACCAGGCCGCACTGAAAGTTCGGCAGGGGGTTCGGTATGTCGCCCTGTCAGGACTAATGGTTGCAGATCCCGATACGCTGGAGCCGGTCCCG
>JBCCIK010000235.1:0-1563 GCA_039028255.1 Pseudomonadota bacterium | reverse complement strand
TGGTCTTAAATTCATTCGGCATCCTCCCTGACGGTCGTCTGTGTGCAAAAATGTGACGACCGGGGAAAAGCTGGCACAGATTTAAATGTCAGACAATTAAATTTTGTCGTGCATCCGATACCCCAGCCGGAATTCTGTTCTCAACTGCCACCTAAAGAAGGAAAATTCTCGGCAAAACAAGGCGACACCTGACTGCACCCCGATCAAAATCCGTCGCCTCGGCCCTGGCCGAAAAATTTTTGATCAATCCTGTCAGCCGACTCAGCGACCGGACGGGCCGGGAATATCAATGTCGCTGTTGGGCCCCGCATCCAGTCTGAAAATATGCTCTGCCGGTCCAACGGGAAATACCTGTCGCACGATCGGGTCATGCCCGGGAACGATCAATTCACGACGGGAGGCCAGACGTTCCAGGGTCGAAAACCCGGTCATCATGTCTTCTAGGTCCACGACAATCGGGAACGGTTTTCGCAACCACAGATTCTCATAGTAATGCGCGGCGTCAGATGCCAGTACCATCCACCCTGCCCCGGTCCGCACCCGCACACATTGCAATCCGCGCGAATGACCGCCAATGCAATGCACGCTCACGCCCTCGGCGATTTCTGCGTCGCCATCCGAAAAAACCACCTGGCCGGAATACAGTCGCTGAACCGCCTCACAGATATGATCGGCGGTGAACGGCATGCGCAACGTGTCGTGGCACATGCAGGGCCCGCTGGCATAGGCCATTTCGGCCGCTTGCAGATACAGCCTGGCATTGGGAAACAGGTGCAACCCTCCGGCATGATCATAATGCAGATGCGTCACGATCACCTGGGTGATCATATCCGGCGTCAGCCCAAGCGGTGCCAGCGCTTCGCGCGGATCCATCCGGATCGGACGGTCGCGCAGCGCGCTTTCCGCCGTGTCATACCCGGTATCCACCAGAATGACCTCATTGTCCCTTCGAAGCACCCACATGAAATAGTCCATGGCATGGGGGGCGTCGTGGTTGTCGTCAAATATGAAACTGTCGGCGCGTGTGCGGGCATTCCGGTCGGCGTATTTCACGGCATGAACCTGCCAGTTGCTCATCGGATCACCTCGTCGAACAGTTTCACTTCCTTGTGGTCTATCATATCTGCAACCGCGGCATCGAACGCCTTGAAGTGTTCGCTTTCAAGATGATTCGCAAAGGCCTGTTTGTCGTCATAAATTTCATACAAAAACAGCTCGTCCGGATCGTCTCCGCAACAGATGTCAAAGTGCTGGCACCCGTCTTCGATTTGTCGAGACAGGCGGGCATTTTCGATCATCAGAGGCATGAATCGCGGCCTGTTCCCGGGTCTGAGTCGGAAAGCCACGGTGACGGCATACATCAGGCCATGCGTCCTTTCAGTTTGTTCATCATCCGCCGGGCCACGGGCATCTGGCTGAGGATCAAAGCGATATTCAGTGTCAGCAGAATTGCCGCCCCAGGCCGCGAGACAAATACCGACAAGTCGCCATCGGAAATCAGCAGCGACCGGCGGAAGGTTTCGTCAAACAGCCCGCCCAGAATGACACCGATCACCAGCGGCG
>JBCCIK010000234.1:0-1593 GCA_039028255.1 Pseudomonadota bacterium | reverse complement strand
CTGCAAATTCTGTTCTGTACAGTGCGCCACCGTCGCGGACATGCTGGCTCAATTTAATTCAGAAATCAAATTAAATAATTTTGTCTGCGGAAGGCTGCTGAATTTGCGCGATGCTGACCTTCGAAATCTGCCTGTAATGCGCGTCCGGAGTGACCATCGAAACCGGAAATCCGGTTGTATTGATCGCGTTGGGAAAACCCTGCGGCTCCAGGCACAACCCCGCGAAAGAGCGGTGACTCTGGCCAGCCAATGGTACTTCATGCGGCTTCAGATAGGTTGCAGTGTAAAGCTGCACACAAGGCTGGTCGGTTTCGATTTCCAAGGAAAGTCCATTCCCCGCAACCCTGATACCGCCCGCATTCAAAACAAAATTCATGTCCAGCCCCTGCCCTTCTGGATCGGCATCCCCAATCGACCGACCCTGGCGAAAATCAAATGGCCGGCCGGTCAACGGTTCGATCTGTCCGGTTGGGATCAGGTCCGGATCGTTGGGCGTATACCGATCTGCATCCAGTGTGACCTCGAAATCCCGGATCGACTCCGCACCCAGCGAATAATATGAATGCTGAGCCAGATTGACCGGTGTTGGCCGATCGCTCCGGGCCTCCATTTCATAGGTCAGAGTATGACCCTTCAGTCGAATCGTCACAGTGAGATCCAGGCGACCGGGATACCCCTGATCGCCATCCGGCGACACCAGTCGCAACTGCACGGATCGCGCGCCATCGGCCTCCATTTCCCAATTTTGCCTCGATAGTCCTCTGTCCCCCCCGTGCAGGTGGTTGGGCGGCTGGTTGGCAGGCAGCCGGAAATTTTCGCCGTTCATCCTGAACCCTGCACCGGAAATCCGATTGGCCACGCGCCCGGCAATCACGCCGATCCAGTACGGGTTTCTCAGATAGGCGCGCGGATCCTGATACCCCAGCACAACCGGAACGCGCCTGCCCTGCAAGGGCACTTGCCAGTCCTGAGTGATGCACCCCAGACTCAGGAGCGTGACTGACACGTCCCCGTCCGACAGAGTATGGCGCCGAATCTGATCTGGCTTGGTCACAGGGTCCCTCCTCTGCCCGGTCCGAAATTGCCGCGATGCCCCGTCTGTATCCATGCGGACCAGACTGCTGAATAACCGCAAACATGCGCATCGACCAGTCCGAAGTGCGCAACAATTCCTTTCATCAGTCACTATTGTTTCCTTTAATGAAACAATTGAGGCTCTTTCTGCACATTTGAATAATTCCGTGCTAGGCGACGCAAAAGCCCCGACAAGCAGGCAAAGATCGGACAGAGCGTTCTGATTTCGTGCAGGTATTGGTTGGAGCAGAACCCGTTCAATCACCGGCCGGAGTGCATGTTGCCGATCTTTAGTTTCAATCCTGTTTTTTCGCGCACCGGCGCCGCTTTTGCGCGGGCTGCCAAGATGGCCGCCTGAAATGGACACCACGGATCTGGTGCTGATCGGGCGAAACGAGGGCGCCCGCCTTGTTCAAGCGCTGCAAGCGGCACAGGGACAGGCCAGTCAGATCATTTACGTTGATTCCGGATCCGATGATAACAGTGTGCAGGCGGCCCGAGACATGGGCGCAACTGTCG
>JBCCIK010000233.1:0-1654 GCA_039028255.1 Pseudomonadota bacterium | reverse complement strand
GCGTTCAAAGCAGCCAGAATCGGAACGCCGATCCCTGCTGCCAACATAATGGCGGCATATTGCGTCATTCTGGGCCGTCCTTTCGCCTTGTCAGTCCTGGCGTGGATCATTGCGGTGAATGCCCGGTTGCACAAGCCTTCGAGTCACGGCTTGCCACCGGGCTCATCTGGGTTCAAATCCCGCACTCCAGAGAACCGTGGCACCAATCTTCGCCCGATCTGGGGTGGCGGTTTTTTGGCCCGACGACGGCGACGATGCTGGGGGAAAACTTGAATTGGCGTTTCAGAACGATTGGCACGGCCGACCCGACATTTGGTTCGGCCCGATAGCGCCACCATTTAAGCCAGCCAAATCACAGACCCAGCGTCAGTCGCAAATCCCGTCGAGCTCGGCATCTTTCCAGGGCAGGAACACATCGCTTTCACGCCCTGCCTTCGGCAAATCGGAAACCGGGAACGCAGCTTTGAGCATTTCGTGCAAACGTTTTGTCCGTTGCGCGTCAGGGGCAATGGCCCGGCAACAGACATATTCCTCGACAATCGAGCCCTGTTGCTCAAACCCGTAATCGAGGAAATTCGGTGATTGCGACAGATCGAACAGATACGGATCTTCGCCGCGGCCATGTTCTGATGCGGCCCGCAACGGGCTATATCCGGTTCTGGCGCGGTTTTGCCACTGCCAGACATGGGTCAGTTCATGGGCCAGCAGCATTGCCTCGATCAAATACAGCCTGTCGGGGTAATCCGGCGTATAGTTTTCCAGATACCAGTCACGAGTAAAGAATACGCGGTTGAACAAGGCCATCGCTGCCGGTTTTGACCGGATGATTTCCTCTTCCTTGACAGGCGGAAGGATGCGTTCGCGACATGTCACCCGAGGGCGCGGCTTGCGGGTCAGAGTAATCGCACCAACCGGTGCGCCCTCGATCAATCGGACCTTGTCCAGTCGCAATTGATCGCCGTGTATCCGGCTGGCAAAGTCCCGTTCGGTTTCTGTCAGCGGGCGGCCACAACTGCCCAAAATCAACAAAATAACAATCAGTCGCGCGATCATGGGCCGACCCTAGCGTGGCCTGCAATGAATGGGTAGTCACATCGAAGATATCAGCGGCATTTGCCGCAACTCTGGTCCCGCGCTGACGGGTTCTCAGATGCTCATCGCCAGAACCCGGCTGATTTCGGTCAATGACCTGCCGGATTGGTCCATCCAGGTATTGAATGCGCCCTGAACCGCGGCCATCGACTTCTTTGAAGCTGGCGGTTTGTCTATGATTCCCTCGGCGATCAGTCGCGCAACAACGTCACGCGACAGAATAAAGCTGTCTCGCCCCGCAAACCGCATCGCGTATTGCGCGGTCGATCCGCCCAGTCGCGAGCCGCGCTTCTTGAGCATATCCAACAGCCCTACGAAATCACTTGACGGCCAGCCGCCCAGCACCTTGCCTGCCCCGCCGTCATCCCGCAGCTCAAGCAGGAACGCTGCATTGTCCCTGACGCTCGCAATCTTTGTTCCGTTGCGCACAATGCTTGGATCCTGCAACAACGTATCGAATTTTTCGTCATCCATCATGGCGCACCGGCCGATGTCAAACCCGTCAAAAGCGGATTCGAATCCGTCCCATTTGGCCTGGATGACCTTCCAGTTGAACCCGGCT
>JBCCIK010000232.1:0-1670 GCA_039028255.1 Pseudomonadota bacterium | reverse complement strand
TGTCGTTTTTCAGAAAACCACAGATGTTTTCCGCGTCAATATTGATGCCATATCCCGGCAGGATCAGGCTGGGACAGGAGGCATAGGAGTATCCATAGGCCATCTTGTTGACAAACAGAAAGTCCCCGATCAGCAGAGTTGGCTTCATCGACCCCGACGGGATCCAAAACGGCTGGAAGAACAGCGTGCGAAAGATGCCTGCGATCAGCAGGGCGTAGACGATGGTTTTAATCGTCTCCCAGACGGCACTTCCGGTTGAGGCTTTGCTGGCCATGCAGGTCTACTCCAGGCGTTTGGACGTTCGGGCGCTACATGCGGGTCGGGCCGGGGTAAGTCAAGGAGGCCGCGCCATCATCTGCAGGACGCGCTTCGATCACGACAAACGCCTGTGCCCAGGGGTGATCATCCGTCAGCGTGACATGGATGATTGCCTCGCATCCCGGGGGCGTCATTTCTCGGAGCCGTTCCGCGGCCCAGCCGGTGACGTGCATGACCGGCTGACCGGTGCGCAGATTGCTGACCGCCATATCCTTCCAGGCAATCCCCATCCGCAATCCGGTGCCCAGCGCCTTGGAACACGCTTCTTTTGCGGCCCAGCGTTTGGCATATGTGCCAGCGGTGTCCTTGCGGCGTTCAGCTTTGTTCTGTTCTATCTCTGTGAAGACCCGGTTTCGGAACCGGTCGCCGAACCTGTCCAGAGTGCCTTGAATACGTTCGATATTTGCCAGATCCGTGCCGATGCCCAATATCATGAAATACGGGCCGTCAGAAGTTTCAGCGAAGCGGCCCCGAAAAGCACTCCAAACGCGAGATCGAAAACCCGTTTTCCCCTGGCATAGGCACGCGCAACCGGACTGGATGAAAACAGAACGGCATATCCCAGGAACACAACACAAGACGTGGCGGTCAATGCACCGAACAATCCCCAAACGGCCTGAGCTCCTGCCCCCGGGACAAGCGCAATTGCATAGATCGATCCCCAACTGAGAATGGCCTTGGGATTGGTCAGATGCAGCATCAGGCCCTTGGCAAAATACGCACCAGAAGGCGCAGCCACCATAACCGCCTGTTTGCCAAGCCAAGCGGATCGCAGGGATTTGATCGCCAGATAAAGCAAATATGTCGCGCCTGCATATTTGACCGCTTCGAACAGCCAGACATTTGCCATCATAAGTGCCGAAAACCCAAGACCTGCCGCGATGCCCCAACTGGCCGAGCCGATAACAACGCCAAAGGCCAGCGCAAGACCGGCTGCGCGCCCGTGTTCCATTGACGTGCCGGAAATCGCCAGTGTCGCGGGACCAGGGCTGCCGCCGGCAAGGGCCCAGCCCAGCAAAACAAGTGGTAATGGCAAAAGGAACTCGGTCATTTTCGGGCCTCATCCATCAATCGACGCATTTCATGAATAGACGGCGCAAGCCCGCGAAAAATCGACTCTCCGATCAGGAAATGACCGATATTCAGTTCGCGCACCTCCGGAAACGCGGCAACCGGAGACACTGTGTCATAGGTCAGTCCGTGCCCGGCATGCACCTCCAGTCCAAGCGAATGCGCAAAGGCCGACATTTCCCGAAGGGCCGTCAACTCGTGATCGCGTTCTTCGAACCGCTCTTCGGCATGGGCATCACAATACGCCCCGGTATGCAGTTCGATGACCTGGGCGCCAATCC
>JBCCIK010000231.1:0-1675 GCA_039028255.1 Pseudomonadota bacterium | reverse complement strand
CGCACGCGTTCTTCGGTTTCCACCCGGTTCAGGGACAACAGATCTCCGACCAGCCTGTTCATCCGCCCGGCTTCGGATTTCATAATTTTCAGGAACCGGTGCCGGGCGTCAGGATCGTCTCGCGCCGGTCCCTGCAGCGTTTCAATGAACCCCATCAGGGCGGTCAGAGGGGTTCGCAATTCATGGCTGACATTGGCGACAAAATCCCGGCGCATCTGTTCCGCCTGCTCCAGACGGGTCATATCAACAAAACTGGCCAGCACCGCACCCTGCCGGTCGCCGCCAATCCCCTGGACATATCGGCACCGGACCTCGAACGTTGTGGTGCGCGCGCCATCATTGGCCGTGTGGCGGGTTTTGACCGGCATTTGTTGTGCCAGACTGGTTTCAATCGCGTCGATAACCGCAGGCTGACGCAGAATTGTTGCGAAATGTCGGCCGGTGATTTGGGCACCGAGCAGCGTTTGAGCTTCGGCATTGGCGGCAAGGATGCGCTCGCTCTGATCCACCAGCAGGACTGGCATCGGCACAGCAGATAGCAGCTCTGAAATCAGGTCTTCAGACATTGCAATCCGTCAGCGTCATCATTGTCGAACGTTCTGGTTGGTCCATCAGGTGCGGGGTCTATAGACTCGTAGCCTGCGCAACCGCCTCTGAAAATACGCGTTTGAGGTCTTCGGGGTCTTCAAGGCCAACAGAAACCCGAAAAAAACCTTCGGATATCCCCAATGCCTCGCGCTCGGCAGGACTGAGCGCTCGATGCGACGAGGATGCCGGATGCGACAGGGTGGTTCCCACATCCCCAAGCGTCGGGGCAAAACTCAACCCGTCGGCGGCGCGGGCAAACGCATTCGCCACCGCCCGTTCCCCTTCGAGTTCGAAGCTGACCATGTTGCAGCCCTGCCCATTCAGCAACCCGGTTGCCCGGTCAAGGTCCGGATGATCATTGCGGGTGGGATAGATCACCCTGGCAATACCGGGCAGCCCCGACAGATGATCGGCCAGCACGGCGGCGGTGCGTTGCGCCCGCTCAAACCGCAGAGCAAAAGTGTTCAACCCCCGTTCAGCCAGCCAGCAGTCAAACGGGCTGGGCGACAGCCCGGTAGTCACAGCAAACACCCGCAGTTTTTCATTCAGGTCCGGTGTCCTTGCAACAACATAGCCCAGCATGACGTCGGAATGACCGGCCAGCAGTTTGGTGATCGAATGCAAGACGATATCGGCACCATGGTCGAACGGACGAAACGCTTTGGGGGTCGTGAACGTATTGTCGACAACGAACAGGACGTTGTGGTCCCGGCATAGCTCTGCCAGCCCGTCAATATCTGCGACGCGCAATGTCGGGTTTGACACTACCTCGACCAGGACCATCCGGGTCTCCGGCCGCAGCGCAGTCCGGACTGCTTTTACGTCACCGGGATCGACCAGCGTCGTTGCGATGCCCAGACGCGGCAAATCCTCGTTCATAAGCCGCAAGGATCGGCCATATAGCTGATTGCCGCCAATAATGTGATCCCCGGAATTCAGCAGTCCGAGGACCGCGGCAGTGACCGCCGCCATTCCCGATCCGGTGACAAGACCGCCCTCGGCGCCTTCGAGACGGTCCAGGTGGCGGGCAACCACGTCGGCATTCGGATGCCCTTCGCGGGCATAGGTATATCCCGGCGCGCGCCCT
>JBCCIK010000230.1:0-1696 GCA_039028255.1 Pseudomonadota bacterium | reverse complement strand
GCTGGGCGGTGTCATTTTGGGGACACGAGAGTTCATCCGCAAAACCGTCGAACCTTACATGAAGCACACCGGTGGCGCGCTCAGCCCGCTGAACGCATGGATCATGGTCAAGGGCCTGGAAACCATGGCGTTGCGGGTCAATGCACAGGCGGATACCGCGCTTAAAATTGCCGAGGCGTTGCGCGACCATCCGGCACTGTCCCGCATGCTGTATCCGGGGCTGAAAACGCACACGCAAAACGCGCTTGTTCAGCGTCAGTTGGGGGGCAAGGGTGGCACGGTGCTGTCCCTCGACCTGAAAGGCGGCAAGACGGCGGCCTTTAAGTTCCTGAACACAATGAGCATTCCGGTGATTTCAAACAATCTCGGCGATGCCAAGTCGATCGCGACACATCCGGCGACAACCACCCATCAGCGGCTGAGCGACGATCAGCGCGATACGTTGGGGATCACGCCGGGGCTGGTGCGGTTCTCGGTTGGGCTGGAAGGCGCCGAAGATCTTATCGCCGATCTTGCCCATGCGTTGGATGTGGCGCATTCATCGTGAGCACACCAGGACCGCGCGCCCAATGGACCGGTTGCTGAACCGCCGGAAATGCGGCATCTGCGCCGGGAGTTCGGCTCGGAGCCGATCTGGTTTGCCAACCTGTGCGTTCCGGACTAAAACGGGAACGTCCGGCCCGAACCGACCATCCGGACGCAGGCGCCACACGGGGAGATGCGGATGAACCTTCAGGCCCGAGAACTGAATGACCAGCCCGACCGGGCCGAGGCAGAGGCCGCGCTGAAGACGCTGCGAACTTGGGCGGGTGCAGCGACGGACACCGAAATTGCCGCGCTGGATCCGGCGATTGCTCGGCTGGTGCCTGGATTGACCCCGACCAATTATCCGTCACTGTCACGCGATTATCCTCAGGATTTCCAGGTTGATGACTCTTATCGGGCGACCTTGCCTGATTTGCAGAATGGACCAACCGCATCGATCCGTGGGGCACAGCGCAATATTCAACATGTCGGCATATCAAATTTTCGGCTACCGATCCGGTTCCACAGCAAGCACGGCGATGATCTCACGCTTGAAGCCTCGGTCACGGGAACCGTCAGTCTGGACGCTGACAAGAAGGGCATCAACATGTCCCGGATCATGCGGTCGTTTTACAAACACGCCGAGCGCACGTTCTCCTTTGAGGTGATGGAAGGTGCGCTGGAAGACTATATGACCGATCTGGATACCTTGGATGCGCGCATTCAAATGCGCTTTGCCTATCCCGCGCGCGTGCACAGCCTGCGCTCTGGTCTGAGTGGCTATCAATATTACGATATCGCGTTCGAACTGGTCGAAATGGACGGTGTGCGTCAAAAGATCCTGCATTTGGATTATGTGTATTCCTCGACCTGCCCGTGCTCTCTGGAACTCAGCGAACACGCCCGGTCGCAACGCGGTCAGATGGCGACGCCACATTCACAACGTTCGGTGGCCAGATTGTCGGTTGTGGTGAACCCGGATGCGGATTGCCTGTGGTTCGAGGATCTGATCGACATGTGCCGCCGCGCCGTGCCAACCGAAACCCAGGTCATGGTGAAACGCGAGGATGAACAGGCCTTTGCCGAATTGAATGCGGCCAATCCGATCTTTGTCGAGGACGCCGCGCGGCTGTTTTGTGCAGAGTTGCAGGCCGACCAGCACATCGGCGAT
>JBCCIK010000229.1:0-1821 GCA_039028255.1 Pseudomonadota bacterium | reverse complement strand
GCGGCCGCTGCGATGGCCGCGATCTGTCGAAATGGCTGGTGCCAGCCGACAGAAATTTGCCGAATTGTAGACATGGGGATCTCCGGTATGGATTACAAAAAAATTTCAGTGTTGCGAATACCAACGCCGCCAACAGATGCAGATACCGACCCTGCAAAGCTGACAATGCTGACAGCGACTCCGACATAAAAAAACTGATGGAATCGCAGGCTTACATGATAGGCCATGTGTGGCAACAAGATTGCATCAAATGATGGATTTTCAAAATGCAGATCGAAAACTCAGGTGCCGAAGCCGGGCCATTGGCCCGGTCTAACTGGTTTTCCAGCCGCACTTTGGCTTTTCGAAAGGATCTGCTGGCGCAAACCTCGCGGAAGTATTTCAAGGCCAATGACACGATCTATGGTTTCGCAGCCAGGGCCGACGGCGCCTACGGGGTCCTTTCCGGTTCGATCCGGATTTCGATTCCATCTGATGACGGCCAGGAATTTATTGCCCATCGCGAGGGGCAGGGGTTCTGGTTTGGCGATCTTGCCGTGTTGTCCAACAGTCCGCGCCTGATCACTGTGGCTGCCAACGAAGATACCGAGTGCCTGTTTGTACCGGAAACTCGCATCAATCAGATGGTCAGCCGGACTCCGCAATATTTCAGGGATTTTTACGCGCTGACCCAGGAAAACATGCAGACGGTTCTCAGCTTGCTTGCCAATCTCGGCGTATCCAACAGCGAGCGCCGATTGATCCTGCGCCTGCTGTTTCTGGAAGAAAAACTGGTGACACCTGGACAATGGATTCCGGTTTCCCAGAGCGACCTGGCCGAAATGACGGCGATCTCTTTGCCAACGGTACAGAGAATTCTGCGGCGGTTATGCAAAAGCAATCTGGTCGATCTGGGTTACTCCCGCCTGCGGATCGGCAATCGAAAGGCTCTGCTTCGGGCCTGCCAAAGCTGATTGAGCTTGCACGGAATTGAGCTTGCACGGTCGAGGGCAGACATCAGCCCGTCAGCCGACGTTTTAACGTCGCAATATCGGCTTTGATCTCGTCCCGGATTCTGCCATGGCGCACGGGATCCCGCAAAGTATTGACCCAGTGTTCGGGTGGTGTCCGTCCGGCCCGTCGCGACCAGCTCAGCCGGTCCAGAACTGTTCGCGCCGCCGATGGAAGGTGATCCGGCACAGTCTGACCGGACAGATTGGCCCAGACCCCTGTCCATGCCCGTGCAACGCTCCAGGGATTGTACCCGCCGCCGCCCAGCACCAGCAATTTTTGCGTCAGGCGACGGATCGAAGCCACCGCCGACCAGAGCGCGTTGTTGGACAGTTCCATGCGGGACAACGGATCATCAAAAAGCGCATCGGCGCCACATTGCAGAATGATGGCGTCCGGTTTGAAGGATGACAATACAGGCAGGATCAGGTCGTCGAGGATCAGCGCAAATTCTGTGTCGTTCAACCCGCGCCCGACAGGCAGGTTCCAGGCGATCCCTCTGGCATCCTCTGACAGCGCGCCTGTAAATGGCCAGCGCCTGCCTTCATGGATTGAAATCAGGCATATCCCGGGTTCTCCGGTCAGGGCCGCCTCGACCCCGTCGCAATGATGGGCGTCGATATCGACATATGCGACGCGATCCTGCCCAAGCCGTTGCAAATTTCTGATCGCCAGCACCGGATCGTTGAGAAAGCAAAACCCGTTGGCCCGATCGGCCATGCCGTGATGTGTGCCACCGCCGGGGTTGTAGACCACACCGCCCGATGCCACCAATTCCGCGCCCAGCATAGAGCCACCTGCCGCAGTTGCCGGCCTGCTGAACATTTCCGG
>JBCCIK010000228.1:0-1858 GCA_039028255.1 Pseudomonadota bacterium | reverse complement strand
GTGTAGCGGGCCAGAAACTCTTCATCATGCCAGCGATTGGTCACCAATTCGTGCGAAAGCGCCAGTATCAGAGCCACATCCGAACCCGGGCGAATCGGAATCCAGCGGGCATTTGGCAAGGCCGCCATATCCGATCGCAGCGGAGAAATCAGCACCGGTTTCATCCCGCGTTCAGCGGCATGGGCAAACCACCTGGCGGCCTCATGCTCGGCCGTACCGCCCGAGGCAATCTGTGCCGTGTTGTCGGACATTCCGCCGAACGCCAGAAACAGGGTGCAGTTTTCGGCGATCAGCGGCCAACTGGTCGCACCATCATCAATCGCCTTGCAGGACATCCCGGTGATCAGTGGAAACAGCACTTCGCCAGCGGCATGGGAATAAGTGTCCCGCGACCCGGTGAAGCCGCCAATCGAGTTCAGGAAGCGGCGCAGCTGCGACTGGGCGTGATGAACGCGGCCTGCGCTGGCCCAGCCGTAGGATCCCGCAAAGATCGCCGCGTTGCCATGTTCCGATATCACGTCTGCGAGGGCGCCGGCAGCGAGGTCCAGCGCCTCGTCCCAAGGAAGTTCGACAAATGCATCGTCACACCGTCCTTGCCCGCCGTCGCCGCGCAACCAGCCGCGTCGCACCGCAGGGTGGGCAACGCGCGTCGCCTTGTCCGTGGCGGCAGACACCCAACCCCGGCCAATACGCGACGGATTGCCATCCAGGTCAAACGGCTCCAGCCCACGGCCCTTGATCAGCTCGTAGACACCCCAGTGGGCGGCTGTCAGGATCCTGTTTCGCCCGCTATGTTCTTGAAAGAGGGTCATTCATTGCACCGGCCTGTTGCGCGCCATCCGTCGATCAAGCGATAGGCAGCGCGGCAGGTCCGGTCAACCGGTACCGAACTGGAATCGGAGTGGCAGAGCCATTGGCCTGTGAATGCGAACTGGTGGGCGACCTTTGGCCATATTCCGTCACTGTCACCAACAGAATGGAATGATCGAAAAGGTCTAAAACCCCTAATTAGACTTCGTTTTGTTACTGATTGCCGCGGTGGACTTTCGGGTTATCACCTGAAGCTCGAATTTTCGGGCAATCACGCCCGAATGCAGTCCGGCCACGGAATCGGCGATCAACTCACCAGCAACTGCCCCGATCCGCCTCGCGGGTATGCGAATTGTGGTGAGCGATGGTTCAACCTCGCCCGAGCCTTTGAAATCGCCGATTCCGATGACCGACAGATCCTGCGGAACGCGCAGACCAAGTTGCCCCGCAGCATAAAGAACGCCTTGGGCGATGATGTCATTGCCACATAAAATGGCGGTTGGTCGGTCAATTTGGCCAAGCAACTCGATACCCGCGCGTTTTGCCTCGCGAATGCTGTACGGGGCCTCGAACCTCCATTTGTCCGGGACTTCAATTTGGTTGGCGCGCAATTCATCGACGGCACCGGTCAACCTGCCCTGCGCCCGGTCATTCCCGGTCGGGTCGGGGAACATGAGTCCGATATTGCGATGCCCTAGCGACAAGAGGTGACGCGCGGCCAGATGCCCGGCGTCGGTATTGTCTACGCCGATGCACGATACCCGGCTGTCTTCCGCATAATTCCAGATTGCAACCGACGGAATGTTTTGCTGATCGATCAATTGATATGTTGCGTCCGAATGCTCCAGCCCGATCATCGCAAGCCCGTCCACCCGATGTTCCAGCAACTTGCGCAGCATTTTGTATTCCCGATCCAGGTCGAAACCATGCGAGGCGATCAGCATCGTAAACCCGCGTTCGTCCAACTTGTCGGAAAAGGACTGGATCAATTCGGCAAAAATTGCATTGTCGATTGTGGGTACAACCAGGCCAATTGTTGCGCTGCGCC
>JBCCIK010000227.1:0-2039 GCA_039028255.1 Pseudomonadota bacterium | reverse complement strand
TGCGGCCACGGACGAGACCATCAATGGCACCAAGACGGTGTACACCGATAGGTGGGTCGGTGGTCAAAATCGGAAAAGAGGCATTTTATAGGCAGTTGCAGATGCCACTTGACGAAGCATATGCCTATACCGGCGATGTCATGGTCGAAAACATGCTCTGGCAGGAAACTGAAGAGGGAATTTCGGCGTTTATCGAGAAAAGAGACCCCGATTGGCATCAATAAGTTGATCGTTTCGCAATTTTGCGAAAATTGTTTCCAAATTAGCTCTTTAAATCAGGGCAATACTGTGACATTCATGGGGCAAGGCTTAAGCCTAGATGAGTTTTGGGTCGCCGTATGTGGAAGGTCCCTCCTGGCCAGCTCTCTCTGGCGCGACATTCCCACAACGGCGACCCCAAAATTTTCCGACACTCCTAAAACCAGAAACTGCATGCAAACCCGGGCGTTTGTCCGTGTGCAACTGGCTGGCCTGCGAACAGGCCGTTGCCATTGCACCGACCGCAGTGCTGCCCTATGTGGCAGCCCATGACCCAGATTCTGCATATCGTCGGCGGTGGAATGGCCGGATCAGAAGCCGCCTGGCAGGCCGCGCATATGGGCGTGCAGGTCGTCCTGCATGAAATGCGGCCCAAGGTTGGCACATTTGCCCATAAATCTGGTCACCTGGCCGAGATGGTCTGTTCCAACTCGTTCCGGTCCGACGACGATGAACAAAACGCGGTTGGCCTGCTGCATTGGGAGATGCGCGCCGCGGACGGGCTGATCATGACAACGGCCGACCGGCACCGGCTGCCCGCAGGTGGGGCGCTGGCCGTAGACCGGGACCCTTTTGCCGCAACAGTGACCGAACGATTGACGGCGCTTCCCAACGTCACGGTGACACAGGAGGAAATTACCGGCCTGCCTGACACAGGGAACTGGATATTTGCCACCGGCCCGTTGACCTCGCCGGCATTGGCAGACGCGATCCGGCACATCACCGGCACCGACTCGCTGGCGTTTTTTGATGCCATTGCACCGATTGTTTATGCCGACAGCGTGGACATGTCGCAGGCCTGGATGCAATCGCGCTATGACAAAGGCGAAACCGAGGATGAACGCACCGCCTACCTGAACTGCCCGATGGACCAGGCCCAGTACGAGGCGTTCATTGACGCTTTGCTGGCGGCGGACAAAACCGAATTCCAAGAAGACGAAACCGCGACCTATTTCGACGGTTGCCTGCCCATCGAGGTGATGGCGGAACGCGGACGCGAAACCCTGCGCCATGGACCGATGAAGCCGGTGGGCCTGACCAACGCGCATCAGCCTGATGTCAAGGCGCATGCAGTTGTACAATTGCGTCGTGACAACAGTCTGGGCACGTTGTTCAATATCGTTGGCTTTCAGACCAAGATGAAATATGGCGCGCAAGCCGATGTGTTTCGGATGATCCCCGGGCTGGAACACGCTCGTTTTGCGCGGCTCGGCGGCATTCATCGCAATACCTTCCTGAATTCGCCCACATTGCTCGATGATCAGATGCGGTTGAAATGCCAGCCCAATATCAGGTTTGCGGGTCAGGTTACGGGTGTCGAGGGATATGTCGAGAGTGCGGCGATGGGCCTGCTGGCCGGCCGTATGGCTGCGGCTGAACTGCTTGGGCTCTCATTGCCGCCGGTGCCTCAGGACAGCGCCATGGGCGCTCTGATCCACCACATTACCGGCGGAGCAGACGCCAAGACATTCCAGCCAATGAACGTGAATTTTGGTCTGTTCCGTCCGGTCGAGGGACTCAAAGGCGGCCGACGCGGTCGCAAGGACCGCTACAAGGCCTATACCGATCGGGCAAAGCAGGCCTGGACCGGCTGGCTGTCCCATTCCGATCTGGACGTCGCCTGACACTCTCGCCGATCCAGTCATATTGACTGACAATATTATGGACAAAACATACAGCCCCAAATCTGCGGGTGAAGCACAAGAGCATTACGACCGCTGGGCCGCCACTTACGAGCAGGAAGTTGCAGATAATGGCTATGCAACGCCACAAAGGATTGC
>JBCCIK010000226.1:0-2048 GCA_039028255.1 Pseudomonadota bacterium | reverse complement strand
GGAACCGTCGGATGGAAGAAGACATCGCCCGCGGTCTGAGCGCCGAGGCCGCTGTCGAAAAGGAACAAAGCCAGGCGCGGGCCCGAATGTCCCAGGTGTCGGACGGATATTTGCGCGAACGGCTGGCCGATCTCGATGACCTGTCAAACCGGCTGCTGCGAATCCTGACCGGGCAGGGACAGGAAACCGGTGCCGAATTGCCGGCCGACCCCATTCTGGTGGCGCGCAATATCGGCCCGGGCGATTTGCTTGAATATGGTCGTTCGCTGAAAGGTATTGTGCTCGAGGAAGGATCTGTGGGCAGCCACGCCGCGATTGTTGCGCGGGCGCTGGCCATCCCATTGGTTGTTCACACCGACCGCATCACCACCGAAGCCCTGAACGGCGACCATATCATGGTCGATGGTGACCAGGGCATCGTTCATCTGCGTCCTGACGAAACAGTCGTCAACGCGTTTCGTGACAAGATCGCAATGCACGCCCAGGCGCAGCAACGTTACGCGTCGATTCGCGAGACCCCAACCGTCACAAAAGACGGCGCCGAAATGACGCTGACGATGAATGCCGGTCTGATGGCTGACTTGCCCTCGCTGCCCAGTTCCGGGGCCGAAGGCGTCGGCCTGTTTCGAACCGAGCTTCAGTTTCTGGTACGCAACAAGATGCCGAAGCGATCGGAACTGGTGGCGCTCTATGCCCGGGTTCTGGATGCCGCCGGCGGCAGGCGTGTTGTGTTTCGGACGCTCGACATCGGATCCGACAAGGTTTTGCCGTATATGAAGCCAACGGACGAGCCGAATCCGGCGCTTGGCTGGCGCGCGATCCGTGTCGGCCTGGACAAACCGGGTGTGATGCGCATGCAGTTGCAGGCTCTGATCCGGGCCGCCAATGGTCGTCCGCTGACCATCATGTTCCCGTTTGTCGCGCAGTTTGACGAATACCGCATGGCGCGCGCCGAAGTGGACCGGACGATAGC
This sequence comes from Pseudomonadota bacterium, assembly GCA_039028255.1. Lineage (GTDB taxonomy): Bacteria > Pseudomonadota > Alphaproteobacteria > Rhodobacterales > Rhodobacteraceae > Ruegeria. The sequence goes on along the minus strand of JBCCIK010000226.1, from coordinate 1,075 downwards.
GCGCGAGAAAAAGCTGGGGCATGTTCTGCCCGAGACGCTGGAGGTGGGGGCGATGCTGGAAACACCTTCGCTGGCATTCGCCCCGCATAAATTCTTTGAAGAGGTCGGGTTTTTGTCCATCGGAGGCAACGACCTGAAACAGTTCTTTTTTGCCGCTGACCGGGAAAACGAGCGGGTGCGTCGCCGATACGATACGCTCAATGTGAGCTTTCTGAGTTTTATCGAGCGGATTGTAGAACGCTGCAACCAATCTAATACGCCACTCAGTTTCTGCGGCGAGGATGCAGGACGTCCGGTCGAAGCCGTGTGTCTGGCGGCCATGGGGTTGCGCAGTTTGTCGATGCGTCCGGCCTCAATCGGCCCTGTCAAAAGCCTGTTGCTGCGTTCTGATCTGGCCCAGCTGCGAAAGATCATCCTGGACGCGCGGCACCGGGGTGAGCAATCTGTGCGTCCCGCTGTCATGGATTGGCTGCGGACTCAGAACTAGCGGGCTGAGCAGCGGCGACGCTGCGCAGGAGGCCCAGCAAATAGTGCATTTTTTCATGGACTGGAGCGGGGCGCGACATACCGCGCCTTTCGGCGAAATCTGCGTAAATTTGCCTAATCGGGCTGAAATTGGGGAGAATTCGTGGGTTATTGCGCATCAGGTGCTTACGATATTCAAACCAGAATCATTGAATTAACAGAATAACGGGCGAAAAAACGCATAATATCGAACCTTTTTTGGAAGATCACCGCGGTTTGGCGAAGGTTCCCACATCAGAGACGCAAAATTAGGATCGCTGAGAAACGCCATCATGTTATTTTGCAATTTTTCAACACACCCCTTGCTTTTTCAGTTGTGGTCCGCAATTAAGTGTCAGAAATGTTAACGCTAACATTTCTGACATAACACAGCTGTCTGTCACAGTGGTCTCATATGCGGTCCAGGTTTGAGTATCCGCCAGAGACCTCACCAGAGGATCGTAGCCATGGTGTCTCGCGTAATTCCGGTCAAACCATTCGACCTCGTGTTGTTTGGTGCAACCGGTGACTTGGCCCGGCGCAAAATACTGCCGGGACTGTATCATCGCTT
>JBCCIK010000225.1:0-2056 GCA_039028255.1 Pseudomonadota bacterium | reverse complement strand
GTCAGGAACAGCATCGGCACAACATAGATCGATGTCGCCAGAACCAATGGTGCGGACCGCGTCAGGTCTTGAATAGTCGGAACCGGACCAAGAACGCCGCCGGACAAGGCGATGCTGGCAAGGGTCACGATCAGGCTGCCCCAGACAAAGGCGGTGACCTGCTCGCTGACCGGAATGCCGGGTGTTCTGTGCAGTTGCAACGTGCCCAGTGCCCATGCCAGGCCTGACGCCAAGGCAAGCCAGTCGCCCAGATTTCTGGGCAAGGGAACGTTTCCGCCATCCCAGAATACCGTCAACAGCCCGGCCAATCCGGCCAGCAGCGCCAGAACACGCCATATCGTGAGCCGTTCGCCCAGAACAAAGATCCCGAGCAGAGTGCCCCAGATCGGAGTCAGATAAAACAATAGGATGGCCCGAACCACATCCGTAAAAAACAGGCTGGTGCCGTAAAAACTGAACGCCATTCCGGTCAACAGGCCGCAAGATGCAATCCCCCAGAGATTGGCCCATATGTGGCGCCACCGCATGACTGCGACCGGCAACAAAAGAACAGCCGTGCAAACATATATCAGCAAGCCGGGCCAGCCGAGTTGAGGCCCGGTCTCGCCGATCGCGCGCAGCGGAATCCAATATGCGCCCCACAACGCGCCCCCAAGGACCAGCCCCAGGCTGGGAACCAACAGGTGCTGCGCAGCTCTGCTCAACGATACTGGTCCTTCATCACTCTGTCGTTAGTCATGTGTCACAGGGGGTCGATGTCGCCATGGGCCCGGGCCGCGTGGAAATCACGTTGCCAGTCGCTGAAGCCACCGGCCGCAATCGCCTGCCGCATACCCTGCATGATCTCCTGAAAATAATGGAGATTATGCCAAGTCAGCAGCATGCCCGATATCATCTCTTGTGCACGGAAGACATGATGCAGGTAAGCCCGGGAATAGCTCTGACAGGCTGGGCACGTGCATTGCTCGTCCAGTGGCCTTGGATCGTCCGCGTGACGGGCATTTTTGATATTGACCACCCCGCGACGGGTGAAAACCTGCCCGGTCCGCCCGGAACGCGATGGCAACACACAATCCATCATGTCTATGCCACGCGCGACGGCGCCAACAATATCATCGGGCTTTCCCACGCCCATCAGATAACGCGGTTTGTCTACAGGCAGCATGTCTGGTGCAAAATCAAGAACCGAAAACATCGCCTCCTGCCCCTCGCCCACGGCCAGTCCCCCAACCGCATATCCTTCGAAGCCAATTTCCTTCAGGGCTTGCGCGGATTCCTCTCGGAAATCCTGCTCCAGCCCGCCCTGCTGGATGCCGAACAGCGCGTGACCCGGACGATCCCCAAACGCCGCCCGCGACCTGTCCGCCCATCGCATCGACAGTTGCATGGACTCTGCAATGCGTTGGCGGTCTGCCGGCAATGCGGGGCATTCGTCAAAACACATCACGATGTCCGCGCCCAGCAGGCGCTGGATTTCCATCGAGCGTTCCGGGCTGAGTTCGTGCTTCGATCCATCGATGTGAGACTTGAAGGTCACACCGGTTTCGCTCAGCTTGCGCAGGCCGGCCAGCGACATGACCTGAAACCCGCCCGAGTCGGTCAGGATCGGACGTTCCCAATTCATGAACTTGTGCAGACCGCCAAGCCGGTCGATGCGCTCGGCCGTGGGGCGCAGCATCAGATGATAGGTGTTGCCCAGCAGGATATCGGCGCCCGTGGCCCGCACGCTGTCCGGCAACATCGCCTTGACCGTCGCCGCCGTGCCCACCGGCATAAACGCCGGCGTTCGTATCTCGCCGCGCGGGGTCGAAATTGCACCGGTGCGCGCTTTGCCGTCCGTGGCCTGTAGCGTAAATGAGAAACGGTCAGACATGTGCCCACACGATGGTTTTGGAACCTGATGCTCTTGCCCGATGGCTTCGCCTTTGACAAGGCCACAAAACAGGAGACAATCCGGCCAATCCGCATCATACCTGACTTGAAAATCAACGACTCACACCCCACATGTATACCATGGTACACAAAAAGGGACTGGAATGAACGAAGACTTTATTAT
>JBCCIK010000224.1:0-2064 GCA_039028255.1 Pseudomonadota bacterium | reverse complement strand
GGAAATGAATGTCGAACTGAGCCGCCACAGGTCACGCTCCTTCGACATGATGGAAGAATGGGGCGATGATCTCAGCTCGTTTGATCTGGTTGTGGCGCTGTCTCCGGCGTCACAGCGCCGGGCGCTTGAACTGACACGGTACTTTCATCTCGACGTGGATTATTGGCCAATCATGGACCCGACGGGCATGGGCGAGTCCCGGAATGACAAACTTGGCTATTATCGCCAGACGCGCGACCAGATCATCAAGCATCTTGTCGAGCGCTGGGGCGAACCAACGGAGGCCCCATGACAAAGACCACAATCGAGCGATATTTCGCGGCCTTCAACGCGGGCAATACCGAAACAATGTTGGCCTGTCTGGACGAAGATGTTGCCCATCACGTGAACGAAGGCCGGATCAGGATGGGCAAAGAGAAATTTGCCGATTTTTGTGCGCATATGTCGCGCTGTTACAAAGAGACACTGACCGACTTGGTGGTCTTTTCGACACCTGACGGCAGCCACGCCGCTGCGGAATACGTCGTCAATGGAACATATTTGCAAACCGATGCCGGTCTGCCTGAGGCAAATGGCCAGACCTATTGCCTGCCAGCGGGATCGTTTTTCGCCGTTCGAAACGGGCTGATCACGCGGGTCACGACCTATTACAACCTGGCTGACTGGATGGCGCAAGTTTCTGGCGATGGGTGATATTTCTGATGTGAAGGTTCTGACGGGCCAGGCCTTGTTTGACGCGTTGGACGATGTCGCGCGCCTCAGGATCAAGGTGTTTCGCGACTGGCCATATCTTTACGACGGCGATCTGGACTATGAGCGGGGCTATCTGCAAACCTATCGCGACAGTGATCGCGCGGTTCTGGTTGGCGCATTTGACGGTGATCGATTGGTCGGGGCGTCGACCGGTGCGCCACTGGCGGACCATGCCGATGATTTTGGTGACGCGTTCAAGCAGACCGGCCTGGATTTGGCATCGCTGTTCTATTGCGCGGAATCCGTGTTGTTGCCCGATTATCGTGGTCAAGGAGCCGGTCACAGGTTTTTTGATTTGCGCGAGCAACACGCCCGCCGGCTTGGGTTTGGCCATGCCGCATTCTGTGCGGTTGTGCGCCCAGCAAACCACCCGCTGAGACCCGAGGATTACCGACCATTGGACCCGTTCTGGCGCGCGCGCGGATATACACCTCTTAACGGTGTAGTTGCCGGTTTCGACTGGAAGGATATCGACCAATCGGCCGTCACCCGAAAGCAGCTGCAATTCTGGATGCGTGACCTTTAACGGGCCGATGCCGTTGCTTGGCCACTCCGGATCATTTGCCACCACAACAGTGGCGGCAACCCCGAGCCCATTATGTCCCGGGCCGCGCGACTCCTCACCAATCCGCAAGGTTTTGTGCGAAAAAGATGCGCGATAACTGGATGCAGTTTCGGGATTACAAAACCGCATTCATTTGGGAATCGAAAGGAGTTGCGGATAAGCTGGTTTAGCGTTGACTGGCCACTTGCGAAACCTTTGGCAGGTGCAAGTCGCACACGCGGGTCGATATTACGCCGCATCAACAAATCTAAGCAACTGACCTTCAGAACTTGTCGCGCAGGCTGAACCAGAGCATGGCAAGCGCAAGCAGGGGCGACCGAAAAACCGGCCCACCCGGAAACGTGTCGGTCGGCACACTGGCCATAATGTCGAACCGTTCGGCCTGACCAGCAATTGTCTCGGCTGCAATTTGGCCTGCAAGCGTCGCCAGTGCGACACCTGATCCCGAAAATCCCGACATCGTCAGGATATTTCCAGACATTCGCTCGAAATGGGGCATTCGGTTTATCGTAATGCCCAATGTTCCGCCCCAGGCATGATCGATTCGGATATCGCCGAGTTGCGGGAAAATCTCCGTCATCGGTTTGCGTACGGCGCCCGCAATATCAGCCGGAAACTTGTATCGATATGTTTCGGTGCCCCCGAACAGCAAACGACGATCATCGGAAAAGCGAAAGTAATTCACCACAAACTTGCTGTCGGCAACCGCATAGTTGTTCCGGATCAGGTTTTCCTGTGCATCTCTG
>JBCCIK010000223.1:0-2074 GCA_039028255.1 Pseudomonadota bacterium | reverse complement strand
TTGCAGTTCCGGAGCGTGAAGAAACAGCCGACGTGGACGCCATTCTGGCTGCTGTCACCGATAAGACACGCGTGGTGTTTCTGGCCAATCCGAACAATCCCACCGGAACCTATCTGGCTCACCAGGACGTGCGCAGGCTGCATGCTGCTCTGCCCGGCCACGTGTTGCTCGTTCTGGATGCCGCCTATGCCGAATACCTGTCCCGCAACGACTATGAGAGCGGCATAGAGCTGGCAGGAACGGCGGACAATGTCATCATGACCCGGACGTTCTCCAAGATACATGGTTTGGCCAACCTCAGGGTCGGGTGGGGCTTCGGGCCCGCCACTGTCATCGACGCTCTCAACAGGGTCCGTGGCCCTTTTAACGTTTCCGGGCCGGCTCTGGCCGCGGCAACGGCCGCCATGCGCGATCGCGCACACGTTGAGAGGGCGCGCCTGCACAATGATGAGTGGTTGCCATGGGTGGTCGATCAATTGACCGCGCTTGGTTTGCGCGTGACGCCCAGCGTTGCCAACTTCGTTCTCGTTCACTTTCCCTCCGAAGAAATCGCCCAAGCGGCCGATCAGCATTTGAGGGCCAATGGCGTCGTTGTTCGTAGTGTCGGCGCCTATGGATTTCCGGCGGCTTTGCGCATGTCGATTGGCAGCGAGGGGGCGAATCAGACGACGATCGCGCTGATCAGGGAAGTCATGGGTAAGGCAGGCTAAGTATGGAACGTTTCAACCGGCTCGCCCTGATTGGTGTCGGGCTTATCGGATCTTCTATTGCGTTGGCCGCACGGCGGGCCAATTTGGTCGATCAGATCGTGGTTCAAAGTCGAACCCCGCAAAGCCTCGAAAAGGCCCGAGCCCGGGGGCTGGCTGATGATTACACCACCGATGCGGCCGAAGCGGTACGGGATGCGGACCTGGTGATCGTCTGCGTTCCGGTCGGCGCCTGCGGTGCCATTGCCGAGCAGATCGCGCCCAATCTTTTGGAAGGCGCGCTGGTGTCAGATGTCGGGTCCGTCAAGGCCAGCGTTATTGCATCCATGGGGCCTCATCTGCCGAACAATGTTCATTTCGTGCCGGCACACCCGGTCGCAGGGACCGAGCATTCAGGGCCTGATGCCGGGTTTGCCGACTTGTTCATCGACCGTTGGTGCATTTTGACACCGCCGCCCGGGTCCGAGAACACCGCGGTCGAACGTCTTAGGGATTTCTGGACATCCCTTGGTTCGAATGTCGAAATTATGGAGGCCGAACACCATGACCGGGTTTTGGCGATCACCAGCCATATTCCGCATCTGATCGCCTACAACATTGTCGGGACGGCAGAGGATGTGGAAACGGTCACCCAGAGTGAGGTCATGAAGTTCTCGGCTGGTGGCTTTCGCGACTTTACCCGGATCGCCGCGTCAGATCCGACCATGTGGCGTGACGTGTTCCTGACCAACAAAGTTGCAGTGCTGGATATGCTCCAACGCTTTACCGAAGATCTGTCAGCGCTCCAGCGCGCGATTCGGTGGGGCGACGGAGATTATCTTTACAATCTCTTCGTGCGCACACGTGACATCCGCCGCGTTATTATTGAAGCGGGGCAGGAAACCGACAAGCCCGACTTCGGCCGCCATGACGGCACAGTCAGTGATGGTGATGCCTCTAAAAAAGAGGCGGAATCCGGCCAATCGAAATAAATCCGGCGCGCGCCACGCCCTGATCAATTGCCAGTGAGATTTCGCGAGCCTGCTGACCATCAATCGTTCGCTGGCGTCCAATGGCCAGTGCGCCGGCCATGACCGCATTGGCGATGGACCGAACATTTTGCGGCAAACGCTCGATCGCAGCAGGCAAGCCTTCGACATCGAATATCTGCAGTGCGATTTCGCCGTTGGCGACGCCATTGGTGTCAAATTCCAGGTCACCGACTGCCCGGACACGCAAGCCCGTACCGGTGATATCCACAGCGAGATTGCGCACATTGAGGCCGTTCAGCCGCGCGATGTCGCCAACCACTGCTAGGTTTTCAGGTGCGACATTGATCTGGGCACGGGCGTCCAGGCCAAGTGGCACCATGCCGGTCGCGGGCTCCG
>JBCCIK010000222.1:0-2080 GCA_039028255.1 Pseudomonadota bacterium | reverse complement strand
GGTTCGTCCAGCAGGATGATTGCGCGATCTTCCATCAGGGTTCTGGCCAACGCAACCCGTTGTCTCTGCCCACCCGACAGCGCCGACGGTTTCTTGTGTTCATGTTAGATCAGCCGGACCCGCTGCAAGAGAGTTTCAAATAGGTTCCGGTCAACTCGTTCGCCCCGCAAACGCGCACCCAGCGCAATGTTGTCCGTCACGCTGGCCCAGGGCAGCAACAGATCGTCCTGCGCCATATAGGCCACCCGCGGGATAACCGGCGCCCCATCCGAGGCAGATATTGACCCTGAAAACGCTGCTCCGGTGTCGAGCCCGGCAATCAGCCGCAAAATGGTTGATTTGCCGACCCCGGAACCGCCCAACAAGCAGGTCCATTGCCCGCTTTCCAAAGTCACCTCCAGCGGGTCAAACAGCGTCAATCCGCCGATCGATGCGCCGCCGGTGATTTGGATATCGGGCGCGGCTTGGCTCACGGGGTCAGGCCCATTTGCCAGAATCCAACCTCTAGCCGGGTCGCCGTTTCAAATCTGTGGCACAGATTGTTCCAGCGAGGGCTTTTGGCAAATTCCGCCCCGATCCGTCTTGTTAGAGACTGATCCAGCAGCGCCCCAACCGTGTGACACAGGTCCTGATAGTCGCGGCCGCCATAGGTCTCGATCCAGTGCCGATAGGTCTCGCTACTATGCGATTCCAGCAGACGCAGCCCGATCTCGCCATATCCCATGACACAGGGCGTCAGGCACGCCAGCAAATCAACCAGATCGCCGCTATATCCGGCTTCGAGCACATAGCGCGTATAGGCGATGTTTTCGGGACGTTCGGGCGTGGCATTCAACTCTTCCAGCGAAATGCCGGCCTGTTCGCAGATCCCGATATGCAGACCGACCTCATTGGTGACCAGTGCATTGACCGATCCGACTGCGGTCAGCATTTCGTCATGTGTCTCTGACTTGACGACCGCCAGTGCCCAGGCCCGCGCAAAGTGGTTCAGGAACAGATAGTCCTGGCGCAGATAATGCAGAAAAGCTGCCCGGGGCAGCGAGCCATCTGCGAGGTTCGCGACAAAATCATGCGTGACGAAGTCGTCCCAGTGCCGACCTGCCGCATCCCGCAGCAGGTCGAAAGCAGTTCCATAGCTTGGCGCGGTCATTGTGCGGTCACATCAACAGAGATAATACTGACCGGATTTTCGCTCTCGATCAGCCCTGAGTCTTTCAAAAACGCCTCGAAGCGGGCATAGCGGCCCGCATCGAATCCGGCCGGTCGCAGGGCAAAGCGTGGCAATGTGTCCACCCAGGCCCGCGCATTCAGTTCGTCCTGCAATTCCGTCGATGTGGCGGCAAAGATCTCCCAGCTTTTTTCCGGATTGTTCACGATAAACTGGGTGGCTTTTTCAGTGGCTTCAAGAAAGCGCGCGACCTTGTCGGAATCCATCAACTCAGGATTGGCGACGTAAATGAGTTCGTCATAGGGCGGCACCCCTTCTTCCTCGATGTAGAAACAGCGACCTTTGACACCCTCGATGTCCATCTGGTTCAGTTCAAAATTCCGGAACGCGCCAATGACCGCATCCACCTGACCCGACATCAGGGACGGCGAAAGCGAGAAGTTCACGTTGATCATCTCGATATCGTCCACAGAAACTCCATGGCTGCCCAACATCGCAGTCAAAACCGCTTCTTCGACGCCGGCCACGGAAAACCCGATTTTCTTGCCTTTGAGATCACCAAGGGTGGCGATTGGCCCATCGTCCAGCACCAGCAGGCAATTCAGCGGAGTCGCCACAAGCGTTCCGACCCGTTTTAGCGGCAGACCTTCGTGGATTTGCAGATGAAGCTGAGGTTGATAGCTGACGGCAAGGTCGGCCTGACCGGCGGCAACCAGACGTGGCGGCGCCGACGGATCAGCGGGTGCAATCACCTCTACCTCCAGACCCTGATCGGCGAAATACCCGTTCTCTTGGGCGATGATGATCGGGCCATGGTCGGGATTGACAAACCAGTCCAGCAACAGGGTCATCTTGTCTGCGGCCAAAGCCGGTGTAGCTGTGGCCAACGCCAATACAGCAATCAGGTGTTTC
>JBCCIK010000221.1:0-2098 GCA_039028255.1 Pseudomonadota bacterium | reverse complement strand
CTGATGGGTGTGAAATCACCGGCCGCCGATGCCATGATAGACGCGATGCTGACCTCGGAAAGCCGCGAAGACTTTATTGCAGCAACGCGGGCGCTGGATCGCATCCTGATTTCGGGCCGCTACGTGATTCCGATCTGGAGTTTTGATATCGGGCGGATCGCGCATGCCAAGGAACTCAAATTCCCCGATGATCTGCCGCTTTATGGCGATGGGCCGGAATACATGCCCGGTGTCTGGTGGTATCAGGACGGCTGAGTGACAACCGTCATTGGGACAGACCTCGGACACGGTTTTTGTTTTGTCCATTCAATCGGTTGAAAATACCGCAGTTCAATTCTATTGCGCGGGGTCAGACACTCAGTCCGACGGAGATTGGTCATGACAGCGCGAAACCTCGTGGCCGAGGGAATTGGCACCGCTTTCTTGCTGATTGGGGTGGTCGGGTCCGGGATCATGGCCGATGCCTTGTCCGGCGGCAATGTCGCGTTGGCGCTGCTCGCCAATGCCATTGCAACCGGCTGCATCCTTTACGCAATCATAACCACGCTCGGCCCGGTATCGGGTGCCCATTTCAATCCTGCGGTCACACTGGCCTTTGCGCTGCGTGGCGATCACGCCTGGCGAGATGTGCTGCCATATGTCGGTGTGCAGATCGTTGGCGCAGTTTTGGGCGTGTGGCTGGCCCATATCATGTTTGACCTGCCGATCCTGCAAGTCTCCGGCACACTGCATCGAACCGGTACGGCGCAATGGGTGTCCGAGGTTATTGCAACCCTCGGGCTGCTGTTCGTGATCTTTGGCGGGATTGCCCGAAAACCGGACACGGTGCCGGCGTTGGTTGGTCTATACATCACAGGCGCGTACTGGTTTACCTCATCAACCAGTTTTGCAAACCCGGCTGTCACAATCGCCCGCGGGTTTTCGGATACATTTGCAGGGATTTACCCCGGCCATATTCCGATGTTCATTGTCATGCAGTTGATCGCCGTGGCGATCGGGCATTGGCTGTTGCGCTGGTTGTTTGCTTCCGACGTGTCACGATAGCATCGGGACAGGCCGCCCGGACCGGAGTGTCAGATTGGCGAGAGATCTGACGGGCAGGCGATTTCTGGCCCTGACCGATATCTGCGGTCGTGAGCAGTGGCTTGTTGTTCTTGTGATGCCGATTGATAAGCCGGCGTTGCAGAATGTTCGGCGGGATGAAACGGGCCGGTCTGGGGGTGACATCCATCCCGGTCAACTCTGGGAAAATCGCCAGAACTTCGGCCCGGTCCTCGGCTCCAATCGATTTTAGCGCTTCGGGTCCGGCAAACAGGCTCTCGGTTGGGGCGCCTTCGGCAAACACCACTTCGTGCCGGTCCAGCAGAATGTGGAAATATTCCACGGATGTCACCGAACGGTCGATGAAGATACCTGGCATTCTGATCAGTTTGATCGCGGGAATCAGAACTTCGGTTACGCCGAACATCCGCTCTGCAATCCTGGACTGAACCAGCATCCTGTGCTGGCGCGAAACCAGCAGATCGCGGTCTGGCAATCCGCCGCCCAATGCGCCGGCAACGATCCTGATCGGACGCAGCTTTGGGTTCGCCTTCAGCGCGCGCAGGTCAAAATGCCGCCGGCCAATCCATCGAATGCCCTGCGGCCCGTTGTGCAGCGTCACCAGTTGGTCCGCCGGTTGCAAACTCTGAACTTTCTTCGGGCCGTCATGGCTCTGGATGCGCGTGTCGCGCGTGAAACAGGGAATGCCGGTGCCGCTGTCAAACGAGGAATAGGTAACGGTCGATCCCGATGGCAGCGTGAATGTCCCGCTGGACAGGCTGTAGCTGGACCCCAGGCCGATCGTGAACGTTCCAAACGTGGAATCCGTGACAACCGTACCGGTCGGCAGGTTCATGACGTCGTTCCCACCGCCGCCCCGCACGCTGCCGGATACGGTCGAACTAGTGAAATTCAGCGTATCATCGCCACCGCCCAGCCGGATGTTTCCAACGGCCGAGCCGAAAATGGTGACCGTATCGGCATCAGAGCCGCTGTTGACCAGCCCGCTGACGACGCTGCCGGAAATCGTGATTTCATCTTCGCCCGCATTGCCCCG
>JBCCIK010000220.1:0-2189 GCA_039028255.1 Pseudomonadota bacterium | reverse complement strand
GAATCGTTTTGCCTGGGAGTCGTTAATGAGTACCTACATTTCCAAGGAAGTGCGCGCGGATCTGGAAGCTGCGCGCCTTGCGGGCCTCAAAAAGGTCAGCCGCCTCAGGGTCGAGGCGGGCGAGAACTATTATCAGGTCCTACACCTGTGGCGGAACGGTTTTGCGGTCGAAGCCGAGACAACTCCGCCGCTGCGCGGGTTGGTCGATCTGTATGACGGCGTGCGTCATCTTTATCAGTGCCTGATCGTCGCATCCGAGGAAGAGGGTGTGGAAATGCGCTATGAGTTCAAGCGCAACACAGCGGCCGCGGATCAGGCGCCGCTGGATTTTTATCGTGAACCGGACGCGCCGATCGCCTTGTTGGGAAAAGACTGAAGTCGGCCCATCACATCACAGCCTGCACAGAGCGTCCGGTGCGGCTTATTGCAGATCACCGAAGGCGTCCGTCAGGCGCTGACAGGCTTCTTCGACGGTTGCCCGTTGGGTCGCCAGGTTGACGCGCTGAAACAATTCGCCGCCAGTGCCAAAGGTAGGTCCCGCAGATACCGCGATTTTTGCGTCCTCGCGAAAGCGTCTTGCGATTTCGTCGTAACTCATTCCGGTTCGTGAGAAATCGACCCAGGCCAGAAAGGTGGACTGCAACGGCATCGACCAGACTCCGGGAATGCTGTTCATCGCCTTGTCGAACATCTGGCGGTTTGCCTCCAGATGGGTAATCTGAGCATCCGCCCATTCGGCTCCTGCTGGTGTATATGCGGCTGTGATCATTGCGACGCTCAAAGATGCCGGGTCATAGTTCAAAGCGCTCAAACGGTCGCTGAGCGCCTTGCGCAGGGTTGCGTCGGGGATAATCGCATTTCCGGTGCGTTGCCCTGCGATATTGAATGTCTTTGACGCCGCTGTCAGCGAAACGGTTCTGTGACGGAACTCGGGTGCCGCGCGATCCATGGGCAGGAACTCGTGGCCGTGGTAGACAAGGTCGTGATGCACCTCATCGGAAACCAGGACCAGGTTATTGCGCTCGGCGAATTCGGCTATGGCCCTTAATTCGTCTTTGGTCCAGATCCGCCCCGAAGGGTTTTGCGGCGAGCACCATAGCAGCACTTTTTCATCGCCAGTCAGTCGCGACTGGGCGTCGTCCAGATCAATGACATATGTGTCCCCCTGGCGGACAAGCGGGCATTCGACCACGCGGCGCCCGGCCCGGTTAATTTTGTGCGCGAACTCGTGATAGACCGGCGAAAAAATCACGATGCCGTCGCCCGGCTTGGACCAGACGTCGAGACAGAGCGCAATCGCGTTGCCCAATCCCTGGGTCGTGCAGATCCAGTCCGTGTCAATTTGCCAGTTGTGTCGTGTCGCCATCCACCACTGCACGGATCTAAGGTAATCTGGATGTTGCCAGGAATAGCCAAAAACACTGTGGTCAGCGGCCTGCCTCAGGACATCGATCACACAATCGGCGGTCGGATAGTCGGAATCCGCTGTCCACATCGCCAATCCATCCTTGGGTGATACGCCATACAGACGCTCCATCTTGTCCCATTTTGTACTGTTGGTGCCGCGACGGTCATTTTTTTCATCAAAGCGCATCAGGGTCTCCTTGATTTGAGCCGCAAGCTAGCTGGAATTGCGGCAGGCGCAAGGGGCGTTGCGATGGCGCTGACAATCGCCTAAATCAGCCTGATGAAACACCCGATACTGATCCATCCTGATCCTCGCCTGAAAAAGGTCTGCACCCCGGTGACCGACATTACCGATGCGCTGCGGACACTTGCCGCCGATATGCTTGAAACGATGTATGACGCGCCGGGCATCGGGTTGGCCGCGCCTCAGATCGGAGTATTGGATCGACTGATTGTTCTGGACTGCGTCAAAGAAGAAGGGGAGGCGCCAAAACCAATGGCGATGTTCAATCCTCAAGTGGTCGCGGCTTCGGACGAAACCAATGTTTATGAAGAGGGATGCCTGTCGATCCCCGAACAATACGCCGAGGTGACCCGGCCGAAAGTTGTCGATGTGGAATGGATGGACCCGGACGGCAATCCGCAGCGCGATACGTTCGATGGGCTTTGGGCCACATGCGTGCAGCATGAAATCGACCATTTGAACGGTAAACTGTTCATCGACCACCTCAAGCCGCTCAAGCGCCAGCTGATCACGCGCAAGATGCAAAAGTTGAAACGCG
>JBCCIK010000219.1:0-2241 GCA_039028255.1 Pseudomonadota bacterium | reverse complement strand
TTGGCGTTGGTGTTGGCAGCGTTCGAATTCACCGGCCTGATCTGGAACACGGTTTCGGTTTCATACCGACAAAGGGCCATTCCAGATGAATTGTTGGGCCGGGTGAACAGTATCTACCGCCTTTTGGCTTGGGGAATGATGCCCGTCGGTCTTCTGCTATCTGGTTTCATCGTCAGCCTTGCAGAAAGTGTCGTAACACGAGAGGTGGCACTTGTGACGCCATTCATTGTCGCGGCAATAGGCGCAACTGCGTTGACAATATTCGCCTGGAGACCGCTGGCCAGGGGATTTTCTGCGGCCTTGTCGCGGCCAGCCACCCACGTTTGAGCGATCCTGTTCCGAAGGATGACAAATCCGAATTATTTCGACCGGACATTCGCTACACCCACAGTATTGGTCACAATCGGCATTCTGCAATCCCTTAGGCAAGTGCAGACGACCGTCGAAAGTCCTTTGCATCTTGGACGAAGACGGCTGATATCCGTCTTTGGCCAGTCTGTTGCGTTACAGCGTCGCTGCCCGTCGATCCTGCGGTCGCGACGTCGGTGCGCCCTGATATCCGGCAGGCGTTGCAACCGAAAGACCCGGATTGAGCGAGAAGGTTTGGAGTCCTCTATCTGACCCATTTTGAGTGCGGTTCCGAGCTCAAGGCCCGCCACAAAGCCTGAGACGACTGTTCCAGCTTTCGTCAAACGCGAATCAAACTTCTCGGACCACAGCTTCTGCTTCAATTTCAACACGGTATCCGCCAATCAACCCCGATACGACGATCAGGGTATTGGCGGGTTTTATGGCGCTGAAAACCTGACCATGAGCGCGCGAGATCGCCTCGACATCGGCTTCGTCCACAATGTAGATTCGCGTGCGCACAACATCTTTGGCCGAAGCGCCCAAGGCCTCTATCGCCGCCAGAATTTTGTCGATGATATAGGTCGTCTGAGCGCCGGCGTCATTATGGGCGACGACACGATCCAAGCCCGCTGTTGCGGTTGTGCCCGAGACGAAAATGCGATCACCCACCCTTTGCGCCCGCGCATAACCTGCGATGTCTTCCCATTTCGAGCCGCTCAGGACCTGGACTCCGCCAGAACGGTGCGGCGTTTGGGTCGGTTTGTGAAGCAAGGGCATCGCCTCAAGGTGATGACTCAAATCACCGCTTGCGGTTAGAAATGGCGGCTGGCGATATTCGTCGCCGCAATCACCGGGCACCGGGGCAGTGGCCGAAAACGCCTCGTTCAAAGTGCGATAATCTTCGTCATCAAGCGCAAAGGAAAACAGATTTAGGTTGTCGTCGACATGCATCCGCTCACCCAGGCGCGCGCCGACGATAGCCCCGGCGACAGCGGGCTGTTCAAGAACCCATCTTGTGGCCACGTTCGACAGTGAAACGCCATGCTTTTGTGCGATCGACTGTGCCGCGGCTAGAATGCCTTGAAATGCGTCCCAACCACCCGTCACTTGGATGAAGCGATTGTATTTCATCTTTGACCAGTCGGGAATGTCCGCGGGCTCTGACTGTCCCAGCCAACGCTCGGACAAGAAGCCGCCGCACAATGTCCCGTAGGCCAGCAGCCTGGTGCCTGTCGAGGCGCACAGTTCAGACAACTGCTGCGCCGCGCGCCTGTCGAGGAGTGAAAAAGAAACCTGATTGGTCAAAACGGGGATACCGTCCGACAGGGCAACCCGCAGGTGGGCAGCATCAAAATTGGTCACGCCAATCTCGGAAATCAGCCCTTCCTCACGCAGTTCTGCAAGACAGTGCAGTGCATCCAGCCAGGCCGGGTGCAAAAAACTCCACCAATGGAACTGCAACAGATCGACACAGTCTACGCCAAGGCGCGTCAACCGATCCATCACGCCGGCCCGGACCACGTCGGCGGTCATCGGGCCTGGGGATGGGCACCATTTGGTAAAGGCCATCGGGCGGGGCGCGCTCCGCCGCGCCAAAAGTCGCCCGGCAATAATCTCGGCACTGCCATAGTGATCGGCCATATCAAACGTGTCGAAACCTTGCTGCGCATAGGCCTCCAGCCAATCCGCACCGGTGTCAGGGTCGATGATGCCTCCGTCCTTCTCGATATCGGCCACCTGCCACAGCCCCGTCAGAACGCGGGATATCTCGATCCGGTCAGAAAGGCGTATGCGGTCCGGGCGGCGTTCGGTCATGCGGTGTCCTGACATCCATAGAGCGTTCGGTGAATTGGGCTTGAGAGCGTCGCCACATTCTATAACCTGTTCAGA
>JBCCIK010000218.1:0-2265 GCA_039028255.1 Pseudomonadota bacterium | reverse complement strand
GGCGGCACCTTTGCCGTTTCAAACCTCGGCATGTTCGGCATCGACAATTTCGACGCCATCGTGAACCCGCCCCATGCGGGCATTCTGGCCGTTGGCACCGGCCTGAAAAAGCCGGTTGTTGGCGATGATGGTGAACTGACCGTTGCAACTGTCATGTCCGTCACCATGTCCGTCGATCACCGGGTGATCGATGGTGCACTAGGGGCTCAATTGTTGCAGGCCATTGTCGACAATCTCGAAAATCCGATGGTCATGCTGGCCTGATACGGGTATCGCCGCCGGGGGCACAGACCCCGGCGACGCCGGCCCCGGTCACTGCCGGAACGTGAACTTGCGTGATAGCGTCATCGCTTGCTGATCCAACCGGATCGTCCCACCTTTGCTGCCTGAGGGTATCGCAATCAAAGGTGGAAAATGCGCTGTTCCAATCTGATCAAAAACCTGCTTGTTATCGCCCTGGCGGCGTCCGCCATACCCGCGGCTGCAAGTGCCAAACCCAATGGCTATCCCGGCGAAAACGCCAGGTTCAAATCCTCTGATCCTGCTGTCATCGAACAACAAAAGGCCGACCGCCAAAAGCGGATCGAACGTCGCAAACAAAGACGGCAGGAGCGTCAGCGCGCGCGGCAAGAGCGGCGCGACAGCCGCTCGAACTAAGCTTTACTGATCTTTGCCCAGCATGTGATCCATCGAGATTGAGGGTTGTTCGCAACCCGCCTCGCCCACGATCTTGGCGGGAATACCAGCCACGGTCTTGCAGGACGGAACCTCTTCCAGAACCACTGAACCGGCAGCAATCCTGCTGCAATGGCCAACCTCGATATTGCCCAGAACCTTGGCCCCGGCACCGATCAGCACACCGTTTCCGATCGTCGGATGGCGCTGTTCTTCTTCCTTGCCGGTTCCACCCAAGGTCACCGAATGCAGCATCGACACGTTGTCGCCCACAATCGCGGTCTCACCGATCACAATCGAATGTGCGTGATCGATCATGATGCCCTTGCCGATTTTGGCGGCAGGGTGAATGTCGATCCCGAATATCTCGGACGAGCGCATCTGGAAGAAATATGCCAGGTCATGCCGACGCTGACGCCACAACCAATGGGCCACGCGATAGGCCTGCATGGCCTGATATCCTTTAAAGTACAGGATGGGCTGCAACAGGCGGTGGCAGGCCGGGTCACGTTCGTACACGGCCATCAGATCGGCCCGGGCAGCTTCGATCAGGCTGGCGTCTTCGGCATAAGCTTCGTCCACAATCTCGCGCAGAACCATCATGGACATCTCGTTGGAACACAGCTTAGCCGAGATCCTGTAGGACAGCGCCCGCTCAAGGCTGCGGTGGTGCAGGACACACGCATGCACCAGCCCACCCATCAGGGGCTCTTTCTCAACTGCGGCGTGCGCCTCAGACGTGATACGGTTCCACACCGGGTCAACCGATGTGACATGGCTGCGCTTTTCGAACATAGCTTTTTATCCTTTGCTGCGCCTAGAATGCCATTTAGTCAGAAAAACGCCAAACGCAAACCCGTGATCTGTGTTGCAACAAAAATGAATGAGTCTGAAAGCACGCATTTCGAGAACCAAATCCGCAAGCGGCTGACCGAACTTGAACACCTGTCCGCCGCTGGCCAGCAGGCCCAAGCCATCGTGGAACTGGATCAGCAGGCGGTGGGCCGCCTCAGTCGCATGGATGCACTGCAAAATCAGGCGATGGCCAAGGCCCAGCAGGCAAACCGCGAT
Organism: Pseudomonadota bacterium; assembly: GCA_039028255.1. Classification (GTDB taxonomy): domain Bacteria; phylum Pseudomonadota; class Alphaproteobacteria; order Rhodobacterales; family Rhodobacteraceae; genus Ruegeria. The sequence continues at coordinate 519 of JBCCIK010000218.1, read as the reverse complement.
ATTGAAACGCAACGCCTGAAGGCGGCTTTGATCCGTATTGAACAAGACGAATACGGATATTGCGACGCGTGCGGCGACGAAATACCGCATCAGCGTCTCAAGCTGGATCTGGCCGCCATCAGATGCGTTGGATGTGCATCGGGCTGATGCTCTATGCAGATTTTCAGGGCTGCGCGATGTCCAATATCTGCCTCTAGCTGACCTCGATACGCGCAAACGCGCCCGGACCAAAACTTGCCGATACCTGCGCCACCTGAACTTCAAACGGGCCCGACAATCCGTCAGCCGCCTTCATCGCATTTGCATAGAACCAGTTGGGCGCGTGCACCAGAGTTTCACGCAGCAAGGCGCCTTGTGCCCGGATACGCACAAGGTACGATTCGGATTCTTCGCCCAATGGCACGTCCAGAGCAGCCCAATCGTCCCCACCGGTCCGTGTGCGTCGAACCCAAGAGATTGCGTCCCCCGTTGCCGAGGCCGCTACAGCAAGGTGAACAGGAGCATAAGGACGCAGCCCGT
>JBCCIK010000217.1:0-2357 GCA_039028255.1 Pseudomonadota bacterium | reverse complement strand
GTCCAACGCGTTTTCAAGCCAGGGCAGAACCCGGTCATAATCGGCCTCGAACAACTCGTTTTCGGCCTCCCACGGGCAATGATCGACCCATACCGAATTCGGATTTTCTTTTTCGTAGATCCCGATCAGGCCCTTCTTTTGCTCCATCCTGATATAGCCGGACACCAGCCGATCGTCCCGTACAACCGGAAGTTCACACTCCAGTTTCTGGAATTCAGGGACATCTTCTGTGACAAAATAATGGTGTGTCATCGACGTCATGGGTAACTGCAAGCCTGACCATTCGCCCATCTGGCGCGCATATGTGCCGCCCGCATTCACCACATGTTCGCACCGGATTGTGCCCCGTTCGCTGCTTACGATCCAGTCCCCAGCGCCCTCGGGCTGGATGTCTGTCACCCGACACCGCCGGACGATCCGTGCACCCAACTGACGGGCACCGGCTGCCATGGCCATTGTGACATTGCTCGGGTCAACATGGCCGTCATCGGGCGTATGCAACCCTCCGATCACACCGTCCAGATTATAAAACGGGTGCAGCTCGGCAATCCGCTGCGGTTCGGCCAACTCGATATTGAACCCCAAAGCCCGGCCAACTGATAGCGTGTGCTTCAGCCAGTCCATCTCGTCCCGCGTATATGCCAGACGGACAGACCCGCACCCGTGCCAGGTAACGGCCTGCCCGGTCTCCTGTTCGAGCGCCCCGGAATAAAGGCCGATATTGTAATCCACAACGCGGCCAAGGCCATAGGTACTTGTAGACTGCGTGATCTGCCCGGCGGCGTGCCATGTCGACCCACTGGTCAGTTCCGCCTTTTCAAGCAGCACCACATCTTTGCCCCAGCCTTCGTGAGCCAGGTGATAGGCAAGGCCGACGCCCATCACTCCGCCTCCAACGATCACGACGCGGGCGTGTGTTGGCAAGGATTGGTCAGCCATTTCAAATTCACCTGTGCGAGTCGCGATTTCACTCGACAGGCTAATTCCACAAATGTACCATCGTCAATCATGAATGACACAAATGTATCAGACCACGTCTTGGACCGCCTGACCCGCGACTGGAAGGCCTTGACGCCCGAGGCCCAGAAAGCGGCCAGATATGTGTTGGAAAACCCATCGGATGTCGGCGTTTCAACCGTGCGGGAAATCGCCAGCGCAGCGCGTGTAAAACCGAATACCTTTGTCCGGATGGCGCGCCAGATAGGATTTGAGGGATATGAGGATTTTCGCGAACCGTTCCGAGACGCGATCCGACAGCAACCGGTGGCTTTTCCAGACCGGGCACGCTGGTTGCAGGGCATCGGCAAATCCGGCGAATTCGGCGGACTTTATGCCGAAATGATCGGAGCGGCGATCCGCAATATCGAGGATACATTCGCCGGAATAGACCCAGGAGAGGTACAAGCCGCGGCCGCCGCGATCTGGAATTCGCGGCAAGTGTTCACGCTCGGTGTCGGTGTGAACAATGCCAATGCGCGCAATTTCACATACCTGGCCTCAACCGGGATGACACAGTTCCACGCGATTCCCAGACCGGGCTCGACTCCGGCTGACGATCTGGCCTGGGCCGATACACGGGACGTTTTGATTGCGATGACCTGCAAACCCTACCGGCGCGAAGTTGTCGAGGCCGTGCAGATCGCGCGCGAACAGGGCATGACGGTCATCGGCATTTCCGACAGCGCGGCCAGTCCAGTGATCCTGACGGCACAACACCGCTTCGTAATTTCGGCCGAAACACCCCAGTTTTTCCCGTCATCGGTGTCATCTATCGCTTTGCTCGAAACGCTGTTGTCTTTTGTCATCGCACTGTCCAGCGACGAAATTGTCGACCGGGTCGATCGGTTCCATCGACGCAGGCACCAGTTGGGCATCTACGTGGAGAACCCGGAATGACTGCGCAACTGACACGTTCACTGGACGCCAGGTACTACACCGACCCAGAGATATTCGAGGCCGAACGGCACGGGTTACTGGCCCGCAGCTGGCAGTTTGCCGGCCACGCGAGTCAGGTACGATCTGCTGGGGATTATTTTGCTTTCGAGATAGCCGGAGAGCATCTGTTCTGTATACGCGGGCGCGATGACGTGATCCGGACCTTTTACAACGTCTGCCAGCACCGCGCGCATCAACTGGTACAGGACAGCGGCGCGACCCGGGTCGTGGTCTGTCCTTATCATTCCTGGACCTATGAACTGACCGGCCAGCTGCGCGCCGGGCCCAATATCAAATCGGTTCCGGGGTTTGACAAATCAAAGATCTGCCTCACCGCCGTGCGGACCGAAGTTTTCAACGGGTTTATTTTCGTCAACCTTGATGACAATGCCGCCCCGATGGACGACTGGTACCCCGGCGTG
>JBCCIK010000216.1:0-2367 GCA_039028255.1 Pseudomonadota bacterium | reverse complement strand
ATGAAGTTCTCCATAATGAACTTCCAGTTGCAGGCCACTTCGCCAAAATCCAGCGTGGCGATGTTCTTGACCTTGGCCCAGTCAATCCCGTCGAGACGGCCCCACAGGCTGGCTGCATAATCCTCGAAGGCCGGGGCATCGCCGTCAATATTGACGAATATCCAATCATTCCAGACGTGTCTGCGTATTTCGATGAGCCCGTATTTGGACCGGTCCATCCCGTCGGTGATATGCGTGTTTGCGCCCCCGAAATGCGGTGCTGCGCGCAGGTTGCCATCCAGATCGTAAGCCCAGGCGTGATAAGGGCAGCGGATCAGATTGCCCAACACGCGATGCTCGCTCACCAACTGAATGCAGCGGTGACGGCAAATGTTGTGAAAGACCTTTATCTCGCTGTTCTGGTTGCGCACGATCACCAGCGGGTGGCCGGCGAAATCCACAGGCATCGCTTCGCCCCGTTTCGTCACTTCATGCGCAAATCCGATGCAGACCCAGTTGCGGGTGAAAACCGTTTGGCATTCGGTTTCCCAAAATGCCTGGTCCACATAGGCGCCCGCGGGCAGGCCGCTAAGCAAGTCCTGCTCTTTCCAGAATGGCCGAAGAATTTCCGTGACATCGTGCATGGCTAACCTCACCGGTAAGACCGGAAAATTCGACCCGGCCACCGCACAGGGCGTCTGTTCTTCGGCGATGGAACCTCAGGATACCTCGATTCGTCCAGAACTTTTTACGTTTTTCATATTAAGTGCGGAAAAAATTGTTGAAATTCGGAAAAACGATGGCAATTTATGCGATATACGTAGACAGCGCTTTCACCCTATGATCGATACTCAGTTCACCAGACAGTTTGGATTGATCTATCCGGTCATGATTGAACCAAACTCGCAACGCGCCCAGGGACATCTGGCGGCCGAGGCCAGCGGGGCAGGGGCAATGGGGTTTGTCGCGGCCCGCGCATGCGATGCGGATTGGATCGCAGCGCAATTCCGCGCGGTTGGGGATACGGCCATCGGATGCAGCCTGTCGATCAGTGATCTGAGGCGCGCGCCGGAATTCCTGACAGTTGTCTTAAGCCTGAGGCCGAGGGCGATTTTCCTGAAAGAGGGCGATCCGCGCTCTTTTGCGGACGATATTCGCAGGCATGGGTGTCGGCTGATTTGCGAAGCGCGATCAATGGCCGATTTGGACACTGTGCTTGAGATCGGTCCAGACGTTCTTGTGGTGCGCGGTTCGGGCGAGGTCCCGGCTTTTGCGGGCGAGACCACATTTTCGCTTGTCCCGCAGGTCTCTGATTATCTCTACACCCGGCAGGACGAGGTCAGTCTTGTCGCCTCCGGCCAGGTTTGCGATTCTCGCGGCGTGGCAGCGATGATCGCGCTTGGCGCAGATGGTGTCGTCCTTGACCATCATAGCTGGTCAGGTGATATCAGGACCCCTGAACAGGCTGGTGCAAAGGCGGCCGATATGGCGGCGATCCTGAGGGAAACAGGCGGCAAGGCCGAACGCATCTTGCAAAACTTGCCGCGCAAAGTCGTCACAGAACCCGACGGCCCGGGTGTCACAGGTCTGCTCGACCCGGACATTCAATCAGATCACAATCAGGACAAAGCTTGAAGCCGATGAACAAGATCATGAAGTCAAACAAACCGTTGAATGGCGTTCTGTCTCCGGACAACGATCTGAACCAGAAGATCATTCGTTTGCTTCAGCACGACGGGCGCATGCCCTATAACGAGATTGCCAAGCAGCTTGATGTGTCCGAAGGCACCGTTCGCAACCGCGTAAACGGCCTGCGCGACAACAACCAGCTGCGCATTGCGGCGATGGTCGATCCGGTTGCCGACGAATACAAGACAACCGCGATGATTGGCCTCAAGGCGGCGTCGGGGTTCACCCCCGGCCAGATCGGTGCGCGGCTCGCCGAAAACGAAATGGTTGTCTTCATTTTGTGGGTATCCGGCAGGTATGACCTGCTTATCGAAGTTGTGACGGACGAAAGGGACGAATTCCACAGTTTTCTTGAGCGCGAGATTCACGGCTGCGACGACATTTCATCGAGTGATCTGATGCTTGGCCTGAAGAACATCAAAAACCAGTACCTGCTGAAGTCGCATTGGGGTCAGGCGTCGGTAGCAAAGCCACCAAAGCCGTTCTAAGGGCAGCAAGGCCCGTGCCTGTCTCGCAGACCAGATGACCGGTCCTGTGAACCGGTTCGCCCTGACCAGAGCCTTCGGCAAATTGGGCGGTTTTGGTGCCCCAAACAGATGTACCGGTTTGCCGTCAGTTGTCTGTGGCCAGCAGGCCCGACAGTTCCTCATATTCCGCCGACAGGGTTTCCAGCACTTTCAGAAGCTCTTCAACCGGTGT
>JBCCIK010000215.1:0-2454 GCA_039028255.1 Pseudomonadota bacterium | reverse complement strand
GTTCGCGCGCAACGTCGCGGGGCTCGGGGGCGCCAATTCGACGGAAGTCGACGAGCAGACGCCGCACCCGGTGATCGACCTGCTGCCCGAGCAGCGCGAGATCGAGGACAAGGGCGCCACCATGCGTCTTGGCGACTGGCCCTGCGTGCTCGAGCCAGGCACCCGCGCCTTCCGGGCCTACGGCCAGGAGCGCATCGCCGAGCGGCACCGCCACCGCTGGGAGTTCAACCCCGAGTACAAGCAGCGCCTGGTCGACGCGGGGCTCATCATCTCCCCGTACAACCGGAAGTTCACACTCCAGTTTCTGGAATTCGGGGACGTCTTCTGTGACGAAATAATGGTGTGTCATCGACGTCATCGGTAACTGCAAGCCTGACCATTCGCCCATCTGGCGCGCATATGTGCCGCCCGCATTCACCACATGATCGCAACGTATGTTGCCCCGCTCGCTACTCACAATCCAGCCCCCCGCGCCATCAGGCTGGATGTTCGTGGCCCGACACCGCCGGACGATCCGTGCGCCCAACTTACGGGCGCCTGCCGCCATGGCCATTGTAACATTGCTCGGGTCGACATGGCCATCATCGGGCGTATGCAACCCTCCGATCACGCCGTCCAGATTGTAAAACGGGTGCAGCTCGGCAATCCGCTGCGGTCCGGCCAATTCGATATTGAACCCCAATGCCCGGCCGACTGATAGCGTGTGCTTCAGCCAGTCCATCTCGTCCCGCGTATATGCCAGACGGATAGAGCCGCACCCGTGCCAGGTAACGGCCTGCCCGGTTTCCTGTTCCAGCGCTCCGGAATAAAGGCCGATATTGTAATCCACCACCCGGCCAAGGCCATGGGAACTTGTGGACTGCGTGATCTGCCCGGCGGCGTGCCATGTTGATCCGCTGGTCAGTTCCGCCTTTTCCAGCAGCACCACATCCTTGCCCCAGCCTTCATGAGCCAGGTGATAGGCGAGGCCGACGCCCATCACTCCGCCTCCGACGATCACGACGCGGGCGTGTGTCGGCAAGGATCGGTCAGCCATTTCAAATCCACCTGTGCGAGTCGCGATTTCACTCGACAGGCTAATTCCACAAATGTACCATCGTCAATCATGAATGACACAAATGTATCAGACCACGTATTGGACCGCCTGACCCGGGACTGGAAAGCCTTGACACCCGAGGCCCAGAAGGCAGCCAGATACGTATTGGAAAACCCATCGGATGTCGGAGTTTCAACCGTGCGGGAAATCGCCAGCGCGGCCCGTGTCAAACCGAACACCTTTGTCCGGATGGCGCGTCAGATCGGATTTGACGGATATGAGGATTTTCGTGAACCGTTCCGGGACGCGATCCGACAGCAACCGGTGGCCTTTCCAGACCGGGCGCGCTGGTTGCAGGGCATCGGCAAATCCGGCGAATTCGGCGGACTTTATGCCGAAATGATCGGTGCGGCGATCCGCAATATCGAGGATACATTCGCCGGAATAGACCCCGGAGAGGTACAAGCTGCGGCCTCGGCGATCTGGAATTCGCGGCAAGTATTTACGCTCGGGGTCGGTGTGAACAATGCCAATGCGCGCAATTTCACATATCTGGCCTCAACCGGGATGACTCAGTTCCACGCGATTCCCAGACCGGGCTCGACTCCGGCAGACGATCTGGCCTGGGCCGACAGGCGGGACGTCTTGATTGCGATGACCTGCAAACCCTACCGTCGCGAAGTTGTCGAGGCCGTGCAGATCGCGCGCGAACAGGGCATGACGGTCATCGGCATTTCCGACAGCGCGGCCAGTCCAGTGATCCTGACGGCACAACACCGCTTTGTAATCTCGGCCGACACGCCCCAGTTTTTCCCGTCGTCGGTGTCGTCGATCGCCTTGCTCGAAACGCTTTTGTCTTTTGTCATCGCACTGTCCAGCGACGAAATTGTCGACCGGGTCGATCGGTTCCATCGTCGCAGACACCAGTTGGGCATCTACGTGGAGAACCCGGAATGACTGCGCAACTGACACACTCACTGGACGCCAGGTACTACACCGACCCGAAGATATTCGAGGCCGAACGGCACGGATTGCTGGCCCGCAGCTGGCAGTTTGCCGGCCACGCGAGTCAGGTACGATCTGCCGGGGACTATTTTGCCTTCGAGATAGCTGGAGAGCATCTGTTCTGTATTCGCGGGCGCGACGAGGTGATCCGAACCTTTTACAACGTCTGCCAGCACCGCGCGCATCAACTGGTCCAGGACAGTGGTGCAACCCGGGTCGTGGTCTGTCCTTATCATTCCTGGACCTATGAACTGACAGGTCATCTGCGCGCGGGGCCCAATATCAAATCGGTTCCGGGGTTTGACAAATCAAAGATCTGCCTCACCGCCGTGCGGACCGAAGTTTTCAACGGGTTTATTTTCGTCAACCTTGATGACAATGCCGCCCCGATGGACGACTGGTACCCCGGCGTG
>JBCCIK010000214.1:0-2505 GCA_039028255.1 Pseudomonadota bacterium | reverse complement strand
GCCAGATAAAGGCTGAGGGCCAGGATCGCGCCAAAGGAGGGCGACCGGAACACGCTCAACGCATCCAGCCAGTTAACGGCCAGTCCTTTTTCGCGACGCCGGCTCACTTCATAAAACCCGATACCTGCGACCGGCCCCATCAGGGCAAAGCCCATGACCAGTGGCGCGAGCAAGGGAATCATATCCATCCGCAATCCCAGGCCAACCAGAACCAGACCGATAAACGGATAAATCGCCACAATGACGACGACATCTGCCCGGGTTGCAAGAAAATCCGCGTATCCGGCCCGGAAGGCGGCGCGCAGATCGTTCTGTGTCAGTTTGCGGATCTGAGGCATTTCCTGTGTTTCGGCACTGCCAACGGTCCCGACGGACTCAGATATGTGATCACTTGTCGACGCCGCATTCCGCGCCATCCAGGTGATTGGATTTCCGATTGTTTTTGCCATATCTAGTCACTCCCTGGCGTGTCAGTTGGCCGAGGAACCAGGCGGGTTATTTTGAGTACCGACCAGTTCGGGCGGCAATACGGGTCCCAGTATAGCAAAATTGACGAAAAATGGTGCTCACTGATCCGAGAGCAGGTCCATACCGCGCGTCTAAGGGATTTCAGCCCCTTGGTTTTTCCATTTGCCAGTCCAGATGCGCCCGAACCATGGGCCACTCGGCTGCCGTAATGGAATAGACCGCCGTGTCGCGCAACGTGCCGTTTGGCATTATTGAGTGCGACCGCAGAATTCCATCCAGTTTTGCGCCCAGCCGTTCGATTGCGCGGCGGCTTTGATGGTTGACAAAATGCGTGCGAAACTCGACTGCAATGGCGCTCAGGTCATCGAAGGCATGTCCCAGCAGCAGTCGTTTGCATTCTGTGTTCAATGGCCCACCTTGGACGGACTTGCGATACCAGGTCGAGCCGATTTCGAGACGCCTGTTCGCGTGATCGACATTCATATAGGTCGTCATGCCGACCGGGGTGCCTCGGGCATCGAGGATTGCAAATGCCACCATGGATCCGGTCTTGGTCAGGGACAGTCGGCGTTCGATTTCCTGTTCAACGTCCTTTGGTGCGGGAATCGTCGTGTACCAGAGCCGATGCAACTCTCCATCAGCCGAGGCCTCGCGAAGATCGGCGACATGAGAGGGATCCAGTGGAACAACCGATCCATGTTTCCCGTTCAGAGTCATTGGTTTTGCCCACATGGGTCGCCCTGAAAAATCAGGCACCGGCGCGGACCCCGCGCCGGTGCAATTGTGTTCGAAAAGACCTCAATTTGCGGCCGTCAGGCAAAGACGCGGGTCAGCGCGCCATCGACCGCTTCGGTGATCTGATTGATGTCGTCGGCGGTCGCAATCAAGGCAGGTGAGAAACACAACGTGTTGTTGCGACCCGGCAGCGACCGGTTGGTGACGCCGATAATCACACCCTGGCTCATACAGTCGGCGACAACAGCCTGCGCCAGCTTTTCCGCCACCGGTTCCTTCGTGCTGCGGTCCGCGACCAGCTCGGCGCCCAGGAACAGGCCCTTGCCTCGAACGTCGCCGATGACTTTGTGCTTTTCCATCAGCGCCTGAAGCTTGCCCATCATATGCGCGCCCATGTCCGCACAATTGCCCAGCAGATTTTCGTCTTCGATAATCCGCATATTCTCGATCGCGGCGGCAGGGCCCGCTGTGCATCCGCCAAAAGTCGAGATATCGCGGAAGAAGTTCAGCGGATCATCAGAATCGTCCTTGAACATGTCAAAGACCTCTTCGGTGGTCACCATACAGGCGATGGCGGCGTATCCTGACGCAACGCCCTTGGCCATGGTCACAAAATCCGGCTTGATGCCATATTGCTGATACCCGAACCATGTGCCGGTGCGGCCTACGCCACAAACAACTTCGTCGATATGCAAAAGCACATCGTACTTCTTGCAGATCTCCTGCACACGTGGCCAGTACCCTTCGGGCGCTTCGATCACACCGCCGCCTGCAGTTACCGGCTCAAGGCACAGGGCCCCTACGGTGTCCGGGCCTTCGCGCAGGATCACGTCTTCGATGGCATCCGCCGCGGCCTGTCCAAATGCCTCGCCGGACAGGTCATCCTTGCCCAGTTCATGCTTGCGGTATTCCATGCAATGCGGCACGCGCACGAAATCGGGTGCAAAGGGACCATATTGCGCATTGCGCTCGTCCTGTCCGCCCGCTGACATGGTGGCCAGTGTCGAGCCATGATAGTCGCGGTCGCGGTACAGGATTTTGGTTTTCTTGCCGCCATACCGCTTATGCGCGATCTGGCGCACCATCTTGAACGCCTTTTCGTTCGCCTCAGAGCCCGAGTTTGTGTAATACACCCGGCTCATCCCCGGCATCTTGTCGATCAGCTTTTCGGCAAAGATCGCGCCGGGAATCGATCCGGCGGAATTGGCGAAATAGCACAGTTTCATCAGCTGATCATAAACCGCCTTGCAGATTGACTCGCGGCCATAGCCGACATTGACAGTCCAGACGCCCCCGGACACG
>JBCCIK010000213.1:0-2511 GCA_039028255.1 Pseudomonadota bacterium | reverse complement strand
TTCAAACCATGCAGGCCCAGCTTGGGTCCTATTATGTCAACGACTTCAACCTGTTCGGGCGCGTTTACCGTGTGATGATCCAGGCGGAAGGCGATTTTCGCAACAAGGTCGAGGACATCGGCAATCTGTATGTGCGATCCGTCAATGGCAACATGGTGCAACTCAGCACTCTCATTGATGTGGAGAATGTGCTGGGGCCTGTTTTGCTCAAGCGCCACAACATGTTCCGGTCCGCAACGGTGACGGCGGTGCCCGCACCGGGCCTCTCCACGGGTGACGCAATTCAGGCAATGACCGAAACCTCGCAGACCGCTCTGCCCAACGGTTACGCATTCGAATGGACAGGTACCGCGCAGCAACAACTCGCTTCCGGCGGCGCCGTCACGGTGATCCTGATTTTGGCGGTCCTGTTCGGCTATCTCTTCCTTGTGGGACAGTACGAAAGCTGGTCGATGCCGGTTTCCATTCTTTTGTCTGTCATCGTCGCCCTATTTGGCGCTGTGGCCGCGGTTGCGATCACCGGCAGCGATATCAACCTCTACACGCAGATCGGTATGATCATGTTGGTCGGGCTTGCGTCAAAGAACGGAATTCTGATCGTCGAATTTGCCATTGAGCAACGCGCAAAAGGACTGTCTGTCCGCGAAGCCGCAGCAGAGGCCGCGTTTCAGAGGTTCCGGGCGGTGATGATGACGGCGCTGTCTTTCCTGTTGGGCGTTGTGCCGCTTTTGGCGGCCAGCGGTGCCGGGGCCGCAAGCCAGAAGGCCATCGGTATCGCGGTATTTGGCGGAATGCTGGCCGCTACGGTGGTCGGCGTGATCCTTGTGCCGGTGCTCTACGCCGTGATGCAGGGCCTGCGTGAATGGCTGAAAGGGAGCAAAGGCAAAACCCCGGAACCGCCCGCCGACGCACCGCAGCCAGCCGACCAATAATGACGCGGGCAGGTCCTGCAACGGCCTGCCCGACCCAAGTAATGTTCAGGTTTTCGCCGGCGGGACTCTCGTTTGACGTGTCCTGTCAAAACCCACCTTAAGGGCGTTGTATCTTGCATAATCTGTCGCTTTGCCGGGAACTGGCCTGGCGACCGTCGTATTGAGACTGCTGGCCTATGATCCTGACAGCGTGACAAGTCCGCCCTTGCAGCGGTTTTGCTGGTCTTCCTCAGTGCCTTCACGCTGTTTTTTGGCACCAGCGCGGGTTCGTTGCCTGGGCACAGCCGGGTGCAACAGGGGTTTTGCCTTCGGCGACCTCAACACAACAGCGACCAATACTGGAGGACTAAACCCGGGCGCTGCGCGCGGTGCATTTCATCGTCAAAACAGGTTGCAATTGCGCTGGTGACTACTGTGATTCAGGTGCGAGCGGAGTTGCATCTGGCGGAGTGTTTTGTGGCGCTCACTCTCGGCAATTTCGGCGTCGGATCAATTTTGACGTCCTTGGCAATTCCATCTCTGCTCGATTGATGGCCGGATAGGACCATCATGTTGTCCAGCACCGCGGTGATCGCTTTCGCCAGCATGGCACTGACCGTCTGTTCAAGTCAGTTCGGTTTGCATGCGACTGCGTTATTGCTGGCCTGGATGGTGCGCCGATCCGGCCCAGCCAAGGATCGCCCTGCGTTGTTGCCGCGCAATTCACGTTGTCGCATGCCAAAAGGCTGATTGCTTTCCGTTGGCGGGGTGGCTGCTTGAGGCAACGGACATCCCGGCAACACTGGTCATCCTTAACATTCTGCCTGATCTGAATGGCCTTGCGGCCAGCCGGCTGTGGCCCCCTACAGGTCCGCCACCTTCATCCTGAACCAGAAAAGCCCGTCGCAAGTGATTTCTGTCATCGCTCAGCATTTGAGTGTTCTGCCTGAGAAACTCAACGGACAGCATTAAAAACAAACAGGTTCTCGCCGTTGATCATAAACCGGTTAATCAACTGCTCGGCGCGCTCGGATACCAGCCAGTTTTCCAGTTCCTCCGCCAGCCCTGATCTGACATGGGGATGCTTGTCCGGATTGACCGGCAGATAGGCGTATTGATTGAACAGCGCAGGATCCCCGGCAAACAAGAGACGCAGATTTCCCTTGTTCCCGAAGTTCAGCCAGCTGGCACGATCCGCCAGAATATATGCGTCCAGCCCCGACGCGGTGTTCAGTGCGGCCCCCATCCCGGCCCCGACCGCCTTGAACCACTCCTCTTCTTGGCCTGGGCTGAACGCGGTGTCCGCCCAAAGGGAAAGCTCTTTCTTGTGTGTCCCGCTGTCATCGCCCCGGCTGACAAAAATTGAATTTGAGGCGGCGATGGCCGTCAGCGCCTCGACGGCGGATTGCACGCCGGAGATTCCGGCCGGGTCGTCAGACGGCCCCACGATTACAAAGTCGTTATACATGATATCGCGGCGATGCGTGCCAAACCCGTCAGCGACAAATTGCTCTTCGGCTGATTTGGAATGCACCAGAATGGCATCGACGTCGCCGGCCCGCCCCAGACGCAGCGCCTGCCCGGTGCCAACAACCAATAA
>JBCCIK010000212.1:0-2666 GCA_039028255.1 Pseudomonadota bacterium | reverse complement strand
ACCTTTTGCAACAGGTCGGTGACACCCTGAATTAGCTGGCCTTTCTCGTCAGGGGACGGACCAGTGCCATCTGGGCCACCTTCACGGGTTACTTTGATGTTGACATATGGCATTGTGCTATCCTTTTTCCGCGACGAATGAGAACACCTTGGTTAATACCTGCCAGCCTTCGTCTGTATTGATCACTGTCAGCAGGTCCTGATAGTCGCGGCCCATCATGGTCATGCGTGCCTCGACAATACCGATCCGGTCACCTTTGAGGGCAATCCGCTCGATCGTTTCTGCTCTTGGGTCGTTGCGGGACGCCGGCGGTGTGCGTGCATCAATGCGCGCCATATAGGCGTCCAACCCCAAAAACTCATAGTTGCCTGGTGTTGCGTTTACATAGGCAAGATCAGCGTGGAACACTGTGCGCAGCGTTGTGCTGTCAGAGTGATACAGACCGTCGAAATACCGCGACATAAGGTTTTGGATTTCGGGCTGGTTGTGATGCATCGTCATATCAGGCCCTCGGCCGCAAAGGCGGATTTTACAGCGGGTCGGTCCGCGATCCGTGCAACATAACGCGCAAGATTTGGCCAAGGGCCAAGATCGATGGATTTGAAATTCGCCCAGTTGACCAGAACAAAGGTGTAGGCGTCCGCCACAGAGAATTGATCGCCGACAAGGACGTCCCGACCGTCGGCAAGAACCGAGTTCAGATAGTCGAATTTTGACGCCACTTTGGTCTGGGCCGCATCCTTTTCGGCCTGAGTCGAGTTGCTGGCAAACAACGGACCCCAGGCTTTGTGCAATTCGGCGGCGGCATAGTTCAGAAACTGATGCAGACGCGCCCGTTCGATGCTGCCGGGCGCCGGCGCATAGGCCCGCTCGGGATGGGTGTCTGCGATATACTGCAGGATTGCGACGCCTTCGCTCAGGATGTCGCCGCCGTCGGTGTCCAGAGACGGGACATAGCCGTTTGCGTTGATATCCGTGTAGTTTTGGCCGCTTTCGGTGCGACCGGCGGTCGTGTCCACAAGCTCGATGTCGAACTGTGCCCCCACCTCATACAGCATGATGTGGCTGGCCAGCGAACAGGCTCCGGGTTTGTAGTAGAGTTTCATGACAGGCTCCTTTCTATGTGATGATGAGCCAGTCGTAACAATCAGTAATAACGATTGATAATATCGATTTTTTATGATTATGATCTAAATAATAGATCATATTGCACGAGTGACGACGGATGACATTCGACCAGCTCATTGCGTTGGACGCGATCGTTGCAACCGGAACGTTCCGCGCCGCCGCCGACCGGTTGAACAAAGCGCAGTCTGCGGTCAGCCACCAAATCGGCAAACTGGAGGACGAACTTGGTTTCGATCTGTTTTCCAGAGACGCGTACCGGCCCAAACTGACGTCCAGGGGCGAAGTGTTCTTTCGTGAAACGGTGCGGGTACTGGAACAGATGCGCGCGCTAAAGTCGGTTGCGGCAGGATTACAGAATGAGCAGGAACCGGTGATCAGCATCGCAATGACCGCGACAATGCGGCTGGACCCGATACTCCAGGTCCTCGGCGAAATCGGTCAGGCCTATCCCGGAACCCATATCCGGGTTGCAACCGAAATGATGGGTGGCCCGCTGGCCCGTCTGATGGAAAACGAAGCAGACATGATCGTGGCCGGGCTTGAAGGTGTTCCGATCGACGAGGTCGAAACACTTCCGGTCGGAACAATTACGATTCGACCGGTCGCAAGTCCCGGTTTTCCGGCTGCGCGGCGCTCTGGGGTTCGGTCAAGGCGAGAAATGCAAACGTATACGCAGGTCGTCGTGTCCGGTACAGGCGGGCGCGATTTTGATCAGAGCCGGGATCTTCTTTCCGGCGGGCATCGCTGGACGGTCTCTGATTTTGAGGCAAAAAAATCCGTTATCAAGGCGGGCCTGGGCTGGGGCGGCATTCCCGATCACCTGATCCAGACAGAGCTGTCAAACGGTGACCTTGTTCCTTTGACCGTTGAAGGATACCCGCCGCGCCAAACCGAAATCTTTGCGATACGACGTCGCGATCTGCCGATGGCGCAAGTCATGTCAAAGATCTGGTCGGCACTCGCGGCGCGCGCATCCAGCCTATAGTCCGGCCAATTGGCCAAGAGCCGACGCGGTCTGCCAAATGCGCCGACTTAAGAGACCAAAGCCGCCGGGCGGCGGGTTGTCGAGTTGGTCCCAGAGATACCCGAACCCGGACCGGCACTCATATGCTATACTGGGCGGCACGGTATCGCGAACGCGTCAGCAAAGAACCAAGAGGTATTTGATGATCGATTTTATCAGAAAAACCATTGTTGCGTCGGTTTTCACGCCGGCCTTGATGTTGCCATCAAATGCACAGCCGCTGACCTGGTCGGATATTCTGTCACCCGACCGGCTGATCGAGAGTCTGGCCCGCTATGCCATCGTGATGGCCCGCACTCAGGTTGATCTGACATTCGAAGACATCTCGACAAATCTTTTGAGCAATCGAACCACGATATCCGGGCTAAAGATTTGGCCCGGACCCCCGTGGAGAGATGGCGGTTTATGCAATTTGTCGATCGAAAGGGTCACGATCAGCGGTCAGGCGTTTGACAATCTCGACAACGCGAGGGTCAAGATCGACTTTTTTGATGCGGAAATTTCTCCGACATGT
>JBCCIK010000211.1:0-2669 GCA_039028255.1 Pseudomonadota bacterium | reverse complement strand
TAGTCGCAGCTTTCGACTACAGCTATCTCGTGTTCAGTCTGATCTGGGGCGGTTTGTTTTTCGCGGAGCTGCCCGACTCCCTGGGTTTGATTGGTATTCTGGTTATTATTGGTGCGGGTCTCTTGGCACTTTCGAGCCAAAAAAGGACGAACAGTTGATAGGTTAAGCTCTGCAAGAGCCGACATTCGGCCTGCTGCTCTGAATTTGCACTTTGTCCGCATAGCGTAGATCTCCGATCCGTTTTCGTATGTCGGCGATGGGACACTGGGCAAATGCCGAGCTGTCAGTTCGTGACCAGATTTTAGGCTTCGTTGGTCATCGCGACGACGGTGCGGCCGGGGTGTGCGTTGGATTTTAATCGCCGAGACGATGCTTGTTGTGGCAGTCGGATGCGCTTAGCTGAAGTGTTCAGCCGGTTTAACTCTTCACGGCCTGTGTCATATGGCGTTTGCGACCATAACCGGGACCGCGCGTGACCTGAAATCCAGCCTCTTCCAGGCCGCGGCGCACAAACCCGGCAGCCGTGTATGTCGCCGCTGTTCCGCCGGTATGTGTATGCGCGCTAACCTCTCGCATCAGGTCCACGTCCCACAACTCAGGGTTTTTTGCCGGTGAGAACCCATCAAGAAACCATGCATCCGCCCGCCCGGCCCAGCCCGGCAGCGTGACGCGCGCATCCCCGTGGACAACATCAAGCCTGAGAGTGTCAAGCCTGCAGGATGTACCCGTCCAGCCTTGCAGAAACCTTGCGCTCCACGGCGCAAGCTCAGGAAACATTGCCAAGGCACGCTGCATATCAGGTGTGGACATTGGGAAGGCTTCGAAACTGGTAAAGGAAAGCGGACTGGCCAGACCAGAATTCTCCCACTCTGACCAGGCCGTCAGCATGTTCAGGCCGGTGCCAAACCCAAGCTCTGCAATATGAAATCCGGGGACAAAACGCGCAGGCAGATCATTGCCCGACAGGAAAACGTGCCGGGTTTCCTCTAATCCGTTGTGAAGCGAATAATAGGGGTCGTCAAAACGTTCCGATACAGGAACCTGATCTTGGGTCCAGGTCAATTTGGCGCGCTGGTCTGGCATCATGGAATCCTGTAGCTAAGCGATGCGACACTGAACACTGAGACAGGGCTTTGCAATGGTCGATATTACGGTACGCGGCGCCGGGATATTCGGGTTATCCATCGCCTGGATCTGCGCAAGACGTGGCGCGAAGGTACGGATTGTAGATCCTTTTGGGCCGGGTGCCGGATCCAGTGGCGGGCTGGTCGGGGCCTTGGCACCTCACGTGCCGGAAAACTGGAACGCCAAGAAAGCGTTTCAGTTCGAAAGCCTGATGATGGCCGCGCCATTCTGGGCTGCGGTTGAATCTGCGGGCGGTGTTTGCGCCGGATATGACCGGTTGGGGCGGCTTCAGCCAATCCCGGATCAACACGGCCTGACACTGGCCCGCCAAAGGCAGGACACTGCACAGCAGCTGTGGCAGGGCCAGGCGGACTGGCAGGTCATCGAGGTGTCCCAGGCCGGATCCTGGTGCCCGCCCAGCCCAACGGGCCTTGTCATTCGTGATACGCTTACAGCCCGCATACACCCGCGCCGCGCCTGTGCGGCCCTTGTGGCCGCGCTTGCTGTTCTGGGTGTTGATGTGGTGCCCGACGCCCCTGATGCAGGTCAGGTCATCCATGCCACCGGCCTTGCGGGCTTGCAGGCCCTCAACGACGGATATGGCAAAACAATCGGCAGCGGGGTCAAAGGACAGGCGGCCTTGCTGCGTTTCGATGCTGGCCGTGTCGCCCAGATTTTTGCTGATACGCTGCATATCGTTCCGCATGCGGATGGTACACTTGCAGTGGGGTCCACCTCGGAGCGAGATTATGACGATCCAACCGGCACTGACCACGCGTTGGACGATGTCATCGACCGGGTGACCCGGATCATTCCCCTGCTGCATGGGGCCGAGGTGATTGACCGCTGGGCCGGTGTCCGGCCTCGCAGCAAAAGCCGCGCGCCGATGCTGGGCGCCCATCCTTTGCATCCGGGGCAATTCATGGCTAATGGCGGCTTCAAGATCGGTTTTGGCATGGCGCCCAAAGTGGCCGAAGCGATGGCTGATCTTGTCCTTGAGGGCCGCGATGACATTCCGGACGATTTCCGGCCTGAGGCGTCACTGTGACAGGGCGACGGCCTGCATGAATTGACGCCCGTCCGCACCCTGCACCCACATGTCCTGCCCGTTCCTGCACAGTTCGACCGGTTCAAACTGCATCAAAGCGGCGGTTGCACGAAAAGAAAACGAGCTCAGAGGACCGATGATATCTTCAGCAAACAGCATCAGCAGCTGCGCCAGAAGAGGACCGTGCACAACCAGCCCGGCGTATCCTTCGATGTTGCGAGCGTATTCTAGATCATAGTGAATTCTGTGGCCGTTGAACGTCAGTGCTGAATATCGGAACAACAGGGTCAAATCGAACGAGACCTGTTGTCGATGCGTGGCATCGGTTCGGGCAACGGGTGGATGCGGTTTGATGTCATCACCCGAGGCATCGGGCCGATACACAAGGTCCTGCCACTCTGTCAGGCGCAACTGATCGCCTTGCCAGATATCGTGCCTGATGGTCACAAACCCAAGCGGTCCGGTGCGTCCGGTCTTGGTATCCTGGCTCTCCAAC
>JBCCIK010000210.1:0-2685 GCA_039028255.1 Pseudomonadota bacterium | reverse complement strand
GGGGCCGCTGATGTATCTGGGGTTTTTGTCCTTCAGGCTAGATCAACGCAATCTGACCACCGCGCTGGTCATTCATCTGTCCGCACCTGTGGTCGTTCTGGCCGTATTCCACATGCTGGTCGGCGATTTGCGCGCGCTCGACTGGGTCATAAGCGCAAGTTACCTGTTTTATATGTGCGCCCTCTTCCTGCTTTGGCGGCGGGGCCCGGATGCGTTGATATGCGCGCCGGTGGGTCGCACAAACAGCCTGTCCAACTGGATGCTGCGCGCGCTGGGGCTTCTGGTCTTTGTTTTTCTTCTGGACACAACGATCGCGCTGGATTTTGAACTGAACAAGGGCGCGCATGTCGCCACCCTGATCTCTTATGGAACACTTCCGCTGATCGCCGCATCGCTGGTGGTTCTGTTGACGTTGCCCGCGATGCTGGCGCCCTCCGGGGCCAAGCCACGCGCAACGCATCCGGCAGACCGGCAAGACGCGGAAGTGGAAGAGAGGCTGTGCAAGCTGTTAACTGACGAGCAGTTGTTTCTTGACCCTGACCTGACGGTTCAGCGCCTGGCCAAGCGATTGCACTTGCCCGCCCGAGACGTGTCCGCCGCGGTCAACCGGTGCAAAGGCTTAAATGTGTCGCAATATGTCAACGAGTTTCGCGTTGCGCATGCGGCAACCCTGATGTCGTCCAGCGCCGACAGTATTACCAAGATCGCGCAGCGGTCCGGCTTTCTCTCTCGCTCGAATTTCTATCGCGAGTTTCAGAGGGTTTTTGATCAATCGCCAACCGAGTTTCGAACGTCCAGGCCCAAGGCTGAAACAGGATCAAAATCGGACTAGTCCGGTATATCCGGGTTCCACCTGGTCCTTAGTGATGCTTGAACGGTACCGCCGCGACACACAGACGGTCATGCGATGGCGAGATTGGCATGCGCGCCGCCATGGTCGCATTGGTTCGAAAAATTCGGTAACGTGGTCGATAGGGCCAGAGACGGTCCGAACCGGAAACGCGCCGAGTCCGATGTCATAAAGTGGTGATAAATGAACATCCTAATAATTTATCAGACCGGTGAGGGGCAAACGCTGAAAATTGCCCGATTTGTCGAACACTATGCGCGCGATGCTGGCCACGCCGTCCAACTGACTGATGCCGCGGATGGTGTGAGCGCGCAGGCTTTTGAAGGCATCGACAAGGTAGTGTTGGCCGCCCCGGTGCACGAGCGACGCCATCCGGGCGAATTCGAAGCGCTGGTTGCGGCGAATGTCGATCTGCTGAACAAGCACCGGCCTCTGATGATATCAGTCAGCCTGAAAGCCGCCTTTGAGGATGGGCAGGAAGAAGCCCGTGACTATCTGACCGAAATGGAAATGCGCACAGGCCTGGACCCGAGCGTCGAAATTCTGGCAGCGGGCGCGGTGCAATCCGACAGCTATGATTATTATCAAAGCCAGATCGTGAAGCACGTGATTTTTGCGGGTCAAGACATTGACATGGCCGATGGCGTTCGAGAATTCACGGATTGGGCTGCTCTGACCACCGGGGTCAGCGCGTTTCTGGCCCGACCCTGATTGTGGGGCACGACGGCCACGCCCAAGGCAGATGGCCCGTCAGCCGTTCAGAAGCTCAAACACGGCATCGCGCTCGGACAGAACCAACAACAAGGCAAGATCACCCGGCTGGACAAGATCCAGGATTGTGCGGACGGCAGCAGTTGGCGACTTGGCGTACAACACACAGTCCGGCGACACCCCGGCCTCGGTCGCCGCCTGCTTGATCAGTTCCGGAATTTCGCCCAATTGGCGGCCGCGCAAATAACCCTCCATTTCCACGGCCACAACAACATCCGGATTGAACCCCAGTGCCGACAACGTAACGTTTCGAATATCTTCGTCCGACCGGTCGCCAGCGTGCCCTAGCATGATAAACCGGCGTTTTGCCGGGATCGCGGACATCGCCTCGGACACCGCAGCGATCGAATGCGGATTATGGGCAAAATCCACAAACATGCGCGCACCGTTGTGGGAAAATTCGTTGAGGCGACCCGGATTGTCCTTGGCGTCCGGTCTAAAGCTGGACAATCCCGAACAGATGTCTTCATCCGCGAGCTTCATCGCCTGACCGACACACAGCGCCGCCAAGGCATTCGACACGTTATATCTGGCCGCGCCGCCCATTGTGATGGGCACATTGCGCACATTGATCAGCGCGTTTTCGTGACGGCCGTCAAAGAATGTCAGCATGTCATTTTTCAGATAGGCGCAAGGCACTCCATCGGCGCGGGCCTGGGCAATCTGAGTGGCCTCGGGATCAAGAGAAAACCACCAGATTGTCGCGTCAGCATGTCGCGACTCGGCCACGACAAAATCATCGTCAGCATTCAGCACCAGAACGCCATCCTCGGCCAAAGTCCGGTGCACCGCAAACTTGGCCTGCGCCAGTTCCGGAACGGTGTTCACGCCGTACTGACCCAGGTGGTCGTTGGCGACGTTGGTGACCACGGCCACCCGGGCCCGACGCGTCGGCAGGCCACGCCGCAAAATCCCGCCACGCGCCACTTCAAGACAGGCGATTTCAAGGCGGGGATCGCGCAGCAGCATGCGGGCCCCTCCGGGTCCGGAATAATCCCCCCGGTCAAGAATATCCTCCCCCACACGCACGAAATCGGTCGAGGTCAGACCGGCAGTTTTTCCTG
>JBCCIK010000209.1:0-2729 GCA_039028255.1 Pseudomonadota bacterium | reverse complement strand
GACCATTCTTGACATGCGATTTCCCTATACTGCGGCCATCCTTGCCCAAGCCCCCGAAAAAGTACAATTAGACAACCGCGAGATGGGCAGCGCGACAAATCCGGGGCCGGACGCGGAGTTTTTTCACAGTGACTCGATAGACGATATCCTGACCGGGCTGACTGCCGACGACATCGAATCCATAAGCCGGTTTGGCTGATCAACGCATATGCCAAACCCCTGGAATTGGCGGTTTGCGTTGCGTAAATTCCGGGTTTTTGTTTCGCACGCGCAGACCATCGTCAAAAACTGAACATGTCGCCTAGTCCCGGCTACTCTTCTTCTGTGACGACCACCACCTCCGCCCCGATTGGCTGGCCATTAAGGACCAGATCGGAATGGTCATTGGCGTTCAGGCCCACGGATATCACATTCCGCCCGGGCGGCAGGTCAGACAGGTGAAACGCGGTCCCGTATAGTCGGGTGACCTTTTGGCCATTCAGATACAGATGCGCATGCCCTTCGTTCGGGGCATTGGCCTGATTGACGCGTTCCGGTGCAAAGGTAAACTTGTCGACCTCCAGAAACACATTCCAGCCGGAAAGCGTGTCGCGCACAACGCGGATCGAAACTTTAGGTGCTGAGTCCGGATCCACTTCGACCGTGCTGTGGATTTCGCCATGCCCATGCCCGGTATCCGCCGCCTGCCCGACAGGCGCGGAGGTGAACATCGGCGCGGCCAGAATACCCAGAAACAGACAGGCGGCAGACCAGTAAAGGCCATAGATCAGCGGAATCCGCAGATTGCCGTGAAGGTTCATCCGATCCTCCTTGAACTGGTCAGCTTGCAGTCCGTCTTGGCGTGATTTTCAGGCGCTGACCATATCCCAGTAGCAGCAGGATCAACGCGGTCGCGATGATGGGCAAATGGCCAATCAATTCTATCAGCGCCTCATTCTGCTCGTTCTGAAGGATGAAAACCAGGTTCGAGGTCAGCATCAACCCGGCAACCACCAGTATGTTCAGCCGTGTCACCACGCCCAGGACCAGAATAACGCCAAAGACCACTTCCATCACGCCGGCCGAAAGCACAAACAACCGGTCGTCGAACCACCCGAACCCGAGCGGTTGCATGAAATTCCACTGATAGTCCGCGATGAAAGCCTGGCCCAAAGCGGCCCCGTGCAACTTCTCGAACACGCCAAGCATGATCAGGGAAAGCCCAGTGAAGATCCGCAGCATATCCACCGAATAAGGTTTCAACTTCTCGCGCATATCGTCGGAAGGAAAATAATTAAACAGCAAAAACAGCGCAATTCCGATGACGTTGACGTATTCAAATGACAGGACAAACCCGAACTGGATCAGCATGCCCAGAAACAAAAGGAGCATCATCAGAGCGGCGTGATGCAGGAAATGATTGCTCAGCAGCAAGATCCCGATCCCGGCTTGCAGAAAGACCAGAAACAGCCCGAACCCGCCATGGGCCTGAAGATGCGGGGCCACCAGAGCTCCCTCATAGGCTGTCAGCAGAAAAGACATGCCTGTCAAGATCCGCATCAGCTCCATCACGTCATGGCGGATCTTGGTGCTGGCGATTGGGATGGCTGGCAACCTGGTGTCCAGAAAAATCGCAAGCCCAACCAGCGCCACGGCGATCACCGCCCAGATCAGGACGGCGGGGTCAAACAGGGAATATGGTTCGAAGGTTGCCATCACGGGACTGTCGGGGTCGACAAACCAGCGCACATGGGCCAGCGCGCTGGCTGGGGCCGTCAGGCCCCCGGCAATCGTGGCAAAACACAAGACGCGCAGTGGCAGAACACCGGAACCGCGGCAAGTCAGACGCGCGGTGCCGGGGCGACGCGCAATCAAAGCAGTGTGTGGCTGGGTCGTGGGCATTGTCGCGTCCTCTCGGTCCCGTTGAATGACGGATTATCTCGGCTCTGTCAGCTTTCCAGCGCAGGCCGGGGGCCCGGTGTGACCGGTCTGGCCCGGACCGAAAAATTCGTCTGCAAAACGACGGTGGCTGCGATTGCCAATATCACGCCCGGCCATGTCGCAAAAGGCGGCAGACTGTCCGCGAACACCAGGCCGATAATCAGCACCAGAGCCGGATTTAGAAACGTGTAGGACATTACGCGGGTTGGACCGATCCGGGTTGTGCTCCACTGGAACAAGAAGAATGTGACGATGGTGGAAAAGACCGACAGATAGGCGATCCCGGCATATGTTGCGATGGGGATCTCAGCCCAAGCGACGCTGCGCAGGCCGGGAAGCGCCAAGAAGGACAACCAGACCGATCCTGTCGCCAGGATCCAGAAGGTCATGCGGGCCGCCGGTTCGCCGCGATGCAGGACCTTGACCAAAGTGCCGTAAGTGGCGAGCGCAATCGTGCCGGCCAGGAACAGCAGGTCGCCGGCCCCAAGCCTCAGCGCCATCAGCGCGTCGACATCGCCGCGAAAGATCACCCAGATTGCACCGATGGCCCCAAGCGGCAAGGCTACCCGCGCCGAGAACATCATTTTTTCCCGCAACAGGACGGCCGCAATGGCTGCGGTGATGACCGGGCTCAGCGAAAAGATCGCCGCTGTGTTGAGCGGTGTGGTCAGGCGCAGTGCGGCGAACATGCACCAGAAGAAGCTGACCAGCAGCAGGCTGAGCACGCTATAGCGCAACAGGTCGCGCAGGCCGGGGCAGGGTATGCCGTACCGCACGGCAACAATTGGCGCAAACAACAGGGTCGCAAG
>JBCCIK010000208.1:0-2799 GCA_039028255.1 Pseudomonadota bacterium | reverse complement strand
TTGTCATCATAAACGCCGATCGACGGGATCTCATTGCGCAGGATCTTGGCAAAAACATTATCCGGGTCATAAGACATTGCGACTACCTTTTGTTGGTTGCGTGTCTTTGTGCGGGCCGATTCAGACCGGGTCAAGCGACAAACAGTTGATTTCAAATGGTGCCGGTTCAGAATCGACAAGACGCGGCGCGCGCAATTGTGCAGAACTGAAGACCACTTTTTCCACATGGTGAATTGGACACCGACATGCTGGACCTTCTGTTGCGCGGGGCTGCACTGGGCGTTGTTGGCGTCACCGGGCTGATCCTGATGACGACATTTCGCAATCGCGGCGCGGCAGCAATCGTCGCGTTCGGTGCGATGATTGGCTGCTACCTTGCTGTGTCGGCCCCGTCCGCGTCCGGGATGATCAGCGAACCGGTTCGACAAATACTGATCGCCGGTGCCACACTTGCGCCGCTGGGCCTGACCTGGATGATGATGGAGTTGCTGACCGACCGGACCCAGGACAGGCGACCATGGATGGTGCTGGCTGGACTGGCCGCCGTGTCGTCAATACTGGCAACATTGGATGGGCCCGCTCTTGTGGGCCGGGGCGCTCTGGTGCTGGGGGTCTATGCCGGGCTGGTCGTCCTTGCCGCAGTATCGGACCGGCAAGATCTGGTGACCAGTCGCCGCAGATTGCGTCGGGCGTTTCTGGGCATCATGGGGGGGCTGGGCGTTGTGATATCGGCGGTCGAACTGCTTGTGGACGATCAACACCTTCCAGACTGGGTATTTCTTTTGCAAGCGGCTGCAATCCTGTTGCTGGCCGTGGTATTTGCGATCTGGGCCTTGCGACCGGCCGCAGATCTGTTTGGCCATGATGCCCCGACCAAGGTGAGAGAGCCAGCCGCGCCCAACCCCGTGATCGACAGGATCGAGGCGTTGATGCAGAACAGGATCTGGCAGCGCGAGGGTCTGACCGTCGCCGCCCTGGCCGACGAAGTTGGCATCCCAGAGCACAAGCTGCGCCGGACAATAAACCGCGATCTGGGGTACCGGAATTTCTCGACCTTCATAAACGGGCATCGAATCGAAGCTGCCAAGACCTTGTTGAGAGACCCCGACAACCACACAACCACTATTCTGGAAATTGCTTATGAGTGCGGATTTGCGTCTTTGGGGCCCTTCAACAAGGCTTTTCGGGCTCAAACCGGCCAGAGCCCGCGTGAGTATCGCACCACCGGAACCATCGATTCCGAATAATTCGAATCAAATTCTGCAAATGCCGGTTGAATTCAGAATCGACGCGACCTGAGTTTCGTTCCGCAACAAGCTGACTGTATTGATTTTTTCAGCCAATGCGGAGCTTTGACTATGACCCCCGAAATCCTGTTCAAGATCATTGCCGGCACCGTGACACATGACGTGCTGCGCTATGCTATCGGCGCGGGCGGCGTTTTTGCCATCATCAATATAGCCCTGTCACACCGGCTGAGAGACCGGAAAATCCGACGCCAGACGCCGGGCTGGTCGCAGATCCGGCGCGAGGTGGCGATCAGCCTGCGTACGATTCTGATTTTTGCCTGTACCGGCGTCCTGATTTCGGTCGGCGCGCAACACGGGCTTATACCCATCTATCTCAGAGTGGCCGATTACGGTTGGCTTTGGTTCTGGTTCAGCACCGCGCTGATCATCGTGGCCCATGACGCGTGGTTTTACTGGTCGCATCGGGCACTGCATCGCCCGGCTATTTTTCGGATCGCGCACCGTACACATCACCGGTCGCACAATCCGACACCGTTCACATCCTATTCGTTTGACGCAACCGAAGCCGTGGTAAATGCCGGATTTCTGCCCCTGTTTCTCGTGATTGTGCCAATGCATCCCGGTGCGATCCTTATCTTTGTTTTCCATATGATGTTGCGCAATGCGCTGGGTCATTGCGGATACGAGGTGTTTCCCGCTGACCGAGCCGGTCGTCCTGTGTTCAGCTGGCTGACCAGCGTGACCCATCATGACCTGCACCACGCCAATGCACGCTGGAACATGGGGCTGTATTTCACCTGGTGGGACAGATGGATGGGGACCGAACATCCTGACTACCTGTCCGAATTCGCCCGTGTCGCGCCGCGCATTGGCCGCACGCGAACAGGGCTGAGCGCGATGGCCGGACTGGTGCTGCTGATGGTATTGGCCGGAACACAACTGCGCGCAGAACCTCTGAGGGGCACTTATGCTTCGCCGGGACTGGGAATGGTGGTGCGGTTCGAGCCCTGCGCCGGGTCTGCCAAGTCCACATGCGGCCGGCTTCTGTGGGGTTGGAACATGGCCGGCTGGCACGCTGCGGCTGTTGGTGACGTTGTGGTGCACGGGCTGGTTCAGACGGAAAGCGGCTGGACCGGCGGGCAGTTGACCGACCCGGAAAGTGGCCGCGTCTACCGCGGCAGTGTCCGGAAACTCAACTCCGGCATCCTGCAATTGCGCGGCTGCGCCGGCCCGTTTTGCCAAACCCAGGACTGGCGTCCGTTATCCCGCGTTCGCCGGTCTTTGAGCAAATTATAGCCTGGCATTGCGCCTGATGTTGCAAGGGGGTGCGGCCATTTATCTTGATTCAGATCGCACTCGACCATTGAAGCACCCGTCCCCGCATTCTAAAACCGGCTAAACACTGTGCGTATTGGACCTGTCCTTTGCGTGCATGAATTGCAACAGGAGGCACCTCAATGGCGGACGCAGCCGTTCACGGCCACGAACATGAGGATACGCGGGGGTTCTTTACCCGCTGGTTTATGTCGACAAACCACAAGGACATCGG
>JBCCIK010000207.1:0-2811 GCA_039028255.1 Pseudomonadota bacterium | reverse complement strand
CTGAACATGACTCAAAGCGCGGTCAGCCAGCAGATCAAATCGCTGGAAGGGCATCTGGGACAGATTTTGTTTCATCGCCGGCCGCGGGCCCTGGAACTGACGGAAGCGGGCATGA
The DNA here is from genome assembly GCA_039028255.1 of Pseudomonadota bacterium. Classification (GTDB taxonomy): domain Bacteria; phylum Pseudomonadota; class Alphaproteobacteria; order Rhodobacterales; family Rhodobacteraceae; genus Ruegeria. Next base: position 2,696 of record JBCCIK010000207.1, on the reverse strand, counting down.
CCTATCTGCCGGTGGTCCGGGATGCCTTTCGCACGTTGATGCGCGGCACGCGAGCGATCACCGGGGCGCATCAGGATGTTGTGCAGGTTCAGTGCAATATCACCTTCGCCGTGAACTGGCTTGCCCCGCGACTGCCGGCGTTTCGTGCAACCCATCCGGAGGTTCATCTGAACGTCTCGACCGAACTGTGGGAGCCCCGCGAAATGGCGGAAGGTGCCGATATCGAAATCCGGTATTCGCTGCGCCCCGGCGACACGGTCAGGACTGAACGATTGCGCACCGATGAGTATTATCCGGTCTGCGCGCCCGGTTTCCCGGTTACGCTGGAAGATCTGTACATGCAGCCGCTTTATGACTGCTCGAACGTGTTGTGCAATTGGGCCAGTTGGGCCGAAGATCAGGCTCTAACATGGCCAAATCCGCGGATTACCTACGCCACGACTTATTTGGTCAGCCTGTCGGTTGCCGTGGCCGGAGGGGGGTTGTGCCTGGCCCACGACACAATCGCCCGGACCATGTTGGAGGACGGCAGGCTGATTGCTCCGTTCCGTCATCGCGTCCCGATGGACGAGGCCTATTACCTTTTGATGTCGCCCCAGGCCGAGGAATCACCGGGCGCGCTGGCCTTTGCCAATTGGATTCGAACAACTTTGGCGGAAGAACAGGCCGCGCAGCCGATCGCGCACCGCTAATCCTTGGCCCGGCTGGGAACCCAGGCATACCCATTGCTGCACAGAATGAAACACTCGCGCAGGCCATGCGGTTTGTCGGTCGGGCCCTGCAATATCATTGCACCGGTTTGAACGGCGCGGTCATGGGCCTGATCGGGGTCACTGTCATACAGCCGAATTTCCAAGCCCCCGCCACGCGGCCCTGACTCGGGCACCAGACTCAGCAATGGATTGGAGTGATACGTTCCATCCGAGTGCAACTGAAAAACCTGCTCTCCATATGTCACAATGGCAAAATCGGCGGTCGCCTGATAGGTGCGCATATCAAAAACAGCCTCTAAAAAGGCGCATTGCGCTTTGACGTCACTCACCAACAGATTCAGGCCAATCCCTTTCAGGGAGCGGCCAAAAATATCGGCACTCACAGAGTCATAGTCCATTGTCTCAGAATGAATACGGTCATCTGCGTTGACAAGCACCGCGTTGAATATGTCGGTTTGATGACATTGCAGTCCGGGTGCGTTCTGGGCTTGCACCTGCGTGGACATTCAGGAAAGTTGTGTCATGGAACATGCATCATTTCCCAGTTGGCCGGATGTGGCCCCCAGACTGATCGCGGTGGCCGCGGGTCGCGAACCGGCCGACATGGTTTTGCGCGGCGGACACTGGGTCAACGTTCACAGTCGAGAGCAGTTGCCCGATCATTCAGTCGCAATTGCCGATGGCAGAATTGCCTGTGTCGGCGGTGATCTGTCCTATTGCATCGGCCCCGACACCAACGTGATCGAAGCGGACGGCCGGTATATGCTGCCGGGCCTGTGTGACGCGCATATGCATGTCGAAAGCGGCATGCTGACACCGGCCGAATTTGCCCGGGCGGTCATTCCGCATGGGACCACATCCATGTTCACGGATCCTCACGAGATTGCAAATGTTCTTGGTCTCGACGGCGTACGCATGATGCATGACGAGGCGCTGATGCAGCCGGTCAACATCTTCACGCAAATGCCGTCCTGCGCGCCGTCGGCGCCGGGACTGGAAACCACCGGATACGAAATCTCGCCAGATGACGTTGCCGAAGCAATGTCCTGGCCCGGCATTATCGGTCTGGGAGAAATGATGAACTTTCCTGGCGTTTCAAATGGCGACCCACAAATGCTGGCTGAAATCGCCGCAACCCAGCGCGCGGGCAAAACCGTGGGTGGGCATTATGCCTCGCCGGATCTGGGCCCTGATTTTGCAGCCTATGTCGCTGGCGGGCCAGCGGATGATCACGAAGGGACGTGCGAGGCAGACGCAATTGCCCGCGTCCGGCAAGGTATGCGGTCAATGATGCGGCTGGGCAGCGCCTGGTTTGACATTGAAAGCCAGATCACGGCGATAACCGAAAAAGGCCTCGATCCGCGAAACTTCATCCTGTGCACCGATGACTGCCATTCCGGAACTTTGGTCAATGAGGGCCATATGAATCGTGTGGTCAGGCATGCCATTTCCTGCGGATGCGATCCGTTGGTCGCCATTCAGATGGCCACCATCAATACGGCGACACATTTCGGACTGGAACGCGAGATTGGCTCGATCACGCCGGGTCGTCGCGCCGATATCATCCTGACCTCCGACTTGCGGGACCTGCCGATTGATCTGGTTATTGCCCGCGGACAGGTTGTTGCCGAAAACGGCACAATAATGGTTGATTGTCCGCACTACAACTGGCCTGACGCGGCCCGGAACACCGTTCATCTGGGGCACGTTTTGCGAGCCGCCGATTTTGAGATTGCCGCTCCGGCCGGGGCCAACACGGCCCGGGCAAACGTGATCGGCGTGGTCGAAAACCAGGCCCCGACCAAGGCGCTCAAGGCTGATCTGCCGGTTCGAAACGGTCTGGTCGAAGGCGACGGCGATGTGTGCCAGATCGCTTTGGTAGAACGCCACAGAGCAACCGGCGGCGTCACAAACGCATTTGTGTCCGGATTTGGCTATCAGGGACCAATGGCCATTGCGTCAACCGTTGCCCATGACAGCCAT
>JBCCIK010000206.1:0-2818 GCA_039028255.1 Pseudomonadota bacterium | reverse complement strand
TTTGAGACATTTTGCCGGCAGGTTGTATTTCGCAACGCGGTCCGGCAGCGGGCGGATCGAATGCTGTTGAGGGACAGGGTTGTGGTGCACCTTGGGCGCGACCTGGCGGCGGCGATCTTTTCGTTTTTCGCGCTGATGAAGTGCAATTCCCAGTATCGTCAGCGCGGCCAAACCTCCCAGCAGCCGTTCGGTGTCTCCGGCACGCGCCGGAAGGGCCGAAAATCCGGTGATGGCGATGGCACTCGACACGATGAGGGCGATGAACTTGCGGTGCATGGTCTTGTTCCTTGTTCTGGGCCTGGCGCAACGGCGGAACCAGGCAATGTGATGACACAAGACTGACGGCAGTCGGGAACGTCGCTCAATATCGCGGTCTTGCTATTGGATAACAGCGCCCGCAATGCCCCGGTGTTATTGAATATCCCGAGTTGCAGGCGCAGGATGGCCGTTATGAAAAATGCCCTTCTTTACACAATCGTGATTGCGACCTGTTTGCTCTCGTCCCCGGCCATGGCCCAGGATTGTTATGCCGATTACAAAGCGAAACAGGATGCACCGTTGCGTCTGCACTATGGCGTGATGCAAGTCAGCAGTTGCCAGGAGGCTCAGGCAAAAACCGAGGTGGCTGATCGTCTGTCAGCGGCCGGCTGGACGCTGTTGAGCGTGTTATCGGTCTTTGGTCCGGAGGGACTGCAAGAAAGGAAGGGTGATGCCGGACCGAATTATCTCCGCTACTGATGCCCGTCGCTCGGGGACCCGAATGGTTGGAATTGGAATAGCTGCAATCGCCAGCATCCTGGCCGCGGCCGTCGTATTTTTGATTTTGATGTTGCCCTCGGCAAATGCGTTCAACGAACGGGTCGAACGCCTGTTTGTCGAAAGTGATCTGACCAGCCAGCCGGAAATAAAGCTGCTTGAAATTCTGGCCCAGTCCGGCACCGCCTTTGCCGATACGCTGGCCAGCTATCGAATGGTCATCTTTGTGCTGCTGGTGTTTGCCAGTGCCATGCTGATCGCGGCCCTTGTGTTTCTGGTGATGCTGGTCCTGCTCAACCGGCGCATGGCCCAGATCGAACGTACAGGTATTCAGGTCAGTTCGCTGCTGATCAGCCGCGAAGAAAACACCGTCTACCTCAACAATATGGATTTCAAACTGACATCGGCCGCCATCGAAACCTTGTCGGTACTGGCAGAAGCGCGCATGGATGACGATGTGCTGTCGGGCGCTCAGATCGAAGCGGTGATTTCCGGCCGCGATGCCTCTGATTGCGAGGAGGCCGCCGGGGCCACGCGCATAAAACGGCTGCGCGACGCACTGGGAAACCAGATGATCAGCGAATTGCTGGTCAAGAATATTGCGCGTCGCGGATATATGCTGGCGATTGAGAAAGACGTGATACAAATGGTCTGACGCCAGAGGGAGTCTTGAAAATTTTGCTCACGGACTTGGAATGCACATTGTCCGGAACCATTTTTGAGTAATCAGGCGCCAGAGAGGTCGGCCAAATGAATGTCCACGCCGCGCCCCGAGCCAAAGGCTATGGGATCAAAATCGAACCGCTGAAGGGCCATGTTGCAGTGTATCGCAACGGCGTAGAACTGGCATCCAGCACCAGCGCAAAAGTAATGTATGAAACGAGGTTGCCGCCGGCGGTCTACTTTCCAAGAGCCGACGTGACAGTCAATGTCAGCGATCCGACGGATTTGCAGACCTTCTGCCCCTTCAAAGGGACGGCTACCTATCACGACATGAAGATCGACGCCCAGTTTCTGCCCAACGCATTATGGGCCTACGAAGATGCGTTTCCCGAAAGTGTCGAGATTCAGGGCCATGTCGGGTTCATGCCTGACGCCTATGATCACATCGATCTGGGTGAAAACACTCTGAAGGATGGGGATGATGGCAATATCATTGGTCCTCTGGTCGACTGGTTGTTGCGCAGCACCGCCTCGATTGCGACGCCCGAGGATTTTACCCAGGCGCTGGCGGAACGGATGCGGGCCAATGGTATCGCCGTGTCTCGCCTGAGTGTTCTGGTCTGGTCGCTGCACCCGCTGATTGCCGGAAAAAGATACATCTGGGATCAAAATGTCGATGAGATTTCGACCTTTGCCCCGACTTACGAAATTCATGATCACCCGGCATATCAGAACAGCCCGCTGCGCCATGTCAGCGAGGGGATGGGCGGTGTGCGCCAGCGGCTGACGGACAAACACCTGCACCACAATTTCCCGATAATCGAAGACCTGAAGGCCCAGGGCGCCACCGATTACGTGGCCATGCCGCTGCCGTTCTCGAACGGTCAGATCAATGTTCTGACCCTGACCAGTGACCATCCCGATGGTTTCACAACGGAAAACCTGGGGCTGATATTCGAGTGCTCTGCCGTTATCGGGCGGTTTTATGAGGTCTTCATGCAGCGCGAAAACGCGCGGGCGCTGCTGGAAACCTATGTTGGCAAGCGCACCGGAGCACGCGTGCTGGGTGGTGAAATCCGGCGTGGCGACGGCGACGAGATCGATGCGGCGATCATGTTCTGCGACTTGCGCCGATCAACTCTCATGGAAGAGAAACTGGGCCGGGATGTGTTTATCGAACGGCTCAATCAGTTTTTTGAAACGGTGTCCGGGATCATCGAAGATCATGGCGGCGAAGTTCTCAAATTCATCGGCGACGCGGTTCTGGCGGTGTTTCCTGCCGGTGAGGACGCAGGCGCCGCCCGCTGCAACGCGCTTGAATCAGCCAATACAATTGTCACGCGGCTGGCAGAGTTGCGACAAACCGAAACGGAATTCGGATGTGACTGTTCGATTGGAC
>JBCCIK010000205.1:0-2916 GCA_039028255.1 Pseudomonadota bacterium | reverse complement strand
TCCGTCCAGAAGCATTTCGGTCAGCTCGTCGCGGCTTACCCCCAACGTTTCGGCGGCGCAGTAAAGATATAGTCCATGCCCGGCCTCATCCTGCACCTTGGCCAGCAGGATCGCCTTTCGTTCCAGCGTCGGGGCGCGGGTGATCCAGTTGCCTTCCGGCAGTTGCCCGACAATTTCGGAATGGGCGTGCTGGCCGATCTGGCGGATCAGCGTCGCGCGGTACTCTTCCGGCATCCAGTCCCTGGGTTCGATCTTGATGTCCGCGTCGATCTTGTCCTGAAAGGCGCGTTCCTGCTCTGTCATCTCGGCGCGGGATTTGACGCCGGTTCCGGATGATTTGACCATTTGTGCATACATTTGCGATCTCCTCCCTAAACACGTTCCAGGATCAGGGCCGCGCCCTGTCCAACGCCAACGCACATCGTGCACAAGGCATAGCGCCCGCCGGTGCGTTTCAACTGATACGCGGCGGTCATCACCAGCCGCGCGCCGGACATGCCCAACGGGTGTCCAATTGCGATGGCGCCCCCATTCGGGTTCACATGCACAGCGTCATCGGCCACACCCAGTTCCCGCAAGACGGCAAGCCCCTGACTGGCAAACGCCTCGTTCAATTCTATCACATCCATCTGCGATATGGTTAATCCGGCCCGCGCAAGGGCCTTGCGCACGGCCGGAACAGGCCCGATCCCCATAATCCGAGGCGCGACACCGGCCACCGACATGCCGACGACACGCGCGATTGGGGTCAGCCCGTTTTGTGCGGCGGCATCCTCGCTGGCCAGCAGAATTGCGCCAGCCCCATCATTGACGCCGCTTGCATTGCCTGCGGTCACAGTATTGTCGTCGCCATTGATGCCTTTGAGGTTTGCAAGTTTATCGATACCTGTATCGGGACGTGGATGCTCGTCCGTGTCAAATTCGATGGGGTCGCCTTTGCGCTGCGGAATGCTCACAGAAGTGATTTCCTCTGCAAAGTGACCAGCCTGCTGCGCGGCAGCCCATCGCGCCTGGCTGCGCGCGGCGAATGCGTCCTGATCAGCGCGACTTATCTGATAATCCTCGGCGACGTTATCGGCGGTTTGTGGCATCGAGTCGATGCCATAGGCGTCCTGCATCTTTGGGTTCACGAACCGCCAGCCAATCGTAGTGTCATACACCGCGTTGGTGCGGGAAAATGCGGTTGTGGCCTTGGGCATGACAAAGGGCGCGCGGCTCATGCTTTCGACACCGCCGGCGATGGCCATGTCGTAATCGCCAGCCCTGATCGCGCGGGCAGCCATGCCCACCGCATCCATTCCCGAGGCGCACAGCCGGTTGATCGTGGTGCCCGGAACCTCGACAGGCAGACCGGCCAGCAAAGCGGCCATCCGGGCCACATTCCGGTTGCTTTCCCCAGCTTGATTGGCATCGCCCAGGATAACGTCATCGATTGCCGACCAGTCCAGATCCGGGTTGCGTCGCCGCAAAGCCGCCAGCGGAATCGCGGCCAGATCGTCAGTCCTTATGCCGGACAATGCTCCGCCGTACCGACCGATCGGGGTTCGTTGCGCATCGCAGATCAAGGCTTGCATCTCAGGGTTTCTCCGGCAAATCCGCTGGCCAATAAGCGACTGGTTGGTCGGGTAATACCCTCAATGGCGATTCGGAGCAAGATTTACATAACAGAATTTTTCAGAATCTGAATTTTTTGTAACGTATTACGGCAAGCTTGCGCCGTCCTCCGATGGGCGCCGGGCGCAGATCAAAGCTGACCTGCGTCCTCCAGTACTTTGCGCGCAACACGAAAACACTCCATGGCCTGGGGAACGCCACAATAAATGCCGACAACATGAACGATGGCGCGGATTTGTTCCTTGCTGACCCCATTGTTCAAGGCGCCACGGCAGTGAATTTCCCATTCGTGCATTTTGCCCAACGCACCGATCATCGCCAGGTTCATCATCGACCGGGTCTTTGGATCAATCACGTCATCACCCCAGCCAAAGCCCCAGCACCAAGCTGTCATGGCCTCCTGAAACGGGCGGTTGAAATCATCCGCACCGGACAGGTTTTTGTCGACATATTCAGCGCCCAGAGTGCCCCGTCGCTGTTCCAGACCCTTGCGGAACAGATCTTCGTCAAAGAGGTTGGCCATGCGGTGTCCTTTCAGATCTCTACGGCGTCGCGCATCCATTGTTGCAATGTTTTTATTGAATGTTCCGAAAGCACCCCGCAGTCGGGGTCCAGCACCAGCGGCCCGGGCCGATAACCACGGGATTTCAACCCGCGATGCACGGATTCAACCAGATCAATGTCCTCGGCCACGGTGGTCTGCCGGTCCTGGACAGCCAGTTTTCGAATAACAGAGCTTTCCGTGCCGTTTTCCGTGTACCAGCCGCGATGAACCGTGCAGTGATCCACGTCATCTGCTCGCCAGTGATAGGTGTTCAGGACATTGCCGGGATAGACCTGAAACGAAAACATCGGCCATAAATACCAACTGCGATACTCGCCGGCATGTTCGTTCGCGCTTGGGTCGATCGGATAGGTCATCGCATCGAGGTTCTGGCACTCTGTCGTGTGACGCAAAACATAACCATCATCGAGCGGCTGAATATCGTAGGTTTCGGGTTTGATCACACCGGTTGCGAATGTCGTGTGGTTGGTTGGGCAATGATAGCATTCAGAATAGTTTTCGACGCTGACTTTCCAGTTGCAGTGCTCGCTGGCATCGATCCATTCCAATGGTTCAAGTTGATCGATCTGAGGGACAAAGGCGCGCAATTCCTCGCGCACGCCGGGGTACCAGTCGTCCATCGGGGCGGCATTGTCATCAAGGTTGACGAAAATAAACCCGTTGAAAACTTCGGTCCGCACGGCGGTGAGGCAGATCTTTGATTTGTCAAACCCCGGAACCGATTTGATATTGGGCCC
>JBCCIK010000204.1:0-2934 GCA_039028255.1 Pseudomonadota bacterium | reverse complement strand
TTTGAAATCAGCACAACAGCATTTTCCGCTCCGCCCATGATCCCGGTTTCAGGACTGACATCATTGGCCACGATCCAGTCGCAACCCTTGCGCTCTCGTTTGGCGGTTGCATTGGCGATGACATCATCGGTTTCGGCGGCAAAGCCCACCACCAGCGCCGGTCGCCCGTCTTTCAGATGCGAGACCGTTTTCAGAATATCCGGGTTTTCCGCAAAACTCAGCGTCGGCAGACCATCCCGGCTTTTTTTCAGCTTCCGATCCGACGCCTGTGCAACACGCCAATCCGCCACGGCTGCGGCAAAGACACCGGCATCCGCCGGTAAGGCTGCGGCAACCGCGTCGGCCATTTCCAGGGCACTTTGAACTGCAACGACCGTGACGCCTTCGGGCGCAGGGACATCCGCCGGGCCGGTCACAAACGTCACTTGTGCCCCAAGTGCGGTCAAAGCACGTGCCAACGCCGTTCCCTGTGCGCCCGAGGACCGGTTGGCGATATAGCGCACCGGATCGATTGGCTCATGGGTTGGCCCTGAGGTCACCAGAATGTGCTTTCCCGCCAGCGGCCCTGCACCAAATGCGGCGGTGACCGCATCCACTATTTCCAACGGCTCTGCCATTCGCCCCGGGCCATATTCGCCACAGGCCATGTCGCCCTCGTTTGGGCCCACGACCGATATTCCGTCGTCCAGAAGCCGCCTGTGATTGCGGCGCATCGCGGGGTGTTCCCACATACGAACATTCATCGCGGGCGCAATCAGCACCGGCGTATCGGTTGCCATCAGAAGGGTCGAGGCCAGGTCATTGGACGCACCATGTGCCATCTTGCTCATCAAATCGGCGGTCGTCGGCGCGACAACAATCAGGTCCGCCGAGCGGGACAACTGGATATGTCCCATTTCGGCTTCATCGGTCAGATCGAACAAGTCGCGATAGGTCTTGGCGCCAGTCAGCGCGGACACCGACAACGGCGTCACGAACTGTTCGCCCGCCGATGTCAGCACGGCCGTCACATTGGCCCCGCGTTCTCGCAACCGCCGAATAAGATCAAGGCTTTTATAGGCGGCAATACCACCACCGATGATCAGCAGAATGTTCTTTGACGCCAACATGTTCAGCTTTTCCCGAATTCAGGATCGCCGCCGAGAGTATGCAAGCCTGCCTGAATGCGCCAGCGGATAATCCCGGACACTATCAGCTGAACGCCGCACAGGGATCTTCACGATCCGGCGCAGGGCTGTCGATCACACCGTCAAATTCGCCGGCTATGACACCGTCTTCGGACTGCCCCAGAACGTACAGGCGCAGCCCCGGAACCATCCTTTTCAGCATGACCGGTACACCACGATCCATGCGCGCATGACCATTGCCAGTGATAACGAACACAGGTCCGCCGGTGTCTTCCAGTGCATCCAGCGTTGCGCGCGCCAGAACAGCGTCGCGAAGGCGCTGTATTTCGACCATCTGTGGCATCATTTCAATCGGCATCGCTTCGCAATGCGCGGCGTGCTGATCAGCTTCGCGGGCGGCTTGTTCGTCAGGTGGCAAGGGGCTGTTTAGCCCAAACCGGTCTGCTTCGGCTCCAAACGCTGCGGCTGCACCGGTTTCCAATGCCCGGCGCGCCGCTGCACGCGGAACAAGCGCGCCATAAGATCTTGCATCTGTGGCGGCCTCAAAAATCGGCAAATACATCGAAAATGGCGGCCAGCCGGACTCCGCCCAGCGCAGAACACTGGCCAATTCCGCGGGATCGGAGACAATTTGCCGGTTGATTTTTGCTGCGTTCTCTTTGGTCAGCATTTCCCAGACAACCGCACGTGGCGCAAGTGCCGAAACCGCGGCTGCCTGTATTTGGTGGTGATTGGGGTTGTCGTGGACCTCGCCCAGAATAACGACATCCATGCCGCTCATAGCGTCCAGTACGATTTGAGGAATCTTCTCAGACGCATGTGACGCGCCCGACAGGAATGCCAGCCCGGTCAAAACCGTCGCAAACAGATTTTTGAGATACCTCATACGAGGAAGTTTTGCACCTCTCGCGACTGGGTCTCAAGGCTCTTGCGCATCTTCCCAAACGCTGCGGCCTCCAACTGACGAACGCGTTCCTTTGACAAGCCCAGTTCCTGACCAAGACTTTCCAACGTGCGCGGGTCTTCGCGCAGCTTGCGCTCGCGGACAATCAGGCGTTCACGCTCGTTCAGTGCGCTCATCGCGGTCAGCAACCATTCGCGCAATTGCGCTGTGTCATGAGAATGCTCAACCTGTTCGGCTGCCTGCACACTGTCATCTTCAAGGACGTCAATCCATTCGCGCCCATCATCGTCAGCCGCCTGCACTGCATTCAGCGAGAAGTCGGACCCGGCCAAGCGGCCATCCATCATTTCGACATCCCGCAGTGGTACACCAATTTCTTCGGCAATCATCTCGTGCAAACGGTGCCGGTCAAGCGTAATGCCGTCTGTCGCGGCCTCGCGTTCCAGCCGAGCCTGTACCCGTCGCATATTGAAGAAAAGAGATTTCTGCTCTGATGTTGACCCGGTGCGCACCATCGACCAGTTGCGCATGACATGAACCTGAATGCTGGCTTTGATCCACCAGACCGCATAGGTCGAAAACCGAACCCCACGGTCTGGATCAAACTTGTCGGCGGCTTTCATCAGACCCAGCCCGGCTTCCTGAATGAGATCGTTCATCGACGCGCCATAGCGTTTGAACTTGGATGCCATGGAAATTGCCAGACGCATATAGGCCGTGATCAGCCTGTGAAGCGCCTCTTCATCGCGGTCGTCTCGCCAGGCATATGCCAGCTCAAGTTCGGTTTCCGCATCCAGCAATTCCGCCTTCATCGCGCGCCGCGACATCGACATGTCCTGTGAATAGTCAAGGGCCATCGATTTCTCCCCTTTTGCCAGGCACGTCCACTGACCTTGTTTTGCG
>JBCCIK010000203.1:0-3065 GCA_039028255.1 Pseudomonadota bacterium | reverse complement strand
CTGCTGGACCTTTATCATATCGATGATCAGCAACACACTCAGTTCGTGCGCACCTATGAAATCGCGCTGGAACGTCTGGCCGATATGGAATCGCAGCGCGACGAGCTGTGCCAGGCGATCGACGATCTGAAAGAGCAACTTAAATGGGGCGGAAATGTCATCGCCTCGATGCAACAAACCAAAGAAGCGGCGGAGTAAATCTCCGCCCTTCCAAAACGCCGCCAACCAGACTTCAGGGAGCACAGTATGCCCGCCTACACCGCACCGACCAAGGATATGCAATTCATTCTGCACGACGTTCTCGATGTCTCGGCATCGGATATTCCCGGATACGCGGACCTGGATCCCGAATTCACTGGCGCCATTCTTGATGAGGCAGGAAAGCTGGCCTCGAACGTGCTGCAGCCACTGAATGTCGTCGGTGACACCGAAGGCTGCGTTCTGGAAAACGGCGTCGTGCGAACCCCGAGCGGATTTCGCGACGCATTCGAGGAAATCAAGGCAGGCGGATGGCCCGGTCTGGACATGCCCGAAGAATTCGGCGGCCAGAACATGCCCTATGTGATCGGCACGGCGGTGGGCGAGATGTTCTCAGGCGCCAACCAGGCTTTCGTGATGTATCAGGGCCTGACCCATGGTGCGGCTTCGGCCATCCTCGCTCATGGCACGGATCAGCAGAAGGCGACATATCTGCCGAACATGGTCTCGTGCAACTGGACCGGAACCATGAACCTGACCGAACCCCATTGCGGCACCGATCTGGGCCTGATGCGGACCAAGGCAGACCCCCAGGACGATGGCAGTTACAAGATTTCCGGGCAGAAGATTTTTATTTCGGCAGGCGAGCACGACATGGCCGAAAATATCATTCACCTTGTCCTGGCCAAGATCCCCGGCGGCCCCGAAGGCATCAAAGGCGTCTCGTTGTTCATCGTGCCCAAATTCCACGTGACCGAAGATGGCTCGATCGGCTCCCGCAACGGCGTGACCTGCGGCAAGATCGAAGAAAAGATGGGCATCCACGGCAATTCGACATGCGTGATGAACTATGACGAAGCGACCGGATATCTGCTGGGAGAGGAACACAAAGGCATGCGCGCCATGTTCACAATGATGAACGAGGCGCGTTTGGGCGTTGGCATGCAGGGCCTCAGCCAGGCTGAAGCGGCCTATCAGAATGCACTTGAATATGCCAAGGACCGTTTGCAGGGTCGCGATGTGACCGGCGCCAAGAACCCGGACGGCCCGGCCGACCCGATGATCGTGCATCCCGACATCCGCCGCAGCCTGATGGACCAGAAGAGCTTTGCCGAGGGCGCCCGCGCCTTCATCCTCTGGGGGGCAACGCTGATCGACCAGGCCCATCGCAGCCAGAATGACGACGCCGATGGGCTGATTTCTCTGCTGACGCCGGTGATCAAGGGTTTCCTGACCGACGAAGGCTACGACATGACCGTGCTGGCCCAGCAGATTTATGGCGGTCATGGCTATATCGAGGAATGGGGCATGTCTCAATTCACGCGGGATGCCCGGATCGCAATGATCTATGAAGGCGCCAATGGCGTGCAGGCCCTCGATCTGGTCGGCCGAAAACTGGCGCAGGACGGCGGCAAACATGTGATTGCCTTTTTCGAGATGGTCAAAAACTTCTGCAAGGAGAGTGCTGGTCAGGACGACAGTTTTGATGCCGGTTTCATCGAACCGCTGAAAGCGGCGTCCAAGGATTTGCAGGCTGCCGGGATGTTCTTCATGCAGGAAGGCATGAAGAATCCCAACGCCGCACTGTCGGGCAGCTACGATTTCATGCATATGTTCGGTCATGTTTGCCTGGGCCTGATGTGGGCGCGGATGGCCAAATCGGCCCGTGCCGCCCTGGATGCTGGCGCAACCGATCGTGCATTCTACGAAGCAAAGATCGCGACCGGTCGCTATTACATGGCCCGCCGACTGCCCGCCACTGCGATGCATCTCAGCCGGATCCAAACGGGTGCGGACCCTGTGATGGCGCTGGACGCCGCCGATTTCTGATCCCTAAAGTGACGCCAGGCGCACGCCAGGTGCCACACACGGAGAAAGACCCGATGCCAAAACGTTTTCGCCTCACCCGCAGATTCCCGGTGGCCATGACCGAAGACGGATATCGGCGGCTCAGGACATTCTCGGCCGAGGCCGGGCTCGACGAAGGAGAAGCGCTGTCGTTTCTGTTTGAAAATTTCAACAGTGTCATTGACAGCGATAATCTGACCCACCGGCTTCGTCTGTTCAACGCTGAATTGGAGGATCGCAAACGCTGAACCCAATTCCCGCCGGCCCGCTGGTTGCACGGCCGGACGCCTCCGGCGGGAGTATTTGGAAAAAGATGAAAGACAGGCGCGCCCCTGCCGCAGGGTGCGATGACCTTTGCAACAGGGGCGACTTCACCTTTTGCGGTCATCGGCTCTCCAGCCTGTACCGCCAGACAAACCTGTCCTGAAAGCGTTAACAAAGCGTTGCCCGGGCTGAGTTTCATCTTTTTCCAAATACTCAAATCCAGCGACAGCAAAAAGCGCCACGGGAGGATCTGAACATGACCATAAAGCTGCATTGTTTTGGCGAAAGCGGCAATTCGTATAAGGCGGCGCTGGCGCTGGAACTCAGCGGACTGGATTGGGAGCCGGTTTTTGTCGACTTTTTCGCCGGCGAAGCCCGTACTCCGGAATGGCGCGAAAGCGTTAACGAGATGGGGGAAGCGCCGGTCCTGGTCGATGATGACTTCACACTCAGCCAGTCCGGCGCGATCCAGATCTACATCAGCGGCAAAACCGGAAAATTCGGCGGCCAGAGCAAATCCGAACATTTCGACGTTCTGCGCTGGGTGTTGTGGGACAACCACAAGTTAAGTTCAGTGGCGGGACTGACCCGGTTCCTGATCAATTTCCTGCCTGAGAAACATCGAAACCCGGACGTTATTGCGTTTCATCAGGGCCGGTTGAAGGCGGCCTACGACATCCTGAACACGCATCTGGACGGGCGCGACTGGATTGTGGGCGATGACCTGACCAACGCGGATATATCCTGTTGCGGCT
>JBCCIK010000202.1:0-3083 GCA_039028255.1 Pseudomonadota bacterium | reverse complement strand
GATATTTAAACGGCCCGTCCAGATATTCGGTATCGATCCGATGTTCGGAGTCCCACAATGTGACGCGACTGCCGAACCTTTCGCGAAACAGCTTGAATGAAATCACGAGATCCGCCTCAAGAACGCGGGCAGTGTCCTGAGTGCAGGTTTTTCTGATTCGGGCGGCTGAACACCATGGCAGGAATTCCGGATACCGGGCCACGTCGCCCACCAGATCATACATCTGCTGCGCCGAGTAAGGCAGGCGTTTTGTTTCCGAATGGGTTGGCATGGGCGTTGCGGCGTTTTGCAGAGTGACAATGGCGGCCCATGTCGTATGTTGCGGCGCAAAGATCAAGGGGGGCCGGCATGAGTGACCGCGCATATGTGATCGACCAGATGATCTCGGCCAAGTCCATCGCGGCACGGATCGAGGCCTTATGCGACGAAATCACAGAAGAATTTGCAGGAACCGACAAATTGATTGTCGTCGGATTGTTGCGTGGCAGTTTTGTCTTCATCGCCGACCTTGTCCGCGAACTGGATCTGCCAATCGAGGTTGATTTCCTGGAAGCGTCTTCTTATGGCGACGCCATGGAGAGCAGTCGGGAAGTTCGCATTCTCAAAGACTTGCGCGGGGCAATTGAAGGACGCGATGTACTGGTCGTGGAAGATATTGTCGACACCGGCCACACGCTCAATCATGTCACGAAGCTGTTGCAAAGCCGTGGACCGAAACGATTGAAATCGATTGCCCTCCTGGACAAGCCCAGTCGTCGCGAGGTTGATTTCCGATCTGACTGGATCGGATTTGAGATACCGGATGAGTTTGTCGTTGGCTACGGCATCGATTTTGCACAGCGTAACCGCAACCTGCCGCATATCGGCAAAGTCCGGTTTTTGGACCAGGACGCCTAGTTCGCGTCGCTCAGAACGTCATTTTGTGCGCTCAATGTCTCTGACAGGATTGCCATCGCAAGCGCGATGCGCGGAACACCGGCCAGCGCGTCATGACAAGCGACCCAAACCGGGACCGGGGCAATTGGCGGCAGGCCGTCAACCTGTTCCAGACCCGGAATGGACCGGCCGACGATACAGGGCAGGATCACCCGGCCAAGCCCGGCGCCGGCCATCTGTCCCAGAACCAGAAAGCTGTCGGATGACCCGCGGATAACATCGCCTGGCACGTGCTGTGCCATCCATTGTGCTGCCAGCGATCTGCCAAGCGGCCCATCTGGTGTCAGCCAGGCATCCGTGCACCCCGGCTTGTGATACACCGCCTGCGCCAATGACGCGACAATTTCGCCGGACAGCCCTTCGCTCAGGCTTTTGGCCGGGCGCACTGAAATATCTGCCTGGGCCCTGGAAAAATCGATATGGGCGTTGTTGCTGAGCAGCGCCAGTTTCAATTTGTCCCCGCGCCCTTGAAACCGGGCCAGAATTGGCGCCAGGACCATCTGGCACAGGGTGTCGGTCGACGTAATGCGCACCGAACCGGTCATGGGTGCCGCTACTCCGCGCATCATGTTTTCCGCCGACAGCATCGCGGATTCGATGTCGCGAAACGCTTCGAATGTCTGCAACCGGTCAGGCCGGACTCCATATCCGGTGGCCGTTTTGACAAAGAGTTGCAAACCATACCGGCCCTCAACAGCCGCGATCCGGCGCAGCACCGTGGCATGGTTGACCTGCAACAGTCGCGCCGCACCGCTGACGGTCCCGGTCTCGGCTACAGCCAGAACGAACCGGATGTCATCCCAGTTGGGCCTGTGCGAATCTGGCATATCTATCCGCATCTTTGACGAATGGTATGCAATTTTTTCACAGCTACACTTGCACCTGTCAAGCCATCTACGAAGACCAAACGGAGACCGCCATGACACTTAGAATTTCCACCATTTCGATCACTTTGGGGTTGGCCTTGGCCGCCGGCGCCGCGGTCGGCGACGGGCACAGTCAGGGCCCCCATGCTTCAGCAATTAAAAATCGCCAGGCCGTGATGTCCCTCTATGGGTTCAACATGGGCATTCTTGGAGCCATGGCCAAAGGTCAGGCGGACTATGATTCCGCAATCGCCAGCGCAGCCGCCAACAACATGGTTCTGCTGGTGGATCTGGATTTGTCCGCGATGTGGCCGCAAGGGTCCGAGGCGGGCGTACATGACGGCAGCCGGGCCAAAGCCGAGCTGTGGGCCAACTTCCCGGATGTTGTGGCCAAAATGGGCGAACTTCAAGCCGCCTCGGCAGCCCTGAGCGAGGCCGCCGGAACCGATCTCGACACGATGAAAGCGGCGATGGGCCCGGTTGGACAGGCCTGCTCGGCGTGCCACAAGGCCTACCGCGCGCCAAAAAACTGACACTGGGCTGGTCGAACCGGACATATTTGGCTTCACCCTGACCGGATTGCGGCGATAGAGAGAGCCATATGCTGCTGTTCCTGAGGATTTTGCTGGGTGTGACGCTGATCGCAATCGCGCTGGTGTGGTGGCTGAGCGCGCCTGTCACGTTGGACAAATCCAAGACGCAGGCCCTGCCCGAAGGCAACCCCGAAGCAGGGGCTATTGTGTTCGCAGCAGCCGGTTGCGGGTCCTGCCACACTGCCCCCGACGCAGAAATCTCTGGCGCACCCGTCCTGTCGGGCGGGCGCAGATTTCCATCGCCCTATGGGACATTTGTTGCTCCAAATATCAGCCCGCATCCGGAACACGGTATCGGCGATTGGTCGACCCACGCCCTGGCCCAGGCCATGCAGAACGGCGTTTCCCCGGACGGGCAGCACTATTTTCCGGCATTTCCTTATACGTCCTATGCCAACGCGACATTGGACGACATCAACGACCTGCACGCCTATCTGAAAACACTTCCCGCGTCGGATCGCCCGAACGAACCGCATAACATTGGAATTCCATTTTCGATCCGGCGCGGATTGGGGCTGTGGAAGCAACTATATCTGCGTCCGGGCTGGGTGGTCGAAACCGCAGGCGAGCCAGAACTGGAGCGCGGGCGGTACCTGGTCGAAGCCCTGGGGCACTGCGCCGAATGCCACACGCCGCGCACGGCATTGGGCGGGCTCGACCGGTCGGCATGGCTGGCCGGCGCTCCAAG
>JBCCIK010000201.1:0-3101 GCA_039028255.1 Pseudomonadota bacterium | reverse complement strand
GTCCGGATGGCCGAGGCGGCGCAGTTGGGATTTGTCGAGTTCGAAGCGATGCTCATCTATGACGAGAATATGTCGCTGCACATGCTGGAGGAGGTATGCCGCGATCTGAAACGTTCGAATCGCCTCGCCCGCTCCAGATACCAACCACCCAAACACAACGCCTGTCATCGTCCGCCCTGTCGGGTAATTGTGCTTTGACTTTGTTTTCTGTTCCATCCCAAAGTGTTGCGACATCTGGGAGGACAGGTTTGGCCAGACAGTACAGCTTTCCGAATGGGCACTGGGATTGGCCTGTCAAATTGACCCACCACCATGGCGTGCGCGCCGGTGATCTGGTGTTTACTGGCGGACAGGTGGATCTGGATGCACGTGGGGCCGTACGCAACATCGGCGATTTGCCGGCCCAATGTCACAACGCCATGGCCTACATGGCTCGTCTTTTAGAGGATCTGGGGACGCGTTTCGACGATCTGGTGCGTCTGGTCGTCTATTATGTGGGCAATGCGGCGGACGAATCCCGTTTGATGGATCAACTGGCGCGTATCATCGGTTCCCGTGCGCGGCCGGTTATCAGCATGATCAACATGCCGGCGCTGTGTTATCCGAATATGCTGGTGGAAATCGAAGGCGTGGCCATGCGCACCGCCGATAGGTCCGCGCGGCACCGGCAGTGTCATCAGATTGACGACATGCCGCCCTTGCCGCCTGCGTTTTCTCATGTGGTGCGTGCCGGTGACATGGTGTTCACCAGCGAGATGTCCGCGCTGACCCCACAAGGACAGGTCGCACATCCCGGTGATGCCCCTGCCCAGACTGTCCAGACGATGGAATGCCTTGGGCGGGCGCTGGCCGCAGTTGGTGCCGGTTTTGAAGACGTGGTCAAACTGAATACGTTTTATCAGGACGATGCCTTTGGCAGCAATTGGGCGCAGTCTGCGCGCCTGCGTGCCGGGTATTTCCAGGACCCCGGCCCGGCGGCCACGGGCATACCTGTGCCTTGTTTTGCTCAGGACGGACTGACCGTCAGAATTGCGGCAACGGCGATCTGTCAGACCGGAGCGTCCGGGCCAAGGCGCTTTTCCTGGCCTGAGGGTCATTGGACCTGGACCACCCCTCTGCCCTACAAACACGCGAACATGTGCGGCGGCCTCATTCATATCGGTGGCCAGGTTGCGCTGGATCGTGCCGCAAATGTGCTGCATCCCGGCGACATGGTGACACAGACACGTATTGCGATGGACAACCTGTCCAGAGTTCTGGCGGAGTTCGGAGCGACCCTGGACAATATCGTGAAGGTCACAACGTTTTATCTGGGCAATGCCTCGGCGGATGTTTTGCACGAAAACCTGCTGGTACGCTCCGGTTCCTTCAAGGCTCCGGGCCCCGCAACCACGGGAATTCCGGTGCCCGCGCTGATCTACCCGGATATGATGATCGAGATCGAGGCGATCGCCATTCTGGATTAAGACCGGTCCGAAAGTCGCCTTCCAATTTCCAGGGCTAAAACACTGGTCCTTTTGCACAATCTGCGTCAGTTTGCGCTTTGTAACACCGGTTTAACGGAACATCGTCCATGCCCCGCTATGACATTCGCACGCTGACAGCAGCAGAGTTAAAAACAGCCCTGGATTGGGCGGGGCGTGAAGGCTGGAACCCCGGCAGACATGATGCTGCGTGTTTTCGTCCGACGGATCCCGACGGATTTCTGGGCGGATTTCTGGATGGCGAGATGATCGCGTCGGTCTCGGCAGTGAATTATGACGATGCTTTTGCGTTTCTCGGATTTTACATCGTCAAACCCGAATTCCGCAATCGTGGCCACGGGCTTGAGATTGCCCAGCACGCCCTTGCACATTGCAAAGGGCGCAATATGGGATTGGATGGCGTTGTCGAACAACAGGAAAACTACCGCAAATCCGGGTTTTCCTTTGCATACAACAACTATCGTTTCGCCGGAACAAAGCGCGCAATGCTGGAAACACTCGGACCGGTTCCAAACGCGCACGTCATTGACCTGCATCAGGTCAAAGAGCCGTTGAGATCGTATGATCGCGCACTGTTTCCCGCCCGCAGAGACGTTTTTTTGCAAGCATGGATCGACGCGCCCGGCCATTGCTGTCGCTGTTTTCTGGATCAGGGGCAAATCAGAGGCTATGTCACGCTGCGACCGTGCCGGACAGGATACAAGATCGGCCCGCTTTTCGCTGATACTGTCGACATTGCAAAAGGATTACTGGCATCCGTTTTAACGGGTATCCCGGACCCAGATCAGGACCAAACCATCTTTATCGACATGCCACAGCCGAACGCGGCGGCGTTTGCGCTGGCGAAGACACTTGGCCTAGAGAAGGTTTTTGAGACTGCGCGCATGTATTCCGATCACGAACCTGATATTGAACTGGATCGAATTTTTGGCGTCACAACCTTCGAACTTGGTTAGCAGACGTGTTTTCCGGACAAGGCGGGACATACAGTCGCTAGAAAGCCTTGAATGTCATGGTGGTCAGCGACCGCTCGATATCCGTGATCACCAGCAGGTTTTCATTGATGAAATGACCCACATCATGCGCCTGGGGAATATACAGTTTTAGCAGAAGATCGTATTCGCCGCTTGTCGAATAAAGTTCCGAGTGGATTTCGCGCAGCGCGATTTCCTCGGCAACGCGGTACGTGGTGCCGGGTTTGCAACGAATCTGGATAAAGACGCAGGTGGACATGGGCCGGACCTTATTGCTTGGGTTGCCCACAAGCTGGCATGGGCCGGGTCCGGGTGCAATCCCCTGCAACAGTTTGCGGGGATTGGCAGACTTGGTCTGGATCAATCTGCCAATCCCTGTCTATAAGCGCGCCTGTAGCAAAAGGAATTGGCCCATGCGCAGTGCAAAGATCAGCCGTCAAACCGCCGAAACCGAAATCTCGGTCGAGGTCAATCTTGACGGCACCGGCAGCTATGACAACCAGACCGGCGTTGGGTTCTTTGATCATATGCTGGACCAGCTGTCGCGCCACGCCCTGATCGACATGACGATCCGCGCCAAAGGTGATTATCACATCGACGATCATCACACGGTTGAGGACACCGGCATCGCGTTGGGCCAGGC
>JBCCIK010000200.1:0-3116 GCA_039028255.1 Pseudomonadota bacterium | reverse complement strand
TGGCTCATTCTTGATGAACCGGTTGCTAATCTCGACATTGCGCATCAGTTGAAGATCATGGAATTGGCCAGATCGTACGCGCTTGACGGCGGCGGCGTCATGGCGGTCATGCACGACCTTAATCTGACCGGGCTGTTCGCGGATCGTGTCATCGTGCTGTCGCAGGCGCGTATCCTTGCGGTCGGGGCTCCTGCCGAAGTCTTTACTGACGAGATCCTGTCCCAAGCTTATGGCTGCACGGTCCGGGTCAACACGGTTCCCAAGAACGAAGTGCCATTCATTTTGCCGCAAGCTGCGGCGGCCGAATTGAGTTAAGGAGATTGCCTGTGACAACTTTGATCGACACCTGGACCACAGATGCATCCCAGGAAGACGGGATGACGGACGAACACGCCTGGATCTGGCGTGAGATGATCGCGGCCGCGCCGTTGCCCAACGGCCCAAAGTCCCGGGTTTTGGATATCGGATGCAATCAGGGCGGCTTTCTGCGAATGTTGCATGACAGCCGGCCTTTTTCCGAAGGCGTGGGCGTAGATTTGGCGCGCGAGGCGGTTGCCATTGCCGAAGCGAACAAGGGTGCCCGTCCACTGCGCTATGTCGCGACAGATCGGTTGGCGATGGCGGGCGAGCCGTTCGACATCGCATTCAGCCACGAAGTGATCTATTTGATCGAAGATCTGGGCGAACACGCCGCACAGGTTGCCGGAATATTGCGGCCCGGCGGGTCTTATTATGCGGTGACCTGTTGTCACCGGGACAATCCCCTGTGGGCCGGATGGCGTTCAAAAATCACTGATGTATCACGCATACCGGTGCCCGATCACAGCCCGGATGACATTATCCGGGCGTTTCTGTCCGAGGGTTTCAATGTCAGTGCCAGCCGGTTTCTCGCCAATGCGCAAATTCCGATGTTGGGACAAAGCGAGTATTTCCCGTCTGACAGGATGCGTCTCGACGTTTATTCGCAGTGGAAGCTTCTTTTTCGGTTCACCCGGCCTGAATAGAATGCGCAGACACCCGCGCGGTCTGTATAAATGCCGCGCGTCCCAGCCACATCCGGCGAAACCGGGATTGGGACGCTGAAATCCAGTGATCTGGCTTGTTTCGGGCGCTGGGTATCGTGCTGTGCGATGGCGCAAAAATGGCCAACGAGCGGTGGCGCTCCCCGACTCGGCAGGCTCAAAAAACAGAACTTCGAACCCACAGAACAAAGCTGCGCCCTTTATTCCTTAGTATAATAGTCTGCATTGACTTATCTGACAGAAACTATCAACATTACGTCGACGAGTCTCAGCCAACCCTTCGATTGGGCAGCGCGGATTTTCTGACGTACAGGAGTCGAAAAATGGGTCGCAATCACTTGGAGCGGTTGACAAAAAAGTCAAAACCGAATGTTCGACCGTGTCGGCGCGAGATGGTCGTTGCTGCTTTCGCTGGGCACTACCAGACGGATCAGCATCTCGAACAACTGCTTGATTATCTGGAGCGGACGCCATGAACGCCATGTCCGAAGTACCGCAGCCAACATATACAACAGATGGCCCGCAACTTGAAACCTACGATGCGCGCGAACTGATCAAGAACGGCGTACAAGCGAGTATCGTGCTGGATGGCACGGCCTATTACTTGCGCATCACACGCGCCGGAAAGTTGATTCTGACAAAATGAGACCGGACTATCTTGCGCGCGGCGGCGCACCTGTCGCGGTGTTGAACCGCATGGAAGCCTGGGAAGCGTCGCTGGTTCTGAACATTCGGCAATGGTCCGAAGGACCAGAGGGCCGGGCTCAGGTCAAACAAGAGTATATCGATGCCCTGTCGGGTTTTGATGCACGTCAGCAATTCCACAATTTCGAAGCCTTGCTGAACATGGTTCTGTCGCTGGCGCAACGCCCGTTGGTGCGCCATGACGTCTCCTGTTCCTGTGTGGGCGCAGATGAAGGCGTTTTGCTGAACATCATCCGAACCGCGGCGGATGGCTACCTGAATGACGCGGCGCTTATTTCCACGCTTCTGGTTGGCCCAGCTCATGCAGAGCAGGTGGCAATCCTGGCCGGCGCAGTCGGTGAATGTGCCAGACAGATCAACCTGGATCCGTGCGAACTTCCGAATGACCCTGCGCAAAATATCGCGCGACTTCACTAACCCAACTGACCCAGAGGAACAGCCACCAATGAAACTGAGATTAACGACCGCGCTATGTACGGCGCTTATGGCAGCCGCGCCCGCTTTTGCAGATAAAGCGGCCGTTTTGGACAATTACGCTGATATTGCGCTTGCCAAATACGAGGATAGCCTGACCACCGCCAAAGTGCTTCAACAGGCGGTTGAAGCGCTTGTCGCGAACCCGTCGGCCGAAGCCTTGCAAACGGCCAAAGACGCATGGATTGCATCGCGGGTGCCCTATCAGCAGACCGAAGTTTTCCGGTTTGGCAACGCCATTGTCGACGACTGGGAAGGCAAGGTAAACGCCTGGCCGCTTGACGAAGGATTGATCGACTATGTTGATGTCTCCTACGGAGGCGCGACAGACGAAAACGAACACGCGGTATTGAATGTTGTCGCAAACGCGAAGTTCTCATTGTCCGGCAAGGACATCGATGCAAGCAAAATCACGCCGGCTCTGCTGGAAGGCGATCTGCATGAGGCCGACGAAGTCGAATCCAATGTCGCAACAGGCTATCACGCCATCGAGTTTCTGCTTTGGGGCCAGGATCTGAACGGACACGGCGCCGGCGCCGGCAATCGGCCCTGGACCGACTATGCCAAGGGCGACGCGTGCACAAACGGGAACTGCGACCGCCGTGGGGCGTACCTGACAGCGGCGACCGATTTGCTGGTTTCGGACCTGGAGTGGATGGTGGCCCAGTGGCAGGGATCCGGCGACGCCCGGACCCAGCTCATGGCTGATGAAAACGCCGGCATTTCAACAATTCTGACGGGAATGGGCTCGCTGTCTTATGGCGAGCAGGCCGGCGAGCGCATGAAGCTTGGCGTGATGCTGAACGACCCGGAAGAAGAACATGACTGCTTCGCGGACAACACGCATAACAGCCATTTTTATGACGCGTTGGGAATCCGCAATGTGTATGTTGGCAGCTATACGCGGGTTGACGG
>JBCCIK010000199.1:0-3117 GCA_039028255.1 Pseudomonadota bacterium | reverse complement strand
TTCAAACGCGGCATGAAGCTTACGCATGTGCGGTCGAAAAAGCCGATGGCAATTTCGAACCCGGTGCTGTTTCTGGCCTCTGATCGGGAATTGGCAGAAGAAGCCTGGGCCGGGGATATCATCGGCATCCCCAATCACGGCCAGCTGCGCATCGGTGATACGCTGACCGAAGGCGAAGCGATCCGCGTAACCGGCATCCCGTCATTTGCGCCGGAACTGCTGCAAACCGTCCGCCCGGGCGACCCGATGAAAGCCAAACATCTGGAAAAGGCGCTGATGCAGTTTGCCGAGGAAGGCGCGGCCAAGGTGTTTAAACCGTCAATCGGTTCGGGCTTTATCGTCGGTGTTGTTGGCGCGCTGCAGTTCGAAGTGCTGGCCAGCCGGATCGAGATGGAATACGGCCTGCCCGTGCGGTTCGAAGCGTCTCAGTTCACCTCGGCCCGCTGGGTCAGCGGCGAAAAGGCTGAGGTCGAGAAATTCGTCAACGCCAACAAGCAGCACATTGCCCACGATCACGATGGGGACATTGTATATCTGACACGCCTGCAATGGGACATAGACCGGGTTGAGCGTGACTATCCGGCCCTGAACCTGACGGCCACAAAAGAGATGATGACGTGAGCGATCTGCCCGATTGCGCAGCCGATCCGGCCTGTGCAATTCTGCCCGCATGAACGAAGATGACCTGACCTTTCCCGGCGGCCTGCCCGACATGCTGGACATTCTGGAAAACAGGCGCAGCCCGTTTGGGTTCGGGTCCGGCACCTTGCCGAATCTGGATGTCGATCTTGTCGCCATGACCCACGCGTTGGTCCCCGATAGCGCCACTGCACTGCCCGAAGATGAGTCTGTCACATCATGGGACCGCAAACGCGCACGGATTGCCGGTGAGTTTGTCGGCAAATCGGAACTGGCATTTCTGAACGCGCAATTGATTTCCAATCTGCGCAAACGTTCCTTTCCCAGCCACACACCTGCCTTGTTCCGTCGCGTGTGGCATGAACACTCTGATCACCTGCTCTCGGTTCTGGATCTGCGCTGGCTGGTGTCTTCTGCACAGACCTTTGCCGATCATGGCGAGAACGCCACCCAACGCGAGGTGGGTCAGGCCCTTCGCATGCTGTTCGGGATGATGAAACTGTATGAATTCGAGCGCCTGTTTTCCGGCCTCGCACCAGACACGCCTTTTGAATTTCGCGGTAAAAGCGAGGCACCCATGCCGTTTGAAATGCGGTCGTTTTCGTTGGAAAAGGGCGGGCTTGCGGTGTCTTTGATCGCGCCGGTCTGGACCAAGGCCCTGAATGATCCAACCATCGCGCCCCTTGTCGATCACTTGATGGGCGCATTGAACAGCGATCCCGGCGGCGTGTTTCGTCGACTGAAACGGATGCGTGACATCCGGCTGGCAAGGCAATCGCGCTGATGACGACCTGGGGCATTGTGTCCATGGTGCGGGGAACGGCGCGTGATATCCTTGGGTTTGTGGCCCATCACCTCGATCTTGGGGCCGATTACATGTATGTTTACATGGACGAACCCAACCGCGCGGCGTTTCGCGCGCTGCGACATCATCCCAAGGTGCGCGCCCGTCTGTGCGACGATGAGTTTTGGAAAACCCGCAAACGGCAGCGACCCGACAAACACCAGATACGCCAGACGGTGCATGCAACCTTTGCGTATCGCAACACGCATCTGGATTGGCTGGCGCATATCGACGTGGATGAATTTCTGTGGACCCCGGCCCCCGTCCGCGATCTGTTGCACAGCGTTCCAGCCAGCATACCGGCCGTGCGGGTGCGCCCGATCGAGGCGCTGGCCGGGGCGCAGGATCTGTACAAAGCCCATATTCCCAGCGGCCCCGAGCGCGAAGCACTGGTTGAGGCGCTGTATCCGAACTATGGAGGGTTTGTGCTGGGCGGTTTTCTAAGCCACGTGCAAGGCAAGCTGATCGTGCGCACCGGGCTGGAAAACCTGAATTTCCGCATCCACAATCTGTTCCAGAACAAAAAGCTGCTGCCCTGCAAGTTTGAACTGCCTCAGTTAGAGCTGTGCCATCGACACGCACCTGATTGGGATCACTGGATTGCGCATTACCCGTTCCGGATGCAGCGCGGATCATACCAGCCTGGCATGTCGCCCAACACATCAAGGGACCGGGGCGGGCTGAACAAGAACGAACTGTTAAGCTGGATTGAGGCCGAAAACGGAATGGCGGGTTTGCGCGCCTTTTACGACGAGCTGAGCGGCGCCGACCCGGATGTGCGCGAGCGGCTGAGGGAAAACGGACTGCTGCGGCACAAGCCGCTGAATCTGGACGACAAAATTGAGAAACACTTTCCCGGAAGCATCTGAATTGTTGCGAACTGCCGCGCGACAGGCATGAAACGGGCCTGCCGCACCGACTTTATTTGACCCTGCCCCACGTTTTTGTTATGTCGCGCCCAAGCCGAAATGCACAATCCAGTGCATGGCCATCCGGGCCCGGCAGATTTTGACGCGCGGGCCAGGTCAAGTGTCCGCAACAACCGGACATACATGACAAAATTTAGCGAACTGAACCTGAACCCGAAGGTCCTCAAAGCAGTCGAGGACGCCGGATACGAAACGCCAACCCCGATTCAGGAAGGCGCCATCCCGCCCGCTCTGGAAGGTCGCGATGTACTGGGTATTGCCCAGACCGGCACAGGCAAAACCGCCAGCTTCACGCTGCCGATGATCACCCTTCTGGCCCGTGGCCGCGCCCGAGCCCGGATGCCGCGCTCGTTGGTGTTGTGCCCGACGCGCGAGTTGGCCGCGCAGGTGGCTGAGAATTTCGACACGTATTCCAAACACTTGAAACTGACCAAGGCGCTGTTGATCGGCGGCGTCAGCTTCAAGGAACAAGAAGCGTTGATCGACCGGGGCGTTGACGTGCTGATCGCGACACCCGGCCGCCTGCTGGACCATTTCGAACGCGGCAAGCTGTTGCTGACGGGTGTTCAGATCATGGTGGTGGACGAGGCCGACCGGATGCTGGATATGGGTTTCATCCCAGATATCGAGCGCATCTTTGGCCTGACGCCGTTTACCCGCCAGACGCTGTTTTTTTCGGCCACCATGCCTCCCGAGATCACCCGC
>JBCCIK010000198.1:0-3166 GCA_039028255.1 Pseudomonadota bacterium | reverse complement strand
GTGATCATTCCCGCTTCGGATCCGGCTATCACCAATCCGTCACCGGTGACGACATACCGCATCGGGCGCAGACCGTTGCGGTCCAGCCCGGCGCACACCCAGCGCCCGTCTGTCATTGCCAGGGCGGCCGGTCCGTCCCAGGGTTCCATCACCGAATTGCAGTAGGAATACATGTCGCGCCAGGCCTGCGGCAGTTCGATTGCCTGTTTTGACCAGCTTTCCGGCACAAGCATCGTTTTGGCCATTGGCGCGCTGCGCCCGGCCCGCACCAGAACCTCAAAGACCGAGTCCAGCGCGGCGCTGTCGGACGAGCCGCCCGGAACGATGGGCTTGATATCTTCGGCATGATCCCCGAACGACGCCGATGCCATGCGGATTTCGTGGCTTTTCATCCAGTTCAGGTTGCCTTTGAGCGTATTGATCTCGCCATTATGCGCGAGCATGCGGAACGGCTGTGCCAGCCACCATTGCGGGAATGTGTTGGTTGAATACCGCTGGTGATAAATCGCAAAAGCGCTTTCGAACCTTGGGTCCATCAGGTCCGGGTAAAATTCGGCTACTTGTTCGGCCAGCATCATCCCCTTGTAGATGATCGAGCGGCAGGACAAGCTCGCAATATAGAGCCCGGTGACCCCTGCGGCCGACGCCGCATTTTCGATGCGACGGCGGATCACATACAATTCACGCTCGAACGTGTCTTCGTCGACGCCTTTGGAATTCGAGATCAGGATCTGTTCAATTTCGGGCCGGGTTGCGTTGGCTTTTTCGCCCAGGCAGGTGACATCAACCGGAACATGCCTCCAGCCGTAGATATAATACCCCATTCGCAACAGCTCGGTTTCGACAATTGTCCGACAGGTTTCCTGAGCGCCGAAATCGGTGCGCGGCAGGAAGACCTGCCCAACCGCGATAAGCTGGTCCTTGTTGGGCTTGTGCCCCGTGCGTTCGATCTGGTCATAGAAAAACGGAACCGGAATCTGGACGTGGATACCGGCGCCGTCTCCGGTTTTGCCGTCGGCATCTACAGCCCCGCGATGCCAGACGGCTTTCAGCGCCTGAATACCGGCCTCGACCACCTTGCGGCTTTTGCGACCGCTGATGGACACAACCAGACCGACCCCGCACGAGGAATGTTCTTCGGTTTCGCAGTACATGCCGTTTTCGGACATCCAAATGCGTTTGGCTTCTTCGGCCCGTGCCCAATCGGCATCATATCGTGTCATGTCTTTATCCTCGTCTCGGGGCTCAGTCCTGGCTGGCCAGAACCGGCAGTATTTCGATCACGTCCGCTCGGCTCAGGCGCTTATGGCCTTCGCCTGCATAGGCATAGCTGTCGGGTTTCTCGTCGATGTAGATTTCGCTGCGCATTCGAAACCCGTTGGGGTCATCGAACAATCCGATCGGCAGCTCGATCTCGTCCGCATATGTACCTTCTGCGGTGAATTGAAAGTACAACCCCGAACCGCAGTTGCGGCACCAGCCGCGCTTGGCCCAGGGTGTGGATTGCAATTCCTGTATGTGTTCGCGCCCGTGCCAGGTTACGTCATCCAGCTTGTAGGTCACGCCAACCAGGGCGGATCCGGTCCACTGGCGGCACATCCGGCAATGGCAGACGCCAATACTGTCCGGCGTGTTGCGCCCGACAAATGAAACAGACCCGCACATACAGCGCCCGGTTCGATCGGTCATTGTTTGGCCCCTCCGTCATCGGGTGGAGCGAACATTGCGATCACTTCCGCTTCGGTCATTTTTCGGCGGTCACCTTCGAGCGCATAAGATGCCGGCTTGCGGTCGATATAGAGTTCCAGACCGAAACGGCCCTCGGCCGCATCGTCGAACAACCCAACGGACATCTGGGTCTGTCCATGCATGTCGCCAGGAACGGTGACGCGATACCACAAGGCTGACCCGCAGTCGCCGCAGAACGCCCGTTCCGCCCAATCCGATGACGTAAAAGTCCTGACCGGGCCCAGCGCCGCGTATCCCGGCGACGCGGGAAAGGTCATCAGCATGGAACTGGTCCAGCGACGGCACATGTCGCAATGACAGGCGCCAAAGGAATCGCGGGCCGGCGTGGCTGTGACGGTAACGGCGCCGCACATACATTGTCCCCGAAGTTCTGTCATCGCCCGATCCTTTCAGTTCACACAGCCGAAATCGGAGGAAGTTGCCAGAAATCCCGGATCGCCTTCGAAACGAATGTCCCGCGGAGTCTGATCAACCCGCTCTGGTTGGCGATCCTCGGCGGACCGGGTAAAGGCACCTTCGATGAATATGTTCTCTGCCTCGGAGACATAGAAATCAAATTCGAAATCCAGTCTGCTGCTGGCTATGCCTTCGCGTTGCAAGGTGCGCTGAAACTTGCCGATCCGATAGGTATCGCCGCCAAGTTCAACCTCCTGATCAGTCATTTGGTACTGTCCGTCCATCACAAATTCACGGTTCTTCACCACCCGAGTGCTGAACAAAATTGTTCTGGACTCGGTATCCTGGCCGTCG
This sequence comes from Pseudomonadota bacterium, assembly GCA_039028255.1. GTDB lineage: Bacteria > Pseudomonadota > Alphaproteobacteria > Rhodobacterales > Rhodobacteraceae > Ruegeria. The sequence continues at coordinate 667 of JBCCIK010000198.1, read as the reverse complement.
GCCAAAAGATCTTGCAGAGTCATGCCCTGGCCACGGCTGGAATCCACATCGAACCGGGTTTCAGAGTTGGCCTGGTATAGGAAACCGGTCAGAGTCCAGTTCCTGTCATATGTGTGGGCCACTTCGGGGCGGTCACTGGTATAACCCAGGATCAGGAATGTGTTGTCACACGTCAGGATCGTGGACACTGCGCAACTGTTTTTATGAACGGTCGCAATTGCAGTGCACCCCTCGGGCACAGAAATCTCTGCCATTGCCGGTGGCCCCAAAAGGCAACTCAGAAACGCAATCGTCAATCGGCTCTTCATGAAAATTCCTCAGTTTGCCTGGCGTTTGGTTCGAAAATTCGAAACGCAAATCGCTGGTGAGAAGTTTACTCCGCGGCTACGATTGCGGGCGTGTTGAACCGTTCGATAATTGCGCTGGCACAGTCGCGGCCATCGCGAATGGCCCAGACCACAAGGCTGGCACCGCGTACGATGTCGCCGATGGCATAGACTCCGTCCATGTCGGTCGCACCGCTTTCGAACGCTGCCTTGACAGTTCCCCATCGGGTCACCGGCAAGTCCGATTGACCAAACAGCGTTGGCAGGTCTTCGGGCTCGAACCCAAGCGCCTTGATGACGAGATCAGCCTGTTCCACATAGTCGGCGCCGTCGATCACTTC
>JBCCIK010000197.1:0-3182 GCA_039028255.1 Pseudomonadota bacterium | reverse complement strand
TTTGCTGCGTGCCGCGGCCGATGCAGCACAACTCAAGGGCACCACCGTCCATATAGGGGGCATTTATTCGTCGGATGTTTTCTACGACGAACGCCCCGACCTGACGGAACAGATGGTGCGTCACGGTATTCTGGGCGTCGAAATGGAGGCGGCAGAGCTGTACACCCTGGCAGCGCGCCACACCTGCCGGGCGCTGGCTGTGCTGACAGTTTCGGATCATCTGCTGACCGGCGCGGCCCTGCCCGCGTCAGATCGCGAACGCAGCTTTGGTGATATGGTCGAGATTGCCCTGAGCGCCGCCTTCCCTCAGACGTCATAACGCGATGCTACTGATCGGGGCTTTCTGTACCGCGCAAACACTGTGTGGGCGCTTCTGCACTGTTGGTCTGCGCGCCGCAAAAGGCACAGATCCAAACGCCTTGCTTGCGATGCTCGCGCCACCGGCAGTCCCGCGACAGCGAGGATGTCCGCGCACGCCATATGAAGTAACCAAACACTCCGACGGCCAGGATGAGCAATAGAATGGGCATACCCTTGCATCGCCCATTCTGGCAGGGTTTGGCAAGTCAGTTCAATCGCACGCCCATCATAGACGCCCGCGGTGATTAGACAGAGCGTTCAACCATCATCTTTTTGATCTGCGCGATGGCCTTGGCCGGGTTCAGACCCTTGGGACAGGTCTTGGCACAGTTCATGATCGTGTGGCATCGATACAGTTTGAAGGGATCCTCCAATTCGTCCAGACGCTCTCCGGTTGCCTCGTCGCGGCTGTCAATGATCCAGCGATAGGCGTGCAGCAGGGCCGCAGGGCCGAGATACCGGTCACCGTTCCACCAATAGCTGGGGCAGGATGTCGAGCAGCTGGCGCACATCACGCATTCGTACAGACCGTCAAGTTTCTTGCGATCTTCGATAGACTGTTTCCACTCTTTCGCCGGCCGATTTGTCCGGGTTTCCAGCCAAGGCATGATGCTGGCATGCTGCGCGTAAAAATGTGTCAGGTCGGGGATCAGATCCTTGACCACCGGCATATGCGGCAATGGATAAATCTTTACGTTGCCCTTGATTTCATCCATGCCATAGATGCAGGCCAACGTATTGATCCCGTCGATATTCATAGCGCAAGAGCCGCAAATGCCTTCGCGGCACGAGCGGCGGAAAGTCAGGGTCGGGTCAATCTCGTTCTTGATCTTGATCAGCGCGTCCAGAACCATCGGGCCGCACGTATCCATATCGACAAAATACGTATCGACACTCGGATTTTTTCCGTCGTCCGGGTTCCAGCGATAAATCTGAAACTTGCGCACATTGGTTGCGCCGTCCGGCTTGGGCCAGGTTTTACCGGTTGTCATCCGGGAGTTTTTGGGCAGGGTCAGTTGAACCACGTCAATTCTCCATTCAGCCTGTCCGGGCGCGCTTAGACGCGCCGCGATTGTAATGGCCCCAGTGGGCCGTGTTCACGTCAAAATCGGGCGCAAGCCAGTCTGCGATGATCTGCGGCGAATCCGTATCTATATCAAAACGCAAATACCGTGGATTGCCTTCGAAATGGGCTTCGACCTCGGCATGGTGCACGTTGTACAGGTGGGCCCATCCTTCTTTCACCTGTGCTGCGGTCCGGCCGGTTGCCTTGCAGCAGCGTTCAAGATATCCGCCTTTGCTGTGCCGCGCTCGCGAGGCGATCCAGTCGTCGCGATCACGCGTGTTCAATAGAAAATAGGCGTCCGCATAAGCTGCATGCAGATCTCTGAAAAAGCGTGTGCCATCCAACATGAAACGGGCGTTTACAAACGAGATGTCCGCAAATGCGCGCACGCTGCCAAACCCGTCCAGAGGTTTTACACCCATGGCCATGTTCGTCACCATCCGGCGCGCGACATTATCGCCCTGACCGTCCACCCAGTGTACTGATTCAATTCCGCTGTCCTGAAACAGATTGTGGAACGACGTCGTTGCACACCGGTTAAGCCCGATCAGAATGATCTTGGGATCGTTTTTCTTGGACTGAAGCAACTCGACCGTCATGCCTGCCACCGGAAACAAAGCAGAGTCCGATGGCCCGGGGCCGTCGCATCGTCATTGGGTATTTGGCGTTTACACACCATTGCCTGATGCCTTGCTCCTTAAAAGGTTCGCGCCTTGGGCGCTATTTTCTTCATACTGATACCGCCCTTCTCTTCCGTCGTCAGCGGATCGAGGATGACCGGTCGGTATGACAGGTTCACATGAATCGCATTGATCTTGTTGCCATGCGCCCGGGCCAATGTATGCACACGCCAGTTTTCATCATCCCGCGTCGGGTGGTCTTCGTGAGCATGAGCGCCACGGCTTTCCTTGCGTGCTTCGGCGCCGACAATCGTGGCCAGCGCATTGGGCATCAGATTGGTCAGCTCCAGCGTTTCCATCAAATCCGAATTCCAGACCAGGGACCGGTCGGTAACCTGAATGTCGTCCAGTTTTTCTGCAATCCCGGTCATCGCTTCAACACCTTCGGCCATGGTTTTTGCAGTGCGGAAAACGGCCGCATCGCGTTGCATGGTTTTTTGCATCTCAAGCCGCAGCTCGGCAGTTGCAACGTTACCTTTTGCATATCGGACGCCGTCAAAGCGTGCAAAGGCGGCGTCTACCGACGCCTGATTGGGAACCGGATTTGGTTCTTTCGGGTCAACAACCCGGCCTGCACGGATTGCTGCGGCCCGTCCAAAAACCACCAGGTCGATCAACGAATTCGACCCCAGCCTGTTAGCCCCGTGGACCGAGGCACAGCCTGCTTCGCCAACCGCCATCAGACCCGGCACGATCCGGTTGGGATTGTCTTCTGTCGGGTCAAGCACTTCGCCCCAGTAATTGGTGGGGATTCCGCCCATGTTGTAGTGCACGGTCGGCAGGACAGGGATGGGTTCTTTGGTGACATCTACACCGTCGAAAATCTTTGCGGATTCGGAAATGCCCGGCAACCGTTCGGCCATCGCCTCGGCAGTCAGATGGCTCAGGTTCAGGTGAATGTGGTCACCCTCATCACCAACGCCGCGCCCTTCGCGAATTTCCATGGTCATCGAGCGTGAGACATAGTCGCGCGGCGCAAGGTCTTTGTACTGGGGCGCGTAACGTTCCATGAACCGTTCGCCCTCGGAATTGGTCAGATACCCGCCTTCGCCGCGCGCGCCTTCGGTAATCAGGCA
>JBCCIK010000196.1:0-3267 GCA_039028255.1 Pseudomonadota bacterium | reverse complement strand
GGGCGATGCGCATCAGGCCACCCACGATCATCCGGTCCTGGGCCAGGTGCCATTGCTGCGCTATTTCGTGAATATTCGCCAGTCGACCAGCGGCGGAGACAACACCCTGCAACGCGGACGAACGTCGGGAGAGGATCCAAATCCGTATCACAATGTGCACGGCGCCGGCTATCGCGGTGTGTATGATTTTGCCGACCCTGACAGTTCGGTCTTTATCATTTCGACCGGGCAATCCGGGCATTTTTTGTCGCGCCACTATGACGACATGGCACAGCTTTGGCGGCGCGGTGAATATATTCCGATGTCGCTGGACACCGATCTTGCCCGGGCCGCTGCGGTCGGAGTGACATATCTGGTCCCCTCACCCTGAGACATGCATAGTTCAGTTCAACGGAAGACTGACAGATGACAAAGCTGCGACTAGCAACGCTTTTGACGCTTCTCTGCACTCTGTTGATTATTGTCTTTCTGCCACGGCTCCGGCAAGACATTCCATTTACATCAATGCCTCAACCGGTCGGCATAGCTCAACCCGGGCAACTCGATATTGTCAAACGTCCCGATCTGCTTGTGCCAAGCCCAAGTGAATACTCATATTCCCCATCGGCCGAAGCGACGCAGCTTGCATCGAAAAGGGACGCCAATGGGCGGACTTGGTACAGTTTTGTTCCCGCTGGCGACACCGCCGCACCGGTAGTCCTGCTGCTACACGGGGCCGGTCGGGATGGTTTGTCAATGATCGACATGTGGAAGGACGTGGCGAAGACCCATGATATGGTCCTGATCGCACCAAACTCGATGGCCCAAATTTGGGACAAGTCGGAGCTGTCAGCGACGCTGGTCGACAAAATGCTCTCCGACGCATCAAAAAGCAGAGCCATCGATGGTGGGAATGTTTTCCTGTTCGGTCACTCAAATGGGGCCACCTATGCCGCGTATCTGTTGAACAGACGTGTCGGACCCTGGCGGGCAGCCGCCCTGCATGGTGGCTTTGGGCCGTCAGAAACTTATGTTCCTGCCGCCGACCCCAAACCTATCCGTATCTATCTTGGCACGCAGGATCACATTTTTGGCGTCACCGCTGCGCGCAGATCCGCGGTATCGCTTTCTAAATCAGGCCACCGAACCGATCTGCACCTCATTCCCGGGCACAGCCATTGGTTCTATGCCATCGGACCTAAAATTGCCCAAGACAGTTGGGAATGGCTACAGACAACTCGCACCTTCGACTGACTGCTTGGCGGCTTACCGCCCGGTACTCGAGCGCGACGTGGACGGAGTTGGCCAGCATAGCATATAGATGGATTGTTCACCGAAAACCCGGGGGAGAAAATGGCAAGCTCTCAGGACATTCTGCAGAAACTGGCGCAGGATTATGCCATTGCCTGGAGCTCGGGTGATCCGAATGCGGTTGCTGGTTTCTTCACCGAAGATGGTGAAATCACCATCAATGGTGGAGAGCCAATCCGAGGGCGGCAAGCCATCGCCAAAATGGTGAACGGGTATTTCACCGAATTTCCGGATTTCGAATTGCGCTGCGACATGATGCGCCGGGCCGGCTCAAAGGCACTCTTTGTCTGGACATTTGAAGGGCACCACGATGAAACCGGAAATCACGTGGTCAGCCGCGGCTGGCAGGAGATAGAACTGAGCGACGATTACGAAATCCTGTCGTCATTTGGATGGTATGACGCCGACGATTATCAGCGTCAGATCAACGGAGACTAAAGCGCGTCGAACTGGGCTTTCTGGCGGTCTGTCCACTTTACCGTGATGTCAAACCCTTCGTCGGATTGATCCTCGGACTGTACGATGTCCTGTCGAAACAGCCAGGCGCGTTTGTGCCCCTCGGCAAAATTGATGGATAATGTGGTTTCGTGGCGAACACCTTGCAGGGCTTCCGCAATTGCGTGCAGCAGGTTGTCGACCCCAAGCCCGGTAACCGCCGAAATGGCATAGTTCCCGTCTTCGCGGGCTGCGCGGGCAATCACTGCTTCCTGCTCGTCGGCGGCCAATTGGTCAATCTTGTTCCACAACTCGAACATTGGCCGCTCTTCCTCGACCCCCAACTCGTGCAATATCGCCGCCACGTCATCGGCCTGCGCATCGGTTTCCGCATGGGTGATGTCGCGCACATGCAGGACCAGATCAGCGGCCAGCACTTCCTCCAATGTGGCGCGAAAGGCCGCCACCAGTTCGGTCGGAAGATTGGAGATGAACCCAACTGTATCGGACAGGATCACTTCGGGCCCTTCCGGCAATTCCACCCGTCTCATCGTCGGGTCGAGGGTGGCAAACAACATGTCCCTGGCCATCACATCGGCACCGGTCAGGCGATTGAACAACGTAGATTTCCCGGCGTTTGTGTATCCCACCAACGCAACAATCGGATACGGCACCTTGGCGCGCGCCTTGCGATGCAGGTCCCGGGTTTTGACCACCTTTGCCAATTGTCGACGCAGTCGGACAAGGTGCTCGTCGATCGCCCGGCGGTCGGCCTCGATCTGGGTTTCGCCGGGTCCGCCAACAAACCCCAGGCCGCCACGCTGTCTTTCCAAGTGAGTCAAGGCGCGCACCAGCCGGGTGCGCTGATAGCTGAGCGCGGCCATTTCAACCTGCAAAACACCTTCGCGGGTGCGGGCGCGATCACTGAAAATTTCCAGGATCAGCCCGGTCCGGTCGAGAATTTTGACTTTCCACGCCTGTTCCAGATTGCGTTGCTGAACCGGGCTGACCAACCCGTCAATCAGCACCAGTTCGATTTCCTGAGACTTGAAAACCGCGCCCAGATCCTCGATCTTGCCGCTGCCCAACAAGTGCCCTGGCTGCGGGCGTGCGAGCCGGACGACTTCCGCCCCGATCACGTCCAGTTCCGGCAAAGCCGCAGCGAGGGCCACAGCCTCTTGAAGTGCCGGCTCCGGTGGCCGGCGACTGTCGTCCGATTTTATGTCCGGATGCAGCACCCAGGCCCGGGTGCGCGCCCTGTCATGGTCCATCAAGTGGCGTCTTCGCCCTCGTAAAGGTTAATCGGCTGTGCCGGCATGATGGTGGAAATCGCATGTTTGTAAACCAGTTGCGATTGACCGTCCCGGCGCAGCAGCACACAAAAATTGTCAAACCAGGTGATCACGCCCTGAAGTTTGACGCCGTTGATCAGAAAAATTGTTACCGGAACTTTTGTTTTGCGAACGTGGTTCAGGAACGCGTCCTGAAGGTTCTGTCTGTCCGAAGCCATTAATCTATTCTCGCCTTTGTTCTTGCCAGCGC
>JBCCIK010000195.1:0-3340 GCA_039028255.1 Pseudomonadota bacterium | reverse complement strand
CACCGTTCTTATAGAAATCCCATCTATGGTCCCCAACGGTGATGATCTGTAATGTGGCTTGCGCGCCGGGTTTCAGACGTTCGCGCACGGTGTCGAAATAGACCGGCCAATATTTTTGGCCCACCGCTTCGAACATTTCTATCGACGCGATGCCATCATATCGTCCCCGCTCATCCCGGTAATCGAGCAACTTGAATTCGACAAGATCAGAAAGACCTGCATTTTCTATACGTTGAACGGCGTACTTCAACTGCTCTTTGCTGATCGTCAGACACGTTACGCGCAATCCGCGTTCGCGGGCGGCGTATTCTGCAAAGCCGCCCCAACCGCAGCCGATCTCAAGCACATGATCGCCCGGTTTCACACCCATTTCATCCACCAGACTGGCATATTTGGCGGTTTGCGCCTTCTCAAGACTTTCTTGCCCGGTTTCGAACAATGCGCTGGAATAGGTCATCGTCTCGTCCAGCCAAAGGCCGTAAAAGTCGTTACCCAGATCGTAATGGTACGAGATGTTCTTTTTGGCCTGCTCACGATTGTTGCGATGCAACCAGAACCGCAGACGTTCATACGCTTGTACCAGAAATTTGCCGGTAAATCCGTCATATACGGTTTCGCTGCCCAGATGCACAAGGTCCATGAACGACCGCAGGTCAGGGGTGCTCCAATGGCCTTCCAGATACGCATCCGAAAAGCCAAGCTCGCCTTCGCGGATCAGGCGTGCAAAGACATCGGGATCGTGAATTTCGACCTGCGCGACGGGCCCCGGTTTTGGCCCTTCGGCCCGAAACACGCGACCATCCGGCAAGATCACATCCAGCCGGCCGGACCCCATTTTGCCCAGCATTTTGAAAACTTGCGCAAAGTATCGGGGCAGGTCCTTCTGCCCGGTGGTCGTCGTCAGGATCATCCGCTCTCCCCTGTGCGGTGTTTTTTGCAGGCTAGGACGGGATTTTGTTTCTGGCAAGTTTTCAGTTCCTTACTGGCTTTTCCGACTTTCATATGCCGCCAGTGCCCGGGCGCGCCCTTGCGCCAGGTTCACTATCGGTTCGGGATAATCCGCATCCGACGCCAACCCCCACGATCGGGGAATGGCGTTGAAATACGACAACGCGGTTTCGCTTGGCTTTGATCGGCCTTCGGCAATCCAGCGGTGCAGATACGCCGCATCAGGGTCAAAGCGGTCTCGCTGTGTCTCTGGATTGAAAATCCGAAAGAACGGTGCCGCGTCAGGTCCTGATCCGGCAACCCATTGCCAGCCCATCGCGTTGCACGCGGGGTCCCAGTCGATCAGGCAGTCATCGAACCAGCGCATCCCGATGTTCCAATGGGTCATCAGGTGTTTTGTCAGGTAACTTGCAACGATCATCCGCGCGCGATTGTGCATCCGCCCTGTCACGTACATTTGCCGCAAACCCGCATCGACCACCGGCACCCCGGTTCTTGCCTGCATCCATGCCCGCACGTGGGGATGGTCAGGATCCGTGTTCCAGGCAAAGCTGTCCCATTCGGGTTTCCAGTTGGCGCTGAGCATATGTGGTGTATGGAACATCAGGTGATAGGCGAATTCGCGCCAGACCAGTTGTCGCAGAAAACTGCCTGTGCCCAATACGCCATTCATCGCCGCATTCTGCACATTGTGCCACGCCGCGCGAACGCCAATTTCGCCCAATGACAGATATTCGGACAGGTTGGATGTGCCGTCCCGATCAAGCCGATCTCGGTTTTTGGCATAGTCAGATATCCGGCTCAGAAACCCGTCCAGATGATCCTGTGCGGCCTGTTCGCCGGGTTGCACATACGGCGCGGTCACCCGCGCGCCCCGGTTCATCGCCGCCCCAAGGTGCCACGAGTTCAGCGTTTCTGACGCAGGCCAGGTGTCCGGAGCGATCAGCCGGTTGGGCGGCGCATCCGGTGCCGGCACCTCGCGCCCCTGTACAGCACGCCACATCGGGGTGAACACACGGAATGGATGGCCGGATTTGGTTGCAACCGTCCAGGGCTCGAACAGCAGGTGGCCGGGAAAGGAATTGGCCTTAATGCCCTGTTCGGACAAGGCGGATTTGATGTCCGTGTCGCGGGCGATAGAGTCCGGATCATAGGCGCGCGACCAATAGACGTCGCGCGCGCCGGTTTCCGCGATCAGCTGCTGCAATTGATCCAACGCGTCGCCCCGGCGCAGGATCAGTCGGCTTCCCAGATCTTCGAGGCTGCCTCCGAACACCTCCAGAGCAAGGCCCAGCCGCCACTTGGGCGCAGCACCCAGGTTTTCGCTTAGCCTATCATGAATGAAAACCGGTACGACAGGTCGGCCCGTGGCGGCCGCAGCCGTCAAAGCAGGATGATCTGCCACACGCAGGTCCCGCCGAAACCATATTATGATCGGAGCTTGTTCGCGCGTCATATCTGCCCTGATGTTTTTCTTTGCTTACGCAGGCAGGCTGTGTCCGGATCACAAAACGTCGTCAAGTGCGTTCAATAGCTGATCAATTTCCTGTTGCGTCGTATAATGCGTGAAACTGACGCGCAAAACGCCCTGGTGCAGATCGACGCCCAGGGCCTCGAGCGGGCGCACCGCATAGAAATCGCCGCCTCCGGCCATGATACCCCGGTCCGCCAGCTCGACGGCCACCGCCTCGGACGGGCGGTTTAGCGCCAAAGCCACTGTCGGCGCGCGGCGGGCGGCATCCGACGGGCCGATCAGACGCACCGCATTGCGATCCTTGACCGCATCCAGCAACGGTTGCAGCAGGGTGACTTCATACCTGCGCATCAGATCATGCACAAATTCGCCCTGAACGGCCGGATTGTCGGACGGTCCGCCGTGATGCGCGCACAGGGCCTCGACATAGTCCGCCATCCCGGCGCTGGCCGCAATCTGCGCGTGATCCGGCCCGGCGGGCGTGAACCGTTTGTACAGAACATCGCCATTAAAGTAATGCGCCTGGTTTGGCAGCAATTCACCCAGCGCGCGTCGCACAACCATGCAGCCCTGATGCGGTCCATAGGTCTTGTAGGACGAAAACAGATAGATATCCGGCCCAAGATCACCCACGTTCGGAAATCCGTGCGGCGCATAAGACACGCCATCCACACACACAAACGCACCTGCGGCGTGGGCAATCGCGGTAATCTGGGTCACCGGGTTGATATCACCGATCACGTTGGAGCAATGCGGAAAACAGACCAGCCGTACCTTGTCGTCCAGCAAGGCTTCCAGATCACGCGGGTTCAGGATACCTGTTTCAGGGTCGATCCGCCATTCGCGCACGTCGATGCCGGCCTCGGCCAGCCGCCGCCACGGACCCGAGTTGGCCTCGTGATCCTGATTGGTCACGAT
>JBCCIK010000194.1:0-3416 GCA_039028255.1 Pseudomonadota bacterium | reverse complement strand
TATCGGTTCAAAAGGGCTGGCCGCCTGATTACTCATCCGCCCAAACCCTGTAACAGCGCGACCGAAGGTTGGCCGGTTACGGAAAGACCATTGGCGCGCTGATATCCGCTGATTGCGGATTTGGTGTTGTTGCCAATCACTCCGTCGGCCCCCTGCGTGTCATAGCCCGCAGCGGTCAGACGACGCTGAAGCTCTTTGCGGTCTTCCAGTGTCAGGCCCGTCGCGTCCGGTCCGAACGATGCCTGAAACGGCCTGCCACCAGCGATCCTGTCCGAAAGGTGCCCAACTCCGATCGCGTAGCTGTCCGAATTATTGTATCGCTTGATGACCTGAAAATTACGAAAAACGGCAAGGCGCGGACCGGGCGTTTGCGGCTGCAAAACTGCAACGGGATTTCCCGAAACAGAGCCGACCTCTCCGCCCCAAGGTTGTCCGCGCACCCAGCCTGCCCGCGCCAGATACGCCGCTGTCGACGCCAGAGAATCTGTTGGATCATCGGACCAGATATCGCGTCGCCCGTCCCCGGTGAAATCCACCGCATAAGCCAGATACGAGGTCGGAATAAACTGTGTGTGCCCCATGGCCCCGGCCCAGCTGCCGGTCATATTGCCCGGGCTCGTGTCGCCCTCTTGTATGATCCTGAGAGCAGCCACCAGTTGCTTTTCAAAAAACGCACCCCGGCGCCCGTCATACGCCAGCGTTGATACGGCAGACACGACCTGTACGTCCCCGCGCCGTGCGCCATAGCGGCTTTCAAGCCCCCAGACCGCAACAATAACTTCTTTGTCGACCCCGTATTGCGACTCGATCCGAGACAGCGTGCCATCATAACGTTGCAGCATCTGTTTTCCGGTATTGATCCGATCGTCCGATGCGGCAATAGCCAGATAGTCCTCAAGCGAGCGCTTGAACTCCACCTGATTTCGATCCCGTTCAATGACTTCGGGAAGATACCCTGCCCCCTGAAAGGCCCGGTTCACAGTTGTCTGAGTGATACCCTGAGAGGCCGCCCGCCCTTTGAACCCGGCAACCCAGGCGTCCCAGCCCGCATTTGGGACAGCGCGCATACGAGACGCCGGAGCCGTGGCAGGCGTGCCGCCGCCGGAACAGGCGGCCAGCAGTGTTGATCCAAGTCCAATAGAAAAGGTGCGTCGATTGATCATGACTGAAATCTGCTCTTGTTTGTGATTTGCTTCAGCCTAGCGCAGTCCGCAATTTCAAACCAGATTGTCGCTGTCCAAATGCATGCCGTCTCGTGGCTCGGCAACAAGCCGCTCAACTGACCAGCAGACGCAGACCTTGCGTGACGTCAGAACGCACCGCAAGGCGCAGTCCGGGTTCATCGCCCGCTTTCAACGCGGCGATGATCAGCTTGTGATGATGCGGCGGCTCGGTTCGCCTCAAACGTCCATACAGCGCACGCATCGTCGGCCCAAGTTGCAGCCAGACCGTCTCTGCCATCGCAAGCATCGCCGGGGCCTGCGCACGCAGATACAGAGTCCGGTGAAATTCAAGGTTCGAACGAATATAGCCGACGGCGTCACGCTTGGTGACCATCTCCGCGACGCTCATATTGATGCTTTGCAAGCGGTCGATCAGCGCCATATGCGCACGCGGCAAAGCACGGCTGGCCAGTTCAACCTCAAGCAAGGCGCGCAAGGCGGCCAGTTCCTCGATCCGGTCATTGGACAGTTCCGGCGTCGACACCCGGCCCGAAGTCGATAAAAACAACGCACCCTCGGCCGCCAATCTCCTGACAGCCTCGCGCGACGGCGTCATCGAAACACCAAACTCTTTTCCGATGCCCCGCAGGGTCAGCGCCTGCCCCGGAGCAATCTCTCCGTGCATGATTCTGGATCGCAAGGCGCGGTACACCCGGTCATGAGTGGAGGATTGAGAGTCCGCAGGTCGGCTGGCTAACATGCCATCATGTGATCACAAAAATTGCCAACGTCAACTCAGAGTTTCGTTGAACCGATACCGGTGCAATGCCGCCCCGTTCTTACGCAGCCACCGACGCGGTTGATCGTAGGGTCCGAAAACATGCTCGACCTGCACCCAGAAGGCGCGCGAATGGTTCATTTCGACCAAATGCGCAACTTCATGCGCGGCCACATAATGCAGAACCTCGGGCGGCGCCAGAATCAGCCGCCACGAGAACATCAGCCCACCATCAGAGGTGCATGACCCCCATCGAGATCGGGTGTCGCGCAAAGTAAGCTTGGTGTACGAACGGTCCAGCATTGCAGCATAATCATCACAGGCCCCGGTCAGACGGTCCCGCGCCAATTCTTTCAGAAACCGCCCAAGACGGCGCCCTTCCGACACAGCGGGAACCGCAATTTCATCGGGCCTCAACAAAACCCGACGCCCCGACGTGGACACGATCCGGCGCATCTTGCCTTCGACCGGTATATCCTGACCGATTTGCAGCTGCACCTGATCAGGACGATCATCCAGATTGCGCCGGATCCAGGCCTCTTTCGACCGTGCGAAACTCAACGCTTCAGCCTCGGGCACACCGTTTGGATATGTCAGCGTGACCCGACCATCCAGTTGGGAGATCCGCAAACTGATCCGGCGCGCGCGCGCCGATCTGCGCAACGTCAAGACCACCGGCGGCTGGCCTGGCAAAGCGTGTTCCCCCATATCCCGTCCTCTTCTGCGCAAAGGCTTTGACAGTGCCTGTCACCTGTGGCACGTGGGCTGAATCAATTAGACGACTCACCTGATATCAAGGGGATTTCACATGCCCAAGGAAGAATGGGGCGTAAAGCGCGTTTGCCCAACCACCGGCAAGCGTTTTTACGACCTGAACAAGAATCCGATCGTTAGCCCTTACACCGGCGAGATCGTGGAACTTGAAACTGGCAAAAGCCGTATGATCGCCGCAGATGCGGAAGATGCCGCAACAACAAAAGCCCGCGAAAACACGTCAGAAGAAGATCTGGTCCTTGACGAAGACGACACTGTCGACGTCGACTTGGACGATGATCTGCTGGATGACGATGATGAAGGCAACGATGACGTCTCTCTGGACGACATCACCGACATGTCTTCGGAAGACGAAAGCTAATTCGCATACCCAGGCTGCCGATGCGGCCGCTGCATTCCGTTTTGTGCGATCCGGAAACTTTGCAACAGCGCCAATTTTTGACTTGCACTAACTGGCGCTGTCTCATAAACGTCCGTCCACCGCGACAGCGGCACCTGAAAGGGGCCTTAGCTCAGTTGGGAGAGCGCTTGCATGGCATGCAAGAGGTCAGGGGTTCGACTCCCCTAGGCTCCACCATCCTTCCCAGTGATACGCGCACCATAGATTTTCCTTTTTGGCAGCGAAATTTTCCTTTGAGGCAGAACCGGACCTTAGTGCAACATGCAGAGAACGGCGGGAGAGAGCCCAACTTGCTCATTGC
>JBCCIK010000193.1:0-3559 GCA_039028255.1 Pseudomonadota bacterium | reverse complement strand
GGGTGATCATCTTTTCCAGATATCCTTCACCATTTCCAAATGCCGCCTCTGCCTCGCGTCGACCTTCCAGCACCTTTTCTTCAAGTTCGTTTTCCGAATTGATCGGGCGCATACCGCGTCCACCGCCGCCCCAGGACGCTTTCAGCATCAGCGGATAGCCGATTTTTGCAGCCTCGGTCCGGATTGCGCCCATGTCGTCACCCAGAACTTCGGTCGCCGGTATAACGGGTACGCCGGCCTTGATCGCCACGCGGCGGGCGCTGGCCTTGTCGCCAAGGGCACGCATGGTCTCTGCCCTTGGACCAATAAACGTGATGCCATTTTGAACGCAGGCATCCACAAAATCGGGGTTTTCCGACAGCAGGCCGTAGCCGGGGTGAATGGCATCCGCACCGCTTTCCTTGGCCACGCGAATGATCTCATCAATGCTCAGATAAGCAGCGACCGGACCCATGCCTTCACCTATGCGATATGCTTCGTCCGCCTTGAACCGGTGCAGGCCCAGCTTGTCCTCTTCGGCGAATACCGCAACCGTGCGCTTGCCCATTTCGTTGGCTGCGCGCATGACGCGAATTGCAATCTCGCCACGATTGGCGATCAGGATCTTGTTGAAGTTGGTCATGTTAGGTCCCGGTCATACTTGTTTGGGCGAGTTAATAGGCGGACAATACGCGCACGTATATCAGTCGTTCTGGGTAGAACCGGCATGTTATCGCTCGCAAACGCCGCCAAATCGCGATTTCTCTTTAGCGTTGCTGCGGCGCAGCATCAATTGCCGAATTGACCTTGGGGCACCTGATCCAGCGACGCAATTCCCATTTGCCCCATATTGGCGTGCAAATCCTGTCGCAAAATATCGATGACATGGGATGGACCACTTGCGCCAAGAGCTGCCAGACCATACAGAAATGCCCGACCCAGCATAACAAAGTCGGCGCCTTTCGACAGCGCGCGCAATATGTCCAGACCACCCTCGATGCCGCTGTCGAAAATCACGGGCAGGTCCGTTGCAGCCCGAATGCCCGGCAAGGCATCGATACTGGCCGGAGCCGCATCAAATTGCCGCCCGCCGTGATTCGACACCCACAGCTCATCCACGCCGGCCTTTTCAAGAACGCTGACATCATTGCTGCGTAAAACGCCTTTGACGACAAACGGACCGTCCCAGTGATCGCGCAGCCATTTGACGTAATCCATGTCGGGCGACGTGCGCAGCAGGTACCCGATATGGGCGGTCGGAGGCAGGTTTTGCGCAGTCTCGATGTATTTTTCCAGCATCCGCATGCGCGGTACGCCATGCCGCGCCATGCCTGCGGCCCAGGCTGGCCGTACCATGATTTGTGCCAGCAGTCGCGGCGTAAGGCGCGGCGGTTGAGTCAGCCCCGAGCGTGTCTGACGTTCGCGACGCGACGCAACAGGTACATCAACGGTCAGAACCAA
The DNA here is from genome assembly GCA_039028255.1 of Pseudomonadota bacterium. Classification (GTDB taxonomy): domain Bacteria; phylum Pseudomonadota; class Alphaproteobacteria; order Rhodobacterales; family Rhodobacteraceae; genus Ruegeria. Next base: position 2,119 of record JBCCIK010000193.1, on the reverse strand, counting down.
CGTTTGAAAACCAGCCGTCCGCGCCCGGTTCAAAGTATCCAGTCTTATGTCCGGGTCTTTGGGCGGGTACAGCTGAAACCAGGCGCGATTTCCCAAAACTGCGGACATATCCTCGGGCGCCTGGCTGGCCACGGTGGACAAGGTATAGGGAATGTCCGCCGCCGCGGCCGCTCGGGCAAGCAGACGCTCGGCATCGGGCCACACCAGACCCGACATTCCGATCGGGGCGATCCCGAAGGGCAGTGGGTAGGTGTGGCCAAACAAACGCGCGGATGTATCGGGCTCTTGCTCTCCGTGCAGGATGGACGGGGCCATCACCACGGCGTCCAGGGCGTGCCGGTTTCGCTGTCGGGCCGTATCGGTGCCCGTGCCGCTGTCGATGTATTCCCATACGAAATGCGGCAATCTGCGCCGTGCGCGCCGCTTCAGATCGTGAATGCCGGGATAGGTGCTGTGCAAATCCATAAGGATTGATCCAGCCAACCGCGCGATTCGGCAAGTGCGCGTCAGGGAATCTAGTGTTCTTGCACGCCCGCCCGGCTACACCCGGCGGTCCGATGGGACAGTGCACGCAACTCGCTTTGCGTTGAGTGCCATGCAGATACGGCGCGGATGAGTCACAAGGTTTGGCACCGGGAACTTACAGCGATCCTGCGATACACAAAAAACTTCTTTCCAATGGGCGAACAAGCCGTGAACAAACTCTTTCCCTTTGCGCGTATCCGGCATAGTTTAAAACGATGAGCAGTTTTGACGAAATGGACGCCCTTGAGGGCGCATCGCTGTCAGCACGGGCCATGGCGGCGCGGCCCATGCCTTATCTGGATGATCTGAACCCGGCGCAGCGCGAAGCTGTTGAGCAACTGGATGGGCCGGTTCTGATGCTCGCCGGGGCGGGGACGGGCAAAACCAAGGCGCTTACCACGCGGATCGCGCATTTATTGAGCACCAGCAAGGCTCGCCCGAACGAAATTCTGTCGGTGACGTTCACCAACAAGGCCGCGCGCGAAATGAAACAGCGCGTGGGTCGTTTGTTGGGCCAACCCGCCGAGGGGATGCCATGGCTGGGCACGTTTCATGCAATCTGCGTCAAACTGCTGCGTCGGCACGCGGAACTGGTCGATCTGAAATCGACCTTCACAATCCTGGACAGCGACGATCAACTGCGATTGCTCAAGCAACTGGTGCAGGCGGCCAATATTGACGACAAACGCTGGCCTGCGCGAATGCTGGCGGGGATCATTGACGATTGGAAGAACCGCGCTTTGACGCCGGACAAAGTACCGACGGCCGACGCCGGCGCCTACAACAACAAAGGCATTGAAATTTACGCGCAGTACCAGACCCGTCTGCGTGAACTGAACGCGGTGGATTTCGGTGACCTGCTGCTGCACATGGTCACGATTTTCCAAACCCATCAGGACGTGCTGGAGCAATACCAGCGCTGGTTCCGCTACATCCTTGTGGATGAGTATCAGGATACCAACGTCGCCCAGTATCTCTGGCTGCGTCTGCTGGCCGGAGGGCACAAGAATATCTGCTGTGTCGGCGACGACGATCAGTCGATCTATGGCTGGCGCGGAGCCGAGGTGGGCAACATCCTGCGGTTCGAAAAGGATTTTCCCGGGGCCTTTGTGGTACGGTTAGAGCAGAACTATCGCTCCACCCCTCATATTCTGGCCGCGGCTTCGAGTGTTATTCGGGAAAATGAGAACCGCTTGGGTAAAGAACTTTGGACCGATTTTCCTCGTGGCGAGAAGGTACAGTTGGGCGGCCATTGGGATGGCGAAGAGGAAGCCCGCAGAATAGGTGAAGAGATCGAGGCATTAGTCGATGGAACCTCGCCATTTGCAGGTCGCAGAGAGAATCCAAGATCGCAGGATATTTTGCAAGAATTCGAAAGACTTTCGAAACGCGGAGCGTTGAATGGTATTGCAAACCTTGATCAGCTGGAGAAGAAGCTCGTCGCCCAGAATTTTCCGTTTCAAGACTTCAAAACTCTTAACTTGGTTTGGAGACTAAAGGGGTTTTCTGACCAAGAGAAAGACCTAGAGCCAGCATTCTTTCGCTATAGCTACAACGAAATCGCCATTCTGGTCCGCGCCTCGCACCAGATGCG
>JBCCIK010000192.1:0-3672 GCA_039028255.1 Pseudomonadota bacterium | reverse complement strand
TTACATTTGGGGTGTCAGAAAGGCCGGCGGGCAGTTCGAGGACCTGTTGCCGTCGCTCATAACCGCGCTTCTTGGGGCTGTATTCCTGTTGTTGCCGACAGCCTCGATCAAATTGACATTTGTGCTGCTGGGGCTTTGGGCTCTGGTGACGGGCGTCAGCTATTTGCTGACATGGCGCAGAACGCCGAAGTCTCACAGGGGACGGAACAGCTCCAGAAACACCGGTATTGTTGCCGTGCTGGTTGGCCTGATACTGGTTTTCTGGCCCGGAACCGGTGCGGTTGCTCTGGGCTGGACACTGGCGATTATGGCGCTGGTGGCATCGGCAATCATGTTCTACCTCGCATCCGGTTTCAAACGGGTGAAAGATATCACTTGAAAACCCGAGCCGCTGCCGGTTTCGCGCCCAAAGCCTCGGTTTGAAATCTGGAACGGTGTCATGTTCGCCACCACACCCGCCCCGGCGCCAGTGGCAGTTACATCATCCGCCAGTACAGGTTGCCCATGACCCAGAGCGTGCCGCCAACCATGACGAACATCAATACACAGGCGAACAGCAATGATGTAATCCGTTCCCGATGTTTGCCGGTAAACCCAACGCCCAGAAAGAAATGCAGATGAATGATAATTTGCACAACCGCCGCCACGGCGATCAGCCAGATGGTGGCCCCGCGCGGCAACCATTGGCCGGCGACGGCGGCAAAGGGCAGGGCGGTCAGAAGAACGGCCAGAGCAAATCCGATCAGGATGGTCGGCAATTCCCGCATCACATAAACTCCGGCAGATAGACAAGCGAAAACACCCCGATCCAGACAATATCGAGAAAATGCCAAAACAGCGCCAGGCGCGCCATGCGCGACAGCAGGCGATGCTCGATGCCGCTTACAACCAGTTGCACCACCAGCGTCAGTGCCCAGATCAAGCCCGCGGTGACATGAAGCCCGTGGGTCCCGACAAGCGTGAAAAATGCCGACAGATATCCACTGCGGCCCGGTCCGGCCCCCTCGGCAACAAAGCCGGACAATTCACGGATTTCCAGCCCCAGAAACCCGGCCCCCAGCGCGATCGTGGCCAGCATCCAGATCACAGAACGAACCACATGCCCGCCTTCGGCCGCATGATGCGCCAATGCAATCGTCAAGCTGCTGACCAGAAGCAGAGTTGTCTGCGCTGCCAGATTGTTGAAATCGAATAAATCCGCTCCGCCCGGACCTCCGGCCAGGTTTGACGACATCACGGCAAAGGTCGCAAAGATCAGGCTGAACAGAACCGCGTCGCTCATCAGGTACAGCCAGAAACCGAATTCAGTTTCGGCGTCGATCTGTTCTTCAACGGCCTTTGATGCTGCGATCATGGTGTCTGAGCTCCTTGACCGGGGAAAACTTCAGTTTCGGTGTCCCGGACAAAGGACCGCCCGATCAGGGCAGCAATGGCCAGTGCAAGCCCGCCTGCGGCCAGCCACCAGATGTACCAGACCGCGCCGAACCCGATACAGAACCCGGCCACCCCCATGCAAGGTCCCATGACGGAATTACGCGGCACCAGAAACGACCCGTCCTCCGGGTGGGCGGGAAACGGATGACCTGTCTGTTTCGCCACATGAAACGCATCGCGCGAGGAGACCACCGGCACCGTGTCAAAATTCCAGGCCGGAGGCGGCGAGGAGGTGGACCATTCCAATGTGCGCCCGTCCCAGGGATCGCCCGTGGTGTCGACCATCGCCCGGCGATATTTGACGCTGACCCAAAGCTGCATGACCAGCGACAGGATACCCAACAGGATCAGGCAGGCCCCCACAAAGGCGATGATCAACAGCGGTTGCCATTCGGCATTGCCATAGGTTTCCATCCGGCGCGGCATACCCATAAGGCCAAGCGCATAAAGCGGCATGAAGGCCAGCAGAAAGCCAACCAGCCAGAACCAGAAGGATCGTGCCCCCCATGTCGGGTCCAGCCGAAACCCGAACGCCTTGGGGAACCAATACATGTACCCGGCGAGATATCCAAAGAGGACACCAGGAATGATCATGTTGTGAAAATGAGCCACCAGAAACGTGGTGTTGTGAGTCGAATAATTGATCGGCGGGATTGCCAGCAGTACGCCGCTCATTCCGCCAATCACAAACAGGCACATGAAGCCGATAGTGAACAGCATCGGTGGCTCGAACCGAATTCGCCCGCGAAACATCGTGAACAGCCAGTCAAACACTTTCACGCCCGTGGGCACCGCGATCACCATGGTCGCGATACCGAAAATCGCGTTCACATTCGCCCCTGCGCCCATGGTGAAAAAGTGATGCAGCCAGACTGTGAACGACAGTACAGCGATCACCGCCGTGGCATAGACCAGCGACGGATATCCAAACAGCCGTTTGGAAGAGAACGTCGCCACAACTTCTGAAAAAATGCCAAAGGCGGGCAGGATCAGGATATAGACCTCGGGATGGCCCCAGATCCAGAACAGGTTCATGTAATTCATCATGTTGCCGCCGCTATCATTGGTGAAGAAGTGCATCCCAAATGTGCGGTCCAGCGCCAGCATCACCGTTGAAACCGTCAGCGCGGGAAAGGCAAAAATGATCAATATGCTGGAACACAGCCCGGTCCAGGTGAACAACGGCATCCGCATCAGCAACATGCCCGGGGCGCGTTTGCGCAGGATCGTGACAACAAAGTTGATCCCGGTCATTGTGGTGCCAACCCCGGACACGACGATGGACCAGATCCAGTAATCCACGCCGACGCCCGGCGTGAACTCGACACCGGAATAGGGCGGATACCCGGTCCAGCCGGCGGTTGAGAACTTTCCGATCACCAGGGAAATCAGCATCAGCCCGGCACCAGCGGCGGTCAGCCAAAAGCTGATCGCATTCAGCACCGGAAAGGCAACATCCCGCGCCCCGATTTGCAGCGGTATCACATAGTTCAGCAACCCGGTCATGAACGGCATAGCCATGAAAAAGATCATGATGGTGCCGTGGCTGCTGAAAATCTGTTCAAAATGCTCCGGCGGAAGGTAGCCGCCGTTATTGTAGGCCATAGCTTGTTGCAGCCGCATCATGATGGCGTCAACAAATCCGCGCACCAGCATGACCAGCGCCAGCACAATGTACATGATCCCGATGCGCTTGTGATCAACCGAGGTCAGCCATTCGGACCAAAGTGTGCGCCACTGGCCCAACCAGGTCACGATCACCAAAAATCCCAAACCGCCGGCCACGGTCACAAGGGCGCCGCTTAACGCGACCCAGCTGTAAAATGGCAAGGCATCCGGACCCAGCCGGCCAAACAGGAACGAAAGATTTTCAGTCATTGATCCGCCGCCTTGGAGTCCATTCCGTGTTCATGCTCCATACCCATGAAGTGTGCGACGCGTTTTGAGAAAAAATCCGGCGGCACTGACGAGAAATATCGGACCGGTGCATCAACGCTGGGCTTGCTGATCTCGGTAAAACTGGCTTGATCAAGGGGATCGTTGCTTTGCTCAACCTTGCTGATCCAGGCCTCAAAATCGTCCTCTGACATCGACAATGCATTGAAGGTCTGGTTCGCAAAGCCGTCGCCGGAAAACTGCATGTTGCGTCCTTGCATGGTTCCGATTTCGTTGGCCTGTAGGTTGAGCTGTGTCTCCATTCCGGCCATCGCGTAGATCTGCCCGCCCAACGCCGGGATC
>JBCCIK010000191.1:0-3709 GCA_039028255.1 Pseudomonadota bacterium | reverse complement strand
GGTTGCCGCCGCAAATCCAGGCCCACGCATTTCTGAATATTATAAGTCGCCAGGCGAAGGACGGATTGATCGGGCATCACGAACCGGGTTGGACCACACAGTTATGCGTTCTGAGCCAAATCAGACCGATGCGCAACTGCCGAAAGCCGATTGGCCCGCCAGATTACCCGGGTCATGTGCCACAATATGTCGCCTGCACAACTTCGGACTCCGAGGGCGGGCGTTGCAGGTCTGAGTGCTCCGGCTGATCTTCATAAGGGCGGGCAAGGACGGTGTTGAGCCGTTCGAACGGCGCGTAATCTCCGGCCACCGCGGCCTGGATCATTTGTTCGATGCGGTGGTTGCGTGGAATGAAGGCCGGATTAGCACGGGTCAAAACACCGATTGGGTCGGCCTCGTCCTGCGTTCTGGCGCGCCAGTTTTCCGCCCAGCTATCAAAGGCCGTCGGATCTGTAAATTGATCGCGTGCGTCCGGCGTTGCCAGTGCACGAAATGTATTCGTGAAATCCGCCTGGTTTTGGGCCATACGTGTCAGAAGATCCGCAATCAGGTCGCTATCCTGCTGCTCTTCGCGCGTCAGGCCAAGTTTGGCGCGGAATCGCGACAGCCACTCCTGCTGCAAGATGCCCGGCATCGCATGCACGATCTGGGTGGCTTCTTCCACGGCCGCGTCGCGATCTTCGGACTGCTGGATCAGGGCGGTTGCGAATTGCGCCAGATTCCAAACTGCGATGTCAGGCTGGTTTCCATAGGCATAGCGGCCCATCCGGTCAATCGAACTGTAAACTGTATGGGGATGATAGGTATCGACAAAGGCGCACGGACCATAATCGATGGTCTCGCCGGATATGGCGCAATTGTCGGTATTCATCACACCGTGGATGAAGCCCACCGACATCCATCCCGCAATCAGACGGGCCTGCGCATCTCTGACGGCGGCCAGCAGCCCCATTGGGCCGGAGACTTCGGGGTAGTGACGGGCAATGGCATAATCGGTCAACTGCTTCAGGCTGTCGATGTCACCACGCGCGGCAAATATCTGGAATGTGCCGACCCGAAGATGGCTCGACGCCACGCGTGTCAGAATCGCGCCGGGCATCGGCGCCTCGCGCAGAACCGTCTCGCCGGTTTCGGCGGCGGCCAAGGCACGGGTCGTCGGAATTCCCAGTGCATACATTGCTTCTGAAACGACATATTCGCGCAGCACAGGCCCCAGCCAGGCGCGCCCATCGCCTTGTCTTGAAAACGGCGTACGACCCGACCCTTTGAGCTGAATGTCACGGCGTTGTCCGTCGGTGCCGATGGTTTCGCCCAGAAGAACTGCGCGGCCATCACCCAGTTGCGGATTGTAATGGCCAAACTGATGACCAGAGTAGAGCTGTGCAATCGGCTCTGCCCCGCTTGGCTGCGTGTTGCCGCTGAAAACCTGGGCCATGTCCTCAAGATCGCCCGGCGCAACCCGCAGCAGTTTTGCCAGGTCGGCGTTGAAAGCCACCAGCCTCGGAGCGCGAACCGGGACAGGATACTGACGCACGAAAAACGCCTCAGGCAGGCGCGCATAGGTGTTGTCAAAAGGGATCTCGGTTGTCATGCAGTAAACATATGATCTTGATCCCTAAATGCCAGTGGCAATTGATGCGGTCAGGGCCTGCGAAAACAACCGATTGAGGGACAGATTTGACACCCGACGACATCATCGAAAGCCTGCAACTGCAACCCCATCCCGAAGGTGGATGGTACAGGCAGACTTGGATGGCCGAAAATGCTGGGCGTCCAACCGCAACCTGCATTTACTTCCTGCTGGCAAAAGGCGAGCGCAGCCACTGGCACCGGGTTGACGCGACCGAAATCTGGCTGTGGCATGCGGGTGATCCGTTGATCTTGTCGATCAGCGCGACTGATTCCGGCCCGGCAAGGGATCACCACCTTGGACCGGATTTTCGAACCGGTCATCCGCAGCAGATCGTGCCGGAAAACCACTGGCAGTCCGCCAGATCGACCGGCGCGTTCTCGCTGGTCAGTTGCGTCGTCTCGCCGGGATTTCGCTTCGAAGGGTTCGACCTGGCCCCGGCAGGGTTTGACATTCCCCGTTCCCCTGTTTGAGAGTCCGGTTTTCCAACCATATGGTAACAACAGTGGCGGCAGAATGAATTGGTGCTACGATCTCAGCGAGACACGTAGATGCGTCATGAAACAGGAGTTGACTGTGGACCATCGAGCGCTGATTTCGGCGTTGCCATCGGAGGACAAGGCCCGCCTGATCGATCGGTCAGACCAGGCCGGGTTGAAGCATCTCGCGCTCTATGCCGCAGCAATCGTATTCTGCACCGCCGGAATCATTGGTCAGGTACCTTTTTGGCCGTTGCTGATGGTGCCGCAGGGCATTTTGCTGGTCTTCCTGTTCACGCTCAGCCACGAATGCACCCACAAAACCCCGTTTCGCACGCCCTGGATCAACGAAACTGTGGGTCATGTTTGCGCGGTGCTGATCGCGTTGCCCTTTGTCTGGTTTCGCTATTTTCATCTGGCGCACCACAAATACACAAACGATCCTGACCGCGACCCGGAACTGGAAGGCCGGCCGCGCCCGAACAGCTGGCCCGGTCTGATGATCTACCTGAGCGGTTGGTATTTCTGGCGCGGCATGGTCCGCGTCTTGTTGACCAACGCTTTTGGCCAGATCGATGCGCCTTATCTGCCACCACGGCAACACAAGGCCATGCGGCGCGAGGCACGGGTGATTCTTGCCCTCTATGCCGCTGGAATAATTAGCCTGCTGTTCTCTTCAACCCTGCTTTGGATCTGGCTGATTCCGCTGCTGATCGGACAACCATTCCTGCGGCTGTACCTGCTGGCCGAACACGGATTGTGCCCGCCGGTCGCCAACATGCTGGAGAATTCGCGAACCACCTACACAACCCGGTTTATCCGATTTCTGGCCTGGAACATGCCCTATCACGCCGAACACCACGCTTATCCCAACGTGCCGTTTCACAAACTGCCCGCTTTTCACAATTGGACACGGGACCATCTGAAGTCGACCTCGGACGGGTATGCCGAGTTCACGTCTGACTATACTCGGTCTCTGGCACGCTGACGATACCACCCCCTACCAGTGCGCCGACACCGGTGGTTCCGGGACAGGTGGTTGGCATCCCTCGCGAGACCCGCACCGCGAGATAGGCAAAGGCCTGCGCTTCAAGCATATCGCCGTTCAGCCCGACCACCTCGACTGGTTCGACCGGGCAATCCAGCGAGACTTTCAACATTTTCATCAGGACCGGATTGTGCCGCCCGCCGCCAGTAACCAGAACACGGTCAGGCGGGCGCGGGCAATGCTCTAGCCCCTGTGCAACAGCCGCAGCACACATTGCGGTCAGAGTGGCTACGGCATCAGCGTCGCTGAGTTCGCGGACCAGGCCAATCATTTCAGAGAAATCGTTTCTGTCCAAAGACTTCGGCGGCATCTTTGCAAAGAATGGCTCGGCCAGAAACAGCTCCAGCGCGCCCGTTTCGACCTGTCCCTTGCGGGCCAGTTCCCCGTTCCTGTCCGTCTCAAGGCGCAGCCGTTCCTGAACCAGATCATTGATCGGCGCATTTGCCGGACCGGTATCAAAGGCCAGCAGCGCACCGGGATCTTCGGGCTTGGAAAAGGACGGATCGACATAGGTCAGATTGCCAACGCCGCCGAGGTTGAGAAAACACACCG
>JBCCIK010000190.1:0-3812 GCA_039028255.1 Pseudomonadota bacterium | reverse complement strand
GAACGCCCGACCCTAACCTTGGCAAGGTTATGCTCTACCCCTGAGCTACGCCCGCATCAGATACTTGTATGGTCGCAAGACCTCTCAATGGAGCGGGCGAGGCGATTCGAACGCCCGACCCTAACCTTGGCAAGGTTATGCTCTACCCCTGAGCTACGCCCGCGCCGTTGAGTGAGGAGGGATGTATAAATTCCCGGACATGCCTGCAAGCGGAAAAACACCAAAATACCGAAAATCTTTTCGACGGATTCCTGTCTGCGGCGCGTTCAATACACAGTTGAAACCGCAAAAATATGGTTCAGGGTGAGGGCATGATACACGTCGCAGACCTAAAAATGATGGTGCTGGCCGCAATGATCTTGCTGGCCACGGTGATCTGCGGTCGGCAGGATGACCGGCTGGGGCGGGCGCAACCGGCCTTGTTTGAAATGGCTGATATCAAGATGCCGTTGTCGGGCAGCTAGCACACAGGCAGGGGGCTACAAGGCCATCACAATGTTTGTCAGCGCGGCGACAAGAATGACCGTAAAGGTCAAAACCATCCCGATCTGCCTTAAAATTACGATTTGGGGGTTGCGACCAAAGCCATAGGCGTGCAGCACCCGACCGGCAAGCAAACACAAACCAAGCAGATTCAGTATCAAACCGCCTGCGCCCTGCAATTCGACCATTGCAATCAGCAATAATGCAAACGGCGCATATTCCGCAAAGTTGGAATGGGTTCGCATGGCCTTGAGCATGTTCGAATTCCCGCCATCGCCATAGGAAACCTTGTTGCTGCGGCGTTGCGTGATGACCATCGCGCTCAGCGCAACATACATAAGGCCCAGAAGCCCGGCATAGATCGGCGTGATCGACAACATTCCGTTTCTCCCAAACGTCGGAGTTGCAGGCCGTTCGCGGAACCGAACGACCCGTTGCAACCTAACAGGATCGCCGGCTTATTCCAGTTCGACCAGCAGGTCCTTGGCGTCTATCTGACCGCCGGGCTGAACATGGACAGCTTTGACCACCGCGTCACGTTCCGCGTGAATGCCGGTTTCCATCTTCATGGCCTCGATGGTCAGCAGCATGTCGCCTTCCTTGACCTCCTGACCGAATTTCACAGCGACAGTTGCGACCACGCCGGGCATGGGTGCGCCAACATGGTTGGGATTGCCTGCCTCGGCCTTTGGCCGGGCTTGTGTCGCCGAGGTAACCATGCGGTTGGGAACGCGGATGACGCGGGGTTGACCATTCAGTTCGAAAAAGACTTTGACCTCGCCTTTTTCATCCGTTTCACCGATGGCCTGGCAGCGGATCTCCAGCGTTTTTCCCGGATCGATTTCCGCTGTGATCTCTTCGCCGGGTTCCATGCCGTAAAAAAAGGTGCGCGTGGGCAAGGTCCGGACCGGACCGTATATCCGGTGACGGCCCATGTAATCCAGAAAAACCTTGGGATACATTAAATAGCCGTTCAGATCCTCGTCATCGACCTCTTTGCCTTCCAACTGCTTGGACAGATCGGCCCGCGCAGCTTCCAGATCAACCGGCGGTACGTCCAGACCGGGGCGCTGTGTATTCGGCGCTTCGTCTTTCAGAACCTTTTTGATGATCGTGTCCGGGAAACCACCCGGAGGTTGGCCCAGATTGCCGCGCATCATGTCCACCACCGAGTCGGGAAAGGCCACATCCGTATCCGCACGTTCCACATCCGCGCGGGTCAGGCCCTGGCTGACCATCATCAGGGCCATGTCGCCAACCACTTTGGACGATGGGGTCACCTTGACGATGTCACCGAACATCTTGTTCACGTCCGCGTACATCTGCGCCACTTCGTGCCAGCGTTCTTCCAGTCCCAGGCTGCGGGCCTGCGCCTTGAGATTGGTGAACTGACCGCCGGGCATTTCGTGCAGATATACCTCTGAGGCCGGGGCCTGGAGGCTGGATTCAAACGCTGCATACTGGCCACGGACGGCTTCGAAGTAATCGCTGATCTCGCGGATTGATCTGACATCCAGCCCGGTGTCGCGCTCTGTATGGCGCAGCGCCTCGACAACTGTGCCCAAAGTGGCCTGGGATGTGTTGCCGGAAAAGGCATCCATGGCGCAGTCTACCGCATCCACTCCGGCCTCAGACGCGGCGAGAATCGTCGCGCAGGCAATGCCCGCAGTGTCATGCGTGTGGAAATGGATCGGCAGCCCGACTTCTTCTTTCAGGGCCCGGATCAGGATTTTGGCGGATGCGGGTTTCAGCAGACCGGCCATATCTTTCAGGCCCAGCACATGGGCGCCTGCGTCGCGCAGCTCTTTGGCCATGCCGACATAGTAATGCAGATCGTATTTTGCACGATCGGGATCCAGTATGTCGCCCGTGTAACACACGGTGCCTTCGCAGATTTTGCCGTTGTCGATGACGGCATCCATGGCCACGCGCATGTTTTCGACCCAGTTCAGCGAATCGAACACACGGAACACGTCGATGTTCTGCGACGCTTGGCGCACGAACTCCTGCACGACGTTGTCGGGATAATTGGTATAGCCTACGCCGTTCGCCCCACGCAGCAACATCTGCGTCATCAGATTCGGCATTGCCTCGCGCAGGTCACGCAAGCGTTGCCAGGGACATTCCTGCAAAAAGCGGTAGGCCACATCAAAGGTCGCCCCGCCCCAGCATTCGACCGAAAACAACTGTGGCAGGTTGGCGGCATAACTGGGCGCAACCTTGATCATGTCGATCGAGCGCATTCGGGTCGCAAGCAAGGATTGATGACCGTCGCGCATGGTGGTGTCGGTCACCAGCACCTGACGCTGCGCTTTCATCCAGTCGGCCACGGCCTGAGGCCCTTTTTGTTCCAGCAGGTTACGTGTTCCCATCTGCGGCTCACCCTTCAAAGCCGGAGCTTTGGCCGGTTTCAGATCCGGGCGCGGTGCCGGGCGGTCCTGGGTTTCGGGGTGACCGTTTACCGTGATATCGGCAATATAGGTCAGCACCTTGGTGCCGCGGTCGCGACGGCGTTTGAACGTGAACAGATCTGGCGTCGTGTCGATGAATTTGGTGGTGTATTCGTTCGACAGAAATGTTGGATGTTTCAGCAGATTGATGACAAAATCGATATTGGTGCTGACACCGCGAATCCGAAATTCGCGCAACGCGCGATCCATGCGGTGGATCGCCTTTTCCGGGGTTGGCGCCTTGGCCGTGACCTTGGTCAGCAGCGAGTCATAATAGCGCGTGATAACCCCGCCCGCGTAGGCCGTGCCGCCATCCAGACGGATGCCCATACCGGTTGCCGAGCGATATGCGGTGATGCGACCATAATCAGGGATGAAATTGTTCTGCGGGTCCTCGGTCGTGATCCGGGTTTGCAGGGCGTGGCCGGTCAGACGTACGTCTGCCTGACTGGGCGTTCCGGTTGCCTCGGCCAAAGACTTGCCTTCGGCGATCAGGATCTGAGCCTGCACAATATCGATGCCGGTGACTTCTTCGGTGACCGTGTGTTCCACCTGGACGCGCGGGTTTACCTCGATGAAATAGAAATTTCCGGTTTCCATATCCATCAGAAACTCGACAGTGCCTGCGCATTCATAGTTCACATGGGCACATATTCTGCGGCCAAGCTCGCAGATTTCTGCCCGCTGGTCTTCGGACAGATAAGGGGCAGGCGCGCGCTCGACGACTTTCTGGTTTCGGCGCTGCACCGAGCAGTCACGTTCATACAGGTGATAAATCTCGCCGTGCTTGTCGCCCAGAATTTGAACCAGAATGCCGGTCGAATTGGACCAGCACCCGCGCGTTCTGAAGATCCCCGGGCTTGGCTGGACGGCCTATCG
>JBCCIK010000189.1:0-3891 GCA_039028255.1 Pseudomonadota bacterium | reverse complement strand
GGTCGAGGCCGCCGCCGTGCTGATCCTGGCCGCCAATTTCGTGCTCACAGGGGTGTTCTTTTCGCTATGATCCAGATGGAGAATGTCCATAAGGCCTTTGGCGACAATCACGTGCTGCGCGGCATGAACCTTGAGATCCCCGAGGGCACGTCCATGGTGATCATCGGTGGGTCCGGGACCGGCAAATCCGTTGCGCTGAAATGCATCCTGGGCCTGATCGCACCGGACAGCGGCAAGATTCAGGTTGATGGCAAAGATGCCGCAACCGGAGATCGGGACGCGTTTCTGGCCCGGTTCGGGATGCTGTTTCAGGGTGGCGCGCTGTTTGACAGCCTTCCGGTCTGGCAGAACGTCGCCTTTCGCCTTCTGCGCGGCTCGCTGAAACGGCCCGTGGACGAGGCCCGCGAGATCGCCATCGAAAAGCTGCGCCGGGTCGGGCTGCGCGCCAAAGTGGCTGATCTGTTCCCCTCGGAACTGTCAGGCGGGATGCAGAAACGTGTCGGCCTCGCCCGCGCCATCGCCGCGGAGCCCGAGATCATCTTTTTCGATGAACCCACCACCGGCCTCGACCCGATCATGTCCGGCGTGATCAACGACCTGATCCGCGAGATCGTGGTCGAAATGGGCGCCACGGCGATGACTATCACCCATGACATGACGTCGGTCCGGGCAATTGCGGACAATGTGGCGATGCTGCATGACGGGGTGATCCAGTGGACCGGCCCGGTAAGCCAGATGGATGACAGCGGCGATCCCTATCTGGCGCAGTTCATTACTGGAAGTGCTGAGGGACCGATCGAGGCGGTGCGGTGACACCATCCAAAGGTGACGCTCTGACGATCCCGACTGCCCCAAACGTGAACGAAGCACTTCTTTTTGACCCTGACGCGCGGGGCGGCACGCAAACAGATGTCTTTTGATCCGGCGACGAACCGGTCCAGCGCCTTAATAGCCAGCAGCAAGACATGATTTCCGTGAATTTATTACCAAGCCGCCAAACCCGGGCTATGTAGCATCTGATGAAACAGGTGCATGCAGAAACCGGGATATCCCAGGGGGCACGAACAATTCGGACGGGCGATTTCTATGCCAAAATACCCGTCACTCGGGACTTTGTGCACCTGACGGATGCCCGCAATTTCCACCAGGTTCCGGACGACTGGATTGTTCTTATCACCGATGTTGTCTCTTCGACCAAGGAAATCGAACAGGGCAGATACAAAACCATTAATATGGTTGGCGCTTCCGTGATTGCGGCGGTCAAAAACGCTGTGGATGTTTCGTCATTTCCGTATGTCTTTGGCGGCGACGGGGCGAGTCTGGCGTTGCCTGACACTTACCTGGACCTGGTCAGCGACGTGGCCGGGCGCGTTCGGCGATGGGCAAAGGATGAATTCGATGTCGACCTACGGGCTGGCTACGCGCACGTATCAGAAATCGGTGCTGCCGGGCACTCGGTCAAAGTCGCGCGGTTTGCGCCATCCGACAAAGTGGACTTTGCCGTCTTTTCCGGCGGCGGTGTCAAGTGGCTGGAACGCAAGATTAAATCAGGCGACCTGTCAATTGATATGGCAGAGTCCGGTCAACGTCCTGATCTCAATGGCTTGTCGTGTCGCTGGTCAAACCTGAAATCCCGAAACGGCAAGGTTGTTTCCTTGGTCATCGAACCGGTCAGCGAAGACACCGACGAGGCGTTTTTTGACGTTGCCAGATCGGTCATTCAAAAGATCGACAAGGTGCCGAATGCCGGCAACCCGATCCCGGCCGAAGGACCCGGCGTACAGTATCCGCCTCCGGGAATGGCTCTCGAAGCACGCGCCAGTCGGGCAGGCAGGAATTATTGGGCGCAACTGGCCGGTATCAGCGTTCAGAACCTGTTTGCCTGGGCGCTGTTCCGTACCGGATTGTCCATCGGGGGGTTCGATCCGGTCCGCTACCAACGCCAGACGGGCCTGAACTCGGATCACCGAAAATTCGAGGACGGATTGAAAATGACGTTCGATTGTGATGGCGACACCCTTGACTGGCTTCAGGGCTTTCTGGGCCAAGCCAAAGCAGCGGGCACGATCCGGTACGGAATAAATGTGCAGTCCGAAGCATTCCTGACCTGCATTGTCGTATCCCCGATGCAGGACGACCATGTGCATTTTGTAGATGGTGCGGACGGCGGGTATGCAGTCGCATCAAAAGCCATGTCAAACTGAAAGACGCGCGATTGCCGATACTGTCGCGACGCTGTGTGACGTGGCGATTCAGTGGGTCGGGCCGGTGAGCCGAATGGATGACAGCGGCAATCCCAGTCTGGTCCGTTTCATTACAGGCGGTGCAGACAGACCGATCAAGACAGCACACCAGAAAGCAGCTCTCCGTACCAATTAAATCCTTTTTTGTCAGTCAGGTACTCGAATTTCGACCCTGCTACGCACGTCTGAAATTGACACCTCACCAAAACTATGGAGCTTTCGCAAAAAGCCAGGTTATGGCCAAAATCCAAACTCAAACGGAAAATTTGATTGTAAAAATGAACTCTTTTCTCAGAACAGTAATATTGCTGCTCGGGCTTGTCGTGACCGGATCGTTGAATGCTGCCCCTTCCGGGAATGCCATCTGCAAGAAAATGATCTCGGATGGTCGCGGCGGTGGAATGAGTCAGGCCGACTGTCTGTGCACATACCGTGTTGCCGACGCCGTGTTAGACGAAGATATCAAGTCGTTGCTGTTTGAGTCCTGGTACAATGGAACCAACAACATGAAGGCCATTGAAAAATTGCCTCGTCGCAACAGGATCAAAAAACAGTTCCGGACGATGGACAAAACGTTGAAGAAAAACTGCGCCTGGCATCGGTAGCCTTCCTGGTGAAGCCGTGGACCATATGAAACATCTGGCAGGAACATGCGCGGCAATTTGCACAGCGCCCCGGAACCGCAGGGGGCATTTGAAATTATGGTCGTATTGAACCCCTTCTTTTGCAAGACGGCGAATATCTGTTTATTGGAACGGTCTTCTTGGAATCAAACCGAATGATCCTTCGCCTCGCGACCCTTTCCCTTCTGGTCCTTTACCCCATCGCGTGGTTTGCCCCGCTGATGCGGGCCGGTCTGTTGCCGATCTTTGGCCTTAGCGAGATCAGCGTGATCACCGGGTTGCAATCGCTGTGGAAATCCGACGTGTTCCTGGCACTGGTTGTGACCGCCTTTGCGCTCTTTGCGCCATATCTCAAGACCATCGGCACAGCGTTGATACAATGGAACCTGCTGGACAGCCGGGTTCAGCCTGCGTTGACCATACTTGGCAAGCTGGCCATGGCCGACGTATTCCTGATCGCGCTTTATATCACTTTGTCCAAGGGGATGGGGCTGGGCAGGATCGAGACCGCCTGGGGGCTGTATCTGTTTACGGCCTGCATTCTGGCCTCGATCGCTTTGGGGATGATCACCGATCATCGCAAAGGGCTTGAGCCGGACACGTAGGTCGGGCAGTAAATCCCAATGGCAAAATCGAGCTTTTCCTGCTCCGCATGTGGGGCGACATTCTCCAAATGGTCGGGGCGTTGCGAGGCCTGCGGTGCGTGGAACACCATCGCGCAGGACGTACCACTGTCCTCGGGCCCAGCCAAGAAATCCCTGGGCACCAGAAAAGGCCGAAATGTCGCGCTCAGCGATCTGTCCAGCGACGAAGCCCCCCCGCCGCGCACGCGCTGCGGGCTGGACGAATTGGACCGTGTACTGGGCGGCGGGCTAGTGCCCTCCTCTGCCATTCTTGTAGGCGGCGACCCGGGCATCGGCAAATCGACCCTGCTGTTGCAGGCGGCGGCGCATTTCGCGCGGGCCGGACTGAAAACACTGTATGTGTCGGGCGAAGAGGCCAGCGCGCAGGTGCGGATGCGGGCG
>JBCCIK010000188.1:0-3898 GCA_039028255.1 Pseudomonadota bacterium | reverse complement strand
TCTTCAGTTTCCTGCCAGAGCATGTTTTCGACCATGACATCGCCGGTATAGGCATATGCTTCGTCAAGTGGCATCTGCAACTGCCTATAAAATGCCTCTTTTCCGATTTTGACCACCGACCCCAGTTTTTCAGCCAATATCCCAGCCAGGGACATCGTCTCGGTGTTCAGGTCATCTGCGGGAACCACGCGATTGATCAGGCCAAGTGCAACGGCCCGGTCCGCCTCGACAAATTGACCTGTTGTCAGCATCTCGAATGCCTGTTTGCGGGGAATGTTCCGGCTGAGCGCAACCATCGGGGTGGAGCAGAACAGCCCGATATTAACCCCGTTAACGCCAAATCTGGTTCCTTCAGCGGCCACTGCCAGATCACAAGACGCCACCAATTGGCACCCGGCCGCAGTTGCAATCCCATGCACCTGCGCGATGACCGGCTGGGGCAGGGTTCTGATCGACATCATCACTTTGGCGCAGCGTTGAAACAGATCCTTGAAATACGCCCGCCCGCGATCCTCGGCTTGTCGCCCGGCTGTCATCTGCTTCAGATCATGGCCAGCGCAAAAGGCCTTGCCTGCCCCGGACAGGATCACAGCGCGCACCGATCGATCCCCGCTCAGATCATCAAACTGTGCCTGTAAGGCGGCAAGCATTTCATCCGAAAGGGCATTCAGCCGTTCCGGCGCGTTCATATGCAGCCGGGTGATTGCCCCCGTATCGTGACGTTCCAGAATTGCCATCTTGCCCTCGCTCCCTCTTTCGGCCCAATCCTAGGCATAAGACGTGTGGAGGGAAAGCATGGCGCTGGTATTGAACATTGATGATTTGACGGCCTATCTGGCCGAGGTCTTTCCGCAGGTACGTGAAGACTTTGCCATCGACAAACTTACAGAGACCGGTGTGCGCATGCGTTTGTTGACCGCCGACCGGCATCTCAGACCGGGCGGAACTGTATCGGGACCTTCGATGTTTGCCCTGGCGGATGTGTCGGTCTACGCGATTGTTCTTGCCCGGCTGGGTCGCCAGGCACTGGCGGTGACCACCAATTGTTCGATGGATTTTATGCGCAAACCCGACGGTTCAGCGCAAATGATCGCCGATTGCACACTTTTGAAACTGGGACGCAGCCTGGCGGTCGGGGATGTGCGGATGTATTCCGAAGGTCAGGCAGATCCGGTCGCGCGGGCCACACTGACCTATTCCATTCCACCTTGGGCCACGTCCGGAATGTCGGGTTAAAAAAGGCCGGGGTTGCCCCCGGCCAGGATGACGTCCCGATTGTCGGGACAGGGGATGAAAGTCAAACCCGCCAAAAAGGCAGGGATGATTCGCGTCTGGCCTGCCTGCGACTTAGCCCGATATCCGTCAGCAGGCGGTCATCCAGTTGGCTGAGGTTGATTCGGGTGCGCCGGCGAATCTGCCATCTGGTCACCGCGGCCGCAAAGCTCACGGCCAGAACAGCAAGCAAGGGCAGCCGGGGGCTGGCATTCAGCAGGTTCAACGCGTGGAGTTGCAGATCGCGTGTCATGACAGTTTCCTTTCAATTGTATTGACACAAATTGTTTCCTTTGATACGTATGTACTAAGTACAATACGAATTGTATCGAGATCAAAGGAAATATTGTAGTGAGTACAATTTGGCCCGACTCTCTGCCGAAATCCAATGGCCCCAAATACACATTAGTGGCCGATACGATCCGAAAATCTATTGCAAACGGTGTCTTACAGTCCGGGGCTAAGCTTCCTCCGGTGCGCGAACTGGCGTTTCAGTTGAGCATAACGCCCGGCACGGTTGCGCGGGCCTATACGATTCTTACCGACGAAGGGTTGCTGGAGGCCGTTGTCGGACGTGGTACATTTGTTGCCGATCCCCGAAAACCGGTTCCCGATGACATCTGGGCGAGAGAGGTCGAATCGGCCGGTCAAGGCACCGTCAGGCTGTTCAGCCCGCTATTGCCGGATGTGGGGCAGGTGGCGGCGATCCGGGCAGCCTTGAAAATTGTTGCCGAAGGCCCGGCCGAAGACTTTCTGAACTATCCCAGCCGCACGACGTACTGCCCGGCCCGTCAAGCCGTGGTGGAATGGCTGTCGGATGTTCCGCTGGGGCGATTGGAAGAGCAGGACATCGTGTTGTCCCATGGCGGACAAAACGCTATTTCGCTGGTCTTTCAGGCGGTTCTGCATGGTCCTAAACCGGTCATCCTGATCGAGGATCTGTCATATGCCGGGTTTCGACGGGCGGCTGAAATATTGCGGGCCGATACTATTGGCCTGCCGATGGACGAACATGGAGTCATCCCCGAAGCATTGGATGCCGCGGCCCGGCAACACAAGGCGCAGGTATTTTGCACCTCGCCTGAGGTGCAGAACCCGACGGCGTGCCATACGCCGCTGGACCGGCGCGAGGCGCTGGTCAGAGTGGCCCGCAAACATGATATGCAGATCCTGGAAGATGATTGTTATCGCATGGGTGCGGTTCGTGCGCCCAGCTATCGGGCCCTGTGCCCTGACCGCGGCTGGCACGTGTCCTCTATATCGAAAACCCTGACACCGGCATTGCGTGTCGGATTCGCCATCGCGCCGCGTGGACGCGGCGGTGATCTGCGCCGCGTGGCAGAATACGGGTTTTTCGGACTGGCCCGGCCTCTGGCCGAAGTGACACGATTGTTGCTGTCAGATCCGAAAAACCGGGTCCTGGGTGCCCGGGTCCGCGACGTCGTGGCGGAATACGTGATGATAACGGTCAATGCCCTGGGCGGATTCGACCTGAGCTGGCATCGCGACGTTCCGTTTATCTGGTTGCGTCTGCCCGCTGGCTGGCGCGCTGCGGCATTTTGCCGGGCAGCCGAGGCGCGCGGCATTCAGATCCGTTCGGCGGACGAATTTGCACTGCGGGATGGACGGGCCCCCCACGCCGTTCGCATTGCAATCAACGCCCGGGTGCCCAAACCGATCTACGAGGATGCAATGCAGCAACTGCGGGCCTTGCTGGACAGCCCGCCGGACCAAATCAATGTCTGATGGCTCTTTGGGGTGTCAAAGCGGCTCGGGATCTCCGAAAAACCCGGCCAGACGGGCAATGCGGCCGTCCCCCGCAAATTGAACGAAATCATGACCTGAAACCATGACGGAGCCATCCGGCGCAACCATCCGCCAGGTGAAATGGGCAACATCGTGATGCGTATTTGTTGCACTGGTCAGTTCAACCCGGCCACCATTGGACGAGGCCAGCACATGACCAATGTGATCGCTCAGATTTTGACGCCCTGACACATCCGCGGTGGGGTCCGAATATCGACCGTCATCGGCCCAGGCCAAGTCCAGCAGAGACAGGCGCTGTTCTGAATTGGTCTCTTGCCAGGCGGCGCCATAGGCCGAAATAACTTCTGCAAGATCGCTCATTTGTCACCCCTTTGGTCTGCACCGCACGTGTCTACGCGAGTTTCGATTGCAAAAACCGTTGAATCAAGGCTCGAACTATTGGGGTAAAATAATACCTATTTTATAAGCCTTTGGTTTGCTTTAATAAATGCGGGGCTTGATGTATTGACGCGTGGATATTTCACCACTAAAACCCGTCCATCGAATTCGGACCGGCCCAGAACTGGGGTCGGTCTTTCACATCAAACAGGATTGTCCTGCCATGAAAACCTATTCTGCAACGCCTGCAGACATCGACAAGAAATGGATCCTGATCGACGCCGAAGGCGTTGTTCTGGGCCGT
Organism: Pseudomonadota bacterium; assembly: GCA_039028255.1. GTDB lineage: Bacteria > Pseudomonadota > Alphaproteobacteria > Rhodobacterales > Rhodobacteraceae > Ruegeria. The sequence continues at coordinate 177 of JBCCIK010000188.1, read as the reverse complement.
CTTGCGTCCATCGTTGCCATGCGTCTGCGCGGCAAGCACAAAGCGACGTTCACTCCGAACATGGATATGGGTGACAACGTCATCGTCATCAATGCCGAAAAGATACAGATGACCGGCAACAAGCGGGGCGAACATTTCTACTGGCACACCGGTTATCCGGGTGGCATCAAGTCGCGC
>JBCCIK010000187.1:0-3914 GCA_039028255.1 Pseudomonadota bacterium | reverse complement strand
GAATACCGTTGCGCGATCCGTAGATGAACGGACCCATGCGCGGGTTCCAGCGCTGCGTCTGGTGACCAAAATGCACGCCTGCTTCGAGCAGCTGGCGCATGGAGAACTCGGGAAGAGCCATGCTTTCGTTTCCTTTCCGGTTTACGCCTCGGCGGGATGTGCAAGAGCGGATGCTCCAACCGGGGGTCTGTCGGGGATGTCTCCCCCGAACAGGCCAAACCCCGCCTGCGGATTGAATGGCGCGCATATAGAGCAGCCGTCGAGAATGTGCAAGGGTTTATGACCCCACGGCCAGCGCTTTTTTGTGGCCGTCCCGCACTTGTGTTTCCAGCTGCGCGGCAAGCGCCTTGCGGTCCGTGAAATCAGACACTTTCAACGGTGGATGATAGACCAGCGACACGTCGCCCGAACGCCTGGCCGCCAGTGTCTTCAGCAAGTGCGAGCCAAAATCCATATCGCCCCACCAACCGTAAAACCGGGCCGGTTGACCGACTGGTGCATGATAGATCACCGACACCGCCTGAACGAACATGAATTCACGCAACCTGTCCGAAAAAAATGCGGCGAAAAGCGTGGATTTGAAGGGCAGGACGCGCTGCCCGTCTGTCGAGGTACCCTCGGGGAAAAACAACAGTTTGTGCCCGGCATTCAGACGTTCCTCGAACAGTGCAGTTTGTGCCTTTGCGTGCTTTCGGTCGCGCTGTATGAAAACGGTACCCGTGGCCCGCGCCAATACACCGATGCCAGGCCAATTCGCCACCTCGGCCTTGGAGACAAAATAGACACGTTTGCGGGCGTTCAGCGCAAATATGTCCAGCCAGGAGGAATGGTTCGCAACCACGGCGCCGCGCTCGCGCATCAACTCGCCCTGGGTGTGAAATCCGATCCCGAGAATCCGCAAACCGTTTCGACAGACAAACTGGGTGATATGCGGTGTTATCGGGCGATTGACGCCAAACAGCGGTCGTTCAATCAACCGCATCAGCAACAGCAAAATCAGGCAGAACAGGATCAAAACGATCAGTGCCGCGCCGCGCAGCAGTACCCGTATCCAGCCTGCAAACCCGATTTCGAAGGGATCGGGGGAGTCGTCACTCTGCCAGGTCGCGTTCATTTGGTGTATCGGCTCCGCTGACGTTCGCTCATGCGCGCTGTATCAAGCACGAGACACACATCAGTTGTGTTAAAGGCATGGTCCACAAAGGCGCCTTCGCCCACATAACCGCCGAGCCGCAGATAGGCCTTGATCAGTGAGGGGACGGCCAGCATCGCTTGACGCCGGTCAACGTCCTCGCGCGCTAACAGGTCCATCGGTTGAAAATGGTCCGGTTGCGCCCTGACCCGCAAATCCTCGGGTGCCAGATGCCCGTGGTGCAGCATGGACAGTGGTTGTGCCAGATCCGTCACGTCCGTGCCGTGGAAACTGGCCACTCCGAACAGGATCTCGATGTCGTGTTCGGCAACATAATCCGCCAGCCCGGTCCAAAGGTGAAACATGGCCATGCCGCCGCGATAATCGGGATGCAGACAGGACCGGCCCAGTTCCAGCAATTTGCGCCCACCGGACCTGAGCGCGGTGAGGTCGTATTCGTCCTCGGAATAGAACTGCCCCAGCTGTGCGGCCTTTTCTCCGCGCATCAGCCTATAGACACCGACCAGTTGTCCGGTCTGGTCATCGGTCAGAAGCATATGATCGAAATAAGGGTCGAACCGGTCTCGTTCCAGCCCCTGATCGTGATCGACCAACGCACCGCTGCCCCCAAGTTCGCGCACAAAAACGTCATAGCGCAACCGCTGAGCGGCTCTCAATTCGTCTTCGGTCCCGGCGATCTTGACGGTGAACGATGACCCGGTATCCGGCATGCGCTTCCTTTTGGCGGTAATGGAAAATTCTGGGGCGCTGATACCTCAGCTTTTACCAGAAAGACAATGACCCGGGGCCAATCGCTCTGTGCGTTAACCCTTCGTCAACCAGTTTCAGGGATCAAAGACAGGCATCAATGTCACATGTGCACCATCGATCACAACTTTTCCCTGTTCGCGGAAATTCACAGTGATCTTGCCGCCAATATTGGACTGGACCTGACCAAGGCCCCAGTCCGGTTTGTCGGGGTGGCGCACGACCATCCCGGGTGCAAGAATGGCATTCAAATCCGACATGTCGGCTCCGGGCTGGCAAGAAATACTGATCAGAGGGAGTTAGCCGATGGGCGAGAGCAAGGTCAACCTGGCAACCTTGATCGGCTCGCGGATCTGCCATGATCTGATCAGTCCGGTTGGGGCCATTACCAACGGTCTGGAACTGCTGGAAATGTCCGGACTGCAACCCGGGCCCGAGATGGATCTGATCGCCGATAGCGTGGGCAACGCGGCGGCGCGCATCCGCTTCTTTCGTATCGCCTATGGTGTGGCCGGAGAACAGGACCTGAGCGCAGATGAAGTCATCAACCTATTGACAGACCTGACAGGGTCCGGACGGGTTCGGGTCGACTGGACCGTTCAGGGCTCGGCCCCCAGGGCCGAAGTGCGGCTTGCATTTCTGGCCCTGCAATGTTGTGAATCCGCGATGCCACTTGGCGGAAACGTCCGTGTAGAACGTCAGAATGGCGCCTGGTCCATAACCGGTATGGCGGACAAGATTTCTGTGGAGCCCACATTGTGGGAGGGGCTGAGCCGACCCGGCGCCATCGAAAAGGTCACGCCTGCGCAGGTTCAGTTTGCATTGCTGCCGGCTGTTGCGACGGATATGGGGCGCCGCATCGGCGTTTCTGCACGAGATACGGCGGTCACCATCACTTTCTGAGGTCAGGGCCTGAAGTCAGGGCCGCGTCGTTCCGTCACCAGACACCAGATATTTGAAACTGGTCAACTGAGCGGCCCCCACCGGCCCGCGCGCATGCATCTTGCCAGTTGCAATCCCGATTTCCGCGCCCATGCCAAATTCACCGCCATCGGCAAATTGGGTCGAGGCATTGTGCATCAGGATGGCGCTGTCCAGACGTTCGAAGAAGGTTGCAACCGCAGCCTCGTCTTCGGCCAGGATGCAGTCTGTGTGATTTGACCCGTACGTGCGAATATGCGCCAACGCCTGATCAATATCGGCGACCGGCTTTGCAGCGATGATCATATCCAGGAATTCCTTGCCCCAGTCTTGGGGATTAGCCGGAACTGTACCGGGCTGCATCAATGCACCTTCGGCATGTACCTCGACCCCGGCTGCCTGCAAGGCCGAGATCAGGTCGCGGCCCAACGTGTCGGCCACGTCCTGATGCACCAGAAGACATTCTGCCGCGCCGCATATACCGGTGCGCCGGGTTTTGGCGTTTAGCACGACATCCAGTGCTTTTTGCGGATCAGCTGATTTGTCCACGTAAATGTGCACGATCCCTTCGAGATGCGCAAAGACCGGTACGCGTGCCTCGCGTTGGACCAATCCGACCAGCCCCTTGCCTCCGCGGGGCACGATGACGTCAACAAATTCCGTGAGTTTAAGCAATTCTGCAACGGCCGCGCGGTCGCGGGTCGGAATCAGTTGAATCGCATCCTCGGGAAGATTTGCCGCCCGCAAGCCGTCGATCAGGCAAGCATGGATCGCGCGCGACGAATGAAAGCTCTCTGAACCGCCGCGCAGTATGACTGCATTACCGGATTTCAGGCACAGCGCCCCGGCATCCGCCGTCACATTGGGGCGGCTTTCGTAAATCACCCCAACCACTCCCAAAGGGGTCCGGACCCTGCGAATATGCAAACCCGAGGGCATATCCCACTCGGCCAGCGTCTCGCCCACAGGGTCGGCCTGTTCACCAACCGCTCGCAATCCGTCAACCATGCCGCGCACACGATCTTCGTCCAGCATGAGCCGGTCCAGCATCGCCGGGCTCAGTCCCTTGTCGCGCCCATAGTCCATGTCGTCG
>JBCCIK010000186.1:0-3954 GCA_039028255.1 Pseudomonadota bacterium | reverse complement strand
GTTCTTCACCACGCGGTCGAAGTCCGCGCGCCGGCGGATCGCGTCGAAGGTGGGGGCTGAGGCGCCGTCCATCGACACGGTCAGGGTGTCGGTGGCCGGCATCAGCGCCTCGATCCGACGCCGCATGGCCCGTCATCCAGTATGGCCGCAATGCGTCCACCCAGCCCATGACGCACATGATCAGCCGTGGTCGGGCTGATCTGACCGGAGGGATTGGCCGATGGCGCCGCCACCGGCCCGTCGAAAGCGCCAAGCAGGGCGCGTGCAGTCGGATGTGCAGGTACCCGGATCGCCAGGGTGTCCAATCCCGCGGTTACCAGCGACGAGATGCCATGGCCATCACGCAAACGCAGCACCAGCGTCAGTGGACCGGGCCAGAACGCATCAGCCAGCCGCTGGGCGTGATCAGACCACTGCACAAACCGTAATGCAGTCTCAACGGACGGGACATGCGCGATCAGAGGGTTGAAACTGGGCCGTCCCTTGGCGTCAAAAATACTGGCGACGGCTGTGCCATTGCGCGCATCGCCCCCCAAACCGTAGACGGTTTCTGTGGGAAAGGCGACAATCATGCCCTGGCGCAAAAGGTCAGCCGCGCGGGCAATGCCGTCCGGATTTGCTGAAAGTTCAAGAGCTCCGCTCAAGATCATGTCTATTGACGCCGCGTTTTTGTTGCCTGTGCCCGAAGTGGCCGGGTAATTGGTCCAGGATCAGATGCATACCGGCGCGGCCCCCAAAATCCAAGCCTGTCTGCGCCGGCAATTTTTCAATTTCCGAGGGACGCCATGTCTTACCAAGCCCCGCTTTCAGATTATCGGTTTCTGATGGACAACGTGATCGGCTTTGACACGGTCGCGGCAACCGACAGATTTGCTGACGCAAGTCCGGATATGGTCAACGCGATCCTGTCAGAAGCAGGCAAGCTGTGCGAAGAGGTACTTGCCCCGCTTCAGCGACCAGGCGATCTGGAACCAGCGCATCTGGAAAACGGCGTGACGCGCACATCGCCCGGATTTGGCGATGGCTGGAAGGCAATCGCCGACGGCGGCTGGATCGGTATGAGCGGCAATCCCGAATTTGGTGGCATGGGTCTGCCGATGTCCGTGACCGCGGTGGTAAACGAAATGATGGCAGCGGCCTGTCTGTCCTTGCAGTTGGCACCGCTGATGTCTCAGGGTCAGATCGAAGCGCTGGAACATCATGCCAGCGATGAAATCAAACAAATGTACCTGCCAAAGCTGATTGCAGGCGACTGGTCCGGGACAATGAACCTGACCGAACCGCAGGCCGGATCGGATGTCGGGGCTTTGACATCCAAAGCCGAAGCCAAGGGGGACGGCACGTATTCGGTGACGGGCCAGAAAATTTACATCTCGTGGGGTGATAACGACTTTTGCGAAAACGTCTGCCATCTGGTTCTGGCAAGGTTGCCGGACGGAGTGCCTGGCACCAAGGGGATTTCCCTGTTTCTGGTGCCGAAATTCCTGCCTGACCAGAATGGAAACCCGGGTGTGGCCAATACACTGAACGTTGTTTCGCTGGAACATAAAATGGGCCTGCACGGATCGCCGACATGCGTCATGCAATATGATGGCGCAACCGGCTGGCTGGTCGGGAAAGAGCACGGCGGTATGGCCGCAATGTTCACCATGATGAACAATGCCCGTCTCGGTGTTGGCGGTCAGGGTGTCGGCGTGGCCGAAGGGGCCTATCAGCATGCGCTGGCTTATGCTTTGGAGCGCAAGCAGGGCAAGACCGCATCAGGTAAAATCATCGACCATGCGGATGTGCGTCGGATGCTGACCGAAATGCGGGCCGACGTGTTTGCCGCGCGGGCGATCATGCTTGCGAATGCGGCGGCGATCGACATGGCGCATGCCACCGGCGACCCGGATTGGGCCGCCCGTGCCGCTTTGCTGACCCCGATTAGCAAGGCATTTGGCACACATACAGGCATGCGTGTGGCAGAAACCGGTGTGCAGGTACATGGCGGCATGGGTTTTGTCGAAGAAACGGGCGCTGCCCAGTTCTATCGCGATGTGCGTGTCACAGCGATTTACGAAGGCACCAACGGTATCCAGGCAATGGACCTGGTCGGCCGCAAGATGATGGATCGAGGCGAAGCGGCGTCCCGTCTGCTGGACGAGATCGAGGATCATGCCGAACGCGCGCGTGCGCGCATGCCGGAACTGGCCGGCCCGGTCTGGGAAGCAACCGAATCCCTGCGCGAAGCCACCGAATGGCTGGTATCGCAAAGCGAGATGAACGACCGGTTTTCGGGCGCTTCTGCCTATCTTCATGCTTTCGCGCGGGTTCTGGGTGCGCATTACCATCTGGTGACGGCATTGGCCGATCCGGATGGTCCGCGCGCCAAGCTGGCGCGATATTACATCAATGCGATGCTGCCGGAACATGTGGGGCTTTTGGCGCAGGCTCAAAACGGGGCCGATGATCTGTTTGCGCTCAGCGCGGATGATCTGGCGGCGTGACGGGTACGGTTATGCACGCCCCGGCCATAAGATACCCTTGGTCCGATCCGCCGGCGCCGGGTGAGGCGATTGAAATTGCCGCAGGCATTTTGTGGATGCGGCTGCCGCTGCCGATGGCCTTGGACCATGTCAACGTGTACGCGCTGGATGACGGGGACGGTTGGACGATCGTTGACACCGGTGTGTCGTCGCGCAAAACGCGGCGGCTTTGGGACATGCTGATTGCGGGCCCGCTGGCCGGCAAACCGGTCAACCGGATTGTGGTGACACATCACCATCCCGATCATGTGGGCAATGCCGGATGGTTTCAGTCGGTGCATCACGCCGAACTGGTCACCAGCCGCACGGCCTGGTTGTTTGCCCGCATGCTGACCTTGGACGTGCAGAAATCCTGGCCCGAGGAAACGTTGCAGTTTTATCGCGGCGCAGGAATGCCACATGACATTCTGGCCAGACGCAAGGCAGACCGGCCGTTCAATTTTGCCGACACCGTTTACCCGATGCCGCTGGGCTTTACCCGAATCAAACAGGGCGACGTGATCCGGATGGGCGGGCGCGACTGGGATGTTCATATGGGCAATGGCCACGCCCCGGAACACGCCACGTTCTGGAGCAGGGACGACTCTGTCGTTCTGAGCGGTGACCAGATCCTGGGCTCGATCAGCCCCAACCTGGGTGTCTATGCAACCGAACCGATGGCTGATCCAGTATCCGACTGGCTAGAGGCGTGCGAACGCCTTCATGCTCTTGCTCGGCCGGATCATCTGGTTCTGGGGGGGCACAAACTGCCGTTCAACGGACTTCCTGTACGGATGCAACAACTGATCGACAATCATCACGGAGCGCTGGACAGGCTGTTGGCCGATCTTGACACGCCCAAAGCCGCCGCGGAATGCTTTGCACCCTTGTTCAAACGTCCGATCGGCGAAGGCGAGTATGGGCTGGCCCTGGTCGAAGCGGTTGCACACCTCAACCATCTCTACCACAGTGGCGCTGTCGTCCGGTCGCAACGCGCAGACGGGGCGTGGGTGTTCCAGCGCAAAGGGTGAGGAATGCAGGACAAGATCGAAACCTCGGCCGAAGCAGCCGAAGCCGCAGCCTTGCCGCGCTGCTATGAGGTACATGCCAATTCAGAGGCGGAGTCAGGTACAAAAAGCCTGCCCGGACCCCTGCAAAAACCGGTGGCAAACAAAAGCCCGGCGCAATGGGCGTATGAACGTCTGATCCTCTATATCCAGAATTTCGAGAAAACCCTGACAGGTGACCAAGAAGTCGCGATGGGCTTCACTGGCGGAGACGCCGGTGTCATGCGGATCGAAGGGATGGGGTATTTCGACCCCGACATCATCACCTTTTACGGAAGCGACCCCACAGGCGCGCGAACACAGCTTGTCCAACATGTCTCGCAACTGAGCGTCATGCTCCGCGCGCTGCCCAAAAACGTGGATCAGGTGGAGCCCAATCG
>JBCCIK010000185.1:0-3965 GCA_039028255.1 Pseudomonadota bacterium | reverse complement strand
GCCGCCTGCACCAGCACCGTGCCGTCGATATCATGCTCCCTTAAATGGGCGACAAGATCATCAGGCGCATAAAGGCGGTTCAGGATCGGATTGTCCTTGGGCATCCAGTGATAGTCGCCACGCAACGGTTGCCAAAAGTGCTGATGTGCGTCGATCCTCACGTTGGCGCATCCTCTCGCATCAACCCTTTGGCCTTTAGATCAGCCCACAACGCATCGGGGATTTCGGCCTGAGCAGCCTTTAGATTGTCTGCGGTTTCGCTGACTTGCTGGCCGCCGGGGATCACTGCCACATGCGTCGGGTGGAGCAAAGGAAACCGGAACGCCGCATCTACCATTCGGACACCATGGTCTTTGCAGACCGCTTCGATTGCCGCGACACGTTCGAGGATCTCTTTTGGTGCCGGCTCGTAGTTGTAAAACGCGCCGGGTTTGGCGCCCGTTGCCAGAATGCCCGAGTTATACGGCCCCCCGGTTACGATCCCGATGCCGCGTGCCTGGCACAGCGGCAGGAAGCTGTCCAGTGCGTCCTGTTCCAGCAATGTGTAGCGGCCAGCCAGCAGAAACAGGTCGAAATCTCCGCGCTCGGCCAATGTCTGACAGACCTGCCATTCGTTGACGCCGCCACCGATCGCCTTGATCAATCCCTGATCACGTAGCGAGATCATCGCATCATATCCGCGCGTTCCGAAGAACTCCTCGATCCGTGTGTCAGAGGCCACTTTAGACCCATGCGTAAAGATACAAAGGTCATGAACATAAAGAATGTCGATCTGATCGACCCCAAGGCGCGAAAACGAATGTTCGAAAGACCGCATGACCCCGTCATAGCTGTAATCGAACTGCTCGCGCCGCTGCGGAACATCGAACCATTTGCCATCGCCATCGCGGTATTCCGGCGCGCAATGCTGAATAAGACGGCCCACCTTTGTCGAAAGGACATAGTCGGATCGCGGTTTGCCGCGCAGGAATGGATTTAATCGTGTCTCTGACAGTCCCAGACCATAAAGCGGCGCGGTATCGAAGTAGCGCACGCCGCCATCCCAGGCCGCATCAAGAGTTGCCCGTGCCTCTTCGTCCGTAATCGCCTTGTACAGATTTCCTAACGGCGCTGTGCCAAAGCCGAGTTCGGTGAATGTCAGCCCGCCATTGTCCAGCCGGTCCCAATGCCGATTCTTCAGTGCCATTCGGGTCTCCTCTCGTGATGAAGCAAACTTAGCCCAGTTTTTCTTTGCGTGAACAGACCCATGGACCTAATCTTGCGAGGGAGGCAACGGAATGACCAAGAATTTCCACCGCGTGTTCGGTGACACCAAACCGGTCATTGGTATGGTCCATATCGGTGCATTGCCGGGCACACCACTGTTCGACCCGTCACTTGATCTGCTTGCGTCAGCCCGCGCCGATCTGATTGCTTTACAAGCAGCCGGTTTCGACGCGGTGATGTTCGGCAATGAAAATGACCGTCCCTACGAATTTGAAGTGGACACCGCATCGACCGCAACGATGGCCGCAATCATCGGACAACTCAAACCAGAGATCGAAATCCCGTTTGGTGTGAACGTCCTTTGGGATCCCATGTCGAGCATCGCGTTGGGCGCTGCGACGGGGGCCGCGTTTGTGCGCGAGATTTTCACTGGAACCTACGCCTCTGACATGGGGCCGTGGACCCCGGATGCGGGCAAGGCCATGCGCTACCGCGACAGGTTGAACCGGCCCGACATGGCGATGCTTTATAATGTCTCCGCAGAATTTGCGCATTCACTTGATCAGCGATCCCTGCCGGATCGGGCGCGCAGCGCGGTATTCTCGTCTATCCCGGATGCCGTACTTGTGTCTGGCCAGATAACCGGCGAGGCCGCCGCCATGTCTGATCTGGAGGCCGTCAAGGCGGTCCTGCCCGATATCGCGGTGATGGCAAACACCGGCGTAAAGCATGAAACGGTCGCAGATGTGTTGGCGATCGCTGACGGATGTATTGTGGGGTCATCGCTGAAAGTGGATGGCGATACATGGAATCCGGTTGACCCGGACCGGGCCAGGGAATTCATGGCCCGTGTCGCAAAGGCCCGTTCATGATTGATCGGATAAAGCGGGATCTTGTGGACCTGATGCGCGTTCCCGGGCTCTCTGGTCACGAAGACCGCGTCCGGCGGTCCATTCGCGCGCGCCTTGATGAAATTGGCATCGACAGCACGACTGACCGGCTGGGAAATCTGGGTGTTCACTTCCCGGGCGATGGACCCGCGGTGATGCTGTTCACGCATATGGATCAACTGGGGTTCATCGTGCGCCGGATCGAGCCGGACGGTCTGATCCGGCTTGAGCGGCTGGGCGGGGTCCCGGAACGCGCCTTGGCAGCACAAGAGGTCTTGATCTGCGTCGCGGAAGGCCGTGACGTGGCGGGCATTATCGCGAACAAAAGCCACCACGCGACATCTCCGCAGGAAAAATACACGGTTCTGCCATATGCGGATCTGTATGTGGACGCGGGGTTTTCATCGGCAGCGGATGTCGCGGCCGCCGGTGTTAAGATCGGCACGCCCGTTGTTTATGCGCCCTGTGCCCAATCGCTGGCGCATGACCGGATTGCCGGGACCAGCATTGATGATCGCGCGGGCTGTGCGGTGCTGATCGAAATTGCCCGGCAGCTCAAAACCCGCACAAGCGGTCCGCCGGTGCATCTGGCTTTCACCGTGCAGGAGGAATTCAATCTTCGCGGAGCGCAGCCTTTGGCCCAGTGCATTCAACCCGACATTGCGATCCAGATTGACCTGATGCTGGCCACCGACACACCGGATATGGCCGAGCGTGGCGATATGGCACTCGGGCACGGTCCGGGAATGAGCCTCTATTCCTTTCATGGGCGCGGCACATTGAATGGTGTGATTCCGCATCCTGCTCTGGTCGATCTGTTCGAACGCACTGCACAGGCGGAAAATATCCCGTTGCAACGCAGTGCGCAGACCGGCGTATTGACAGACTTGTCATATGTTCAGCTGGTGGGCGCAGGAGTCGCCGCGATCGACATGGGTTTCCCGATGCGTTACTCGCATTCTGCCCGCGAGGTTTGTGACCTGGGCGATCTTGTCGCGCTGACCCGGCTTTTAGACGCTGCGCTTGCCGGAATAGGGCCGGAATTCTCGCTCGACCTGGATGATTACACCTGATGGCCTTCACCCTGGGAATTGACATAGGCACCTATGAAACCAAGGGCGTTCTGGTCGATTCCGAAGGGGCCATTCACGCCCTCGCCACACGCCCGCACAAGATGCTCGTGCCCCAGCCGGGCTGGGCAGAGCACCGCCCGGAAGAGGACTGGTGGGGCGATTTCGTCGATGTCAGTAAGGCACTTCTGGGCGATAGCCGCGTGAACCCGACCGAGATCAAGGCTGTTGCGTGCAGCGCAATCGGCCCGTGCATGCTGCCGGTTGATGATGCTGGAATGCCGCTGATGAACGGTGTCCTATACGGTGTGGACGGGCGCGCCGAAACGGAAGTGCGAGACCTCACAGATCGCATCGGTGAAGAGACGATAATCGCCCGCTGCGGAAACGCTTTGACCTCTCAATCCGTTGGGCCCAAGATCCTGTGGCTCAAACGCAATCGGCCTGAGATTTTTGCCCGCGCCGCGCATATTCTGACCTCGACCAGCTTTCTGGTGCAGCGACTGACCGGCGAGGTGGTGATCGATCACTACACGGCTGCAAATTTCTCGCCGCTCTACGATGTGGCCAAACAAGACTGGATCGACGATCTGGCTGATGACATCGTTCCGCTCGACAAGCTGCCGAAACTGCGATGGTCAAACGAGGTTGCCGGCCACGTCACGAAATTGGCCGCAGAGCAGACCGGGCTGGCAATTGGAACGCCGGTGACGACGGGGACAATTGATGCCGCAGCCGAAGCGATTTCCGTTGGGGTGGACCGCCCCGGCGACATGATGATGATGTATGGCTCGACGAT
>JBCCIK010000184.1:0-3984 GCA_039028255.1 Pseudomonadota bacterium | reverse complement strand
TTCTGAACAGGGTGCAGTTCCCGGGATTTGCGCAGGCAACGCAAAAGACGGCGCTTGCGCCGCAATCTCATTCGATACGAATCCCATAGGCTCACGTGATTTCCAATCTTTTCACAACGCGAGCTGACCCGGTCATTCTGGACACAGTCCAGTCAAACCGGATCAATCCATTTATGTCATTCTTACCTTCTAATAAGCAACGAATTTAGAAAGGGTTACGGGGAAAGTTGACATATTCGGCACGATTTGCGGATTGCCGGGCGATTTTCCCGCGGAATTCACCACTCGATCGGTGTTGCCAGGCCGAGTTTTTGCAGCTGGTCCCAGCCGCTGAACCGGACGGAATCTGGATGCCAGAGGGTCGGAGAGTGGCTGATACGCTCATAATAGGCTCTGAATTGGTCCGGCTGGTTGAAATGCTGGGCGCGGGTTTCTTCAAGACTGGATCTGGCAACGATGTCCGGCAGGAATTTGGTGTGCAAAAGCACTCCTGACGGCATTGTCCCTCCCGGGCCGTCATAGTCATAGTTCAATCGCCGCGGCAAAGCCGAATGACAGGAATTGACATAGGCAAACCGGCGGTTCCAGCGGACCAGCGGGATTTTGTTCAGCGTCGGTGAGCGAACCCGATCCCGGTCAAAAAAGACCCGTTCGCGCGCCCCGCCCTGAACCCACAGATTGCCCAGTGGTTCCTGACGCTGGGATCGGTACGGTCCAGAGTCAAACCAGCACAGCAGTTTTGTCGGATCGTCTCCCGGCTTGTAACTTTGCGTGCCAATCGCGCCTTCGGGGTACAGATCGATCATCAATGCGCCAAACGCGGACTGACCCAGATTGTCGAGGCGCTCGGTCAGATCGTGAAGCGATCGGCTGTCACAGTCGGAATAGATCAGCAATTCGTCGGCATCGACCATCAGGGTCCAGTGCCCATGGCCATAGCGGATTTGAAGCCAGGTCATCCAGTCCAGCCCGAAACGGGCCGACCGATAACTGTTCAGGCTCTGCCAAAGGGAAATATCCGGTTGTTCGCGCAGGTATTCGACCGTGCCGTCGTAGCTTCCGTTGTCGACCATAAGAAAATGATCGACCCCCAGGCGGCGGTAATGGTCGAGGAAATAGGGCAGGCGCACGATTTCGTTGTGCAGCGTCGTCACTGCGATGATCGAATGCGCGGAGATCTGGCTGGTTCGATCGCTCAGGATTGTCAGGTGATGGCGGCTCCGTAACGATCGGAACAGCAGCCGACGGCGTTTCCATCTGAGGCGGTAAGCATCGATCCAGCCGGGTTTATGCGCAGCACCGGGCATCGGGCTATTTTTCGTATCCGCCGTTCTGATGCCACCGCCACGCGTCCGAGATCATCTGGGCAAGCGTCGAGCGATGAGGGTGCCAGCCCAGCTCGGTTGTTGCACGGCTGGATCCAGACACCAGCTTTGTGCAATCGCCGGCACGGCGCGGACCAACAACGTAAGGGACGTCGCGATTGGTTACGCTTCTTGAATGAGCGATCACCTCCATCACTGAAAACCCGGTGCCGGTGCCCAGGTTGAACACACGGCTGTTTTTGTCGTCTTCAAGCCATTTCAACCCCAGAACATGCGCATCGACCAGATCACTGACATGTACATAATCGCGGATGCAGGTTCCGTCGGGCGTGTCATAATCGGTTCCAAATACCGTCAATGCGTCGCGCTTTCCATCGAGTGCATCCAGCATCAGAGGCACAAGGTGAGTTTCGGGGCGATGAAACTCGCCGACTTCGCCGTCTGGGTCTGCACCGGCAACGTTGAAGTAGCGAAACACGACATGACGCAGCCCATGCGCTGCTTCGAAATCCCGCAGGATATCTTCGATGGCCCGTTTAGAGGACCCATAGGCATTCAGCGGCAATTGCGGGGTTGCCTCGTCCAGCACCACATTGTCGTGTTCGCCATAGGTCGCACAGGTGGACGAGAACACAAAATCCAGGCATCCGGCGGCGACCGCCGCTTCGATCAGATTCAGAGACCCGGATACATTGTTGGACCAATAGCGCCCCGGCTGATCCATGGCTTCGCCAACCTGGCTGAGGGCCGCAAAATGCATCACCGCGACAGGCTGGTAGCGCTGAAAGACAGAGTCCAGGCGCGCCCGGTCTTGCAGATCGCCCTTCTCAAACGGGCCAAATTTGACAGCATCCTGCCACCCGGTCACCAGATTGTCATAGGTCACCGGAATATAACCGGCACTTGCCAGCGCTTTGCAGGCATGAGACCCGATGTAACCCGCGCCGCCAGTAACAAGAACATGTTTCATTCCAGGATGTCTCTTTTTGCGAACCGGGCGTCAGTCCAGACCCATTTCAAGCATCATCGCCTCGATCCGGGCCACGTCTTCGGGGTTGTTCAGCTCCCAGAACTGTCGACCGCGGGCCTTGACCTCGACGCACAGAACGTTGCGCCCGTTTTCCATGAATCGCAGTTGCTCCAGCCCTTCCAGGGTCTCAAGCGGCCCGACCGGCCAGTCCGAATAGGCGGCCAGAGCGTCCCGGCGATAGGCATAGACTCCAACGTGGTGAAAAACCGGCGTCGCGTCGGTGCTCGCGTAGGTTTTCGAAGTGAACGGGACAACTTCCTTGGAAAAATACAGGGCGCTGTTGTCGCGGGCAAAAACGGCTGTGGTTCCGCCAACCCGGCCGTTTCTGCGATCTTCCAGAAATCCATTCAATGCGTCGCCGTCACAGCGCAACACCGGTGTGGCCACTTCGGCCTCTGGTGCGCCGCGCAACCCTTCAATCAGATCTTCGACAAACCAATGAGGGGTCAGTGGCGCGTCGCCCTGAAGGTTCACGACAATATCGTAACCGTTGCCAATGGCCGCATGCGCCTCGGCGCAGCGTTCAGTTCCGTTTTCGCAAGTGTCGGACGTCATCACCACCTCGGCGCCGAACCCTTCGGCGGCGTCTCGGATACGGTCATCATCGGTGGCGACAATCACCCGGTCTACGCCGGAAACCGCGCAGGCGGCCCGCCAGGATCGTTCTATTAGGGTCTGTTTTTGGCCCGAGGCGCCTTGCAATGGCACCAGAGGTTTGCCGGGATAGCGTCGTGACGGATAACGGGCGGGGATCGCAATCAGAACTGACATCACGCGTCTTTCAGCTCCACGCCCGGAGCGCAGGCAATAAAGAACGGATTGGCATAATCTTCTTTGCCATAGGTCAGCGGCGCATGCGTGTCGAACCGCACAACATGACCTCCGGCCCCGGCCAGTACAGCATGTCCTGCCGCCGTATCCCATTCCATGGTGCGGCCGACGCGCGGATACAGATCGGCCTCTCCCGTTGCAACCAGACAGAATTTGAGCGACGACCCGGCGCTCTTGCTGTCTTTGACATTGTATTTGGCGATGTAGTCCTCGGTGGCCTGATCGCGATGCGATTTGGACGCCACAATCATCAGCGCCTCATTGTCCGGCCGAGAAACACGGATTGGGCGCACGGCCCCCGGTGTGTCGCCATCAAATGGGCCGTCCTCCTCGACGGAGCTGCCATCGCTGAGTGTATAGAACATGCGCCCCTTGGCAGGCGCGTAAACAACCCCGCGTGTTGGCGTTCCATTTTCGACCAGGGCAATATTGACCGTGAAATCACCGCGTCGGTGAACAAATTCCTTTGTTCCATCCAACGGGTCCACAATCAGAAACCGGTCGCCGGTTTCGGAGTGAGTGTCCGCCTGCTCTTCGGTCACCAACAGGATGTCAGGAAATGTTGACCTGAGCCCGGCAGAAATCAGAGCATCTGCGGCCTCATCCGCTTCGGTCACCGGGCTTTGGTCGGATTTTGTCTTCACTTCGAAGTCATCGGCCTCATATATCTCCATGATCCTGTTCCCCGCCTCGATCGCCAGGCGCCGCATGGCGGGGATAAGTTGTTCATAGGTCACGGTTGATCTCCGATCTTGCGGTTTGTTGATCTGCACGGTCGCTGTCCTTATGGTACGCTGA
>JBCCIK010000183.1:0-3996 GCA_039028255.1 Pseudomonadota bacterium | reverse complement strand
GCCACGTGGAACATGACCTCGACGAAGGAGGTGGCGTAGTATGGGGACGTCTCGCCCGTCGTGCGCGTCTTCTTCAGGCACAGAAATACCTATTTGGGCCGCGTCCGTTTCGTTGAACATTCTGTCGCTTGTGATGCCATTGTCGATCCTGCTTATTTTCGACCGGGTCATTCCGTTTCAATCGATGGAAACCCTGCGAATGCTGACGCTGGCATTGTTGATTACCGCCGCGGCTGAACTTCTGTTGCGGTGGTGCCGGTCTGTTCTGCTGACAACAACCGCAGAAGATGCGGCCGTGTCGAATTACAGACATTTCATGACCGCGGTTCTGCACGCCAATTCCCCTGCTTTTGCGCAGGATACCAGCAGCGTTCATTTCGCACGATATCTGGCCATTGGTCATCTCAGGGACCACTGCGCCGGACAGAACCAAACCCTTGCCATAGACTTGCCGTTCACCGCCGTATTTGCGTTGATGATTGGCCTGATCGGGGGTTGGCTTATTCTGGTTCCGCTGGCTGCGTTCTGCGGGGTCATGATCTTTGCTCTCTGCATGAAACGGGTCCAGTGGTCGCTGTTCAATCAGCGTAAGGTACTGGATTCCCGCAGATATGCCTTTTTGTCCGGGCTTTTAGCGAACATGACGACGGTCAAGAGCAACCGGATGGAACCCCAGATGACCCGGCGGTTCGAAATGCTGGAAGACCAGACGGTTGAGGTGAGCAGACAGCTGATCCAGTTTTCCGGGTTCGCCCAGAGTTTCGGCGCCGTTCTTTCGCAGTTTCTGGTGGCAGCGATGGGCCTGTTCGGGGCGTATCTTGTGATACTGAATCATATCGGCATTGCAGAGCTGGCCGCCTGTATGCTGTTGAACGGACGTATCATCCAGCCTTTGACCAAATTCGTTACCTTACGTGTTCAATCGGAAAATGTGGCCGCGTCAAAGGCGAAACTGCATGAAACACTTAGCATCAGGCAAAATCGCATCCCTGCCTGTGCCCCACCCCAATTGATAGGAACGCTTGAGGCGACTGATTTTGCCCTGACACGTGCCCGGAACAGCGATCAGATGTTTTCGCCTGTAACCTTTGCGGCTGATCCTATGTCCGGCATTCTGATCGAAGCTGACGAAAGCTGGATGGTGGATGCGTTATTCGATGCGATCACCGGGCAGCGCGACCCTGACAACGGCACTCTGACGATGGATGGGTTTGCGGCGACCGAACGTGTGTTTCAGCGAGGACATAATGGAATTGTGGCGCTGGAATCCACGCCGGCTGTTTTCTCGGGGACACTGCTGGAAAACCTCAGCGCTTTTGGGGACGACGACATGGTCCAGCGGGCCAAGGACTTTGCTGCCAGCCTGGGTCTGGAAAAGCGTATTCACCGGCTGCCAATGGGATATCACACACAGCTGAACAGCGGCGTTGGATTTGAAAAAGACCCGGTAAACAGGCAGTTGATCGCTTTGGCCCGCGCTCTGGCGCTGCAACCGCGGGTCCTGTTGATGAACGAACCGACGGCCATTCTGGATACGCCGGAACGTCAGGCACTGGCGCAGTGTCTGCTGGCGATGTCCCCAAAACCCACCCTTGTTCTGGCCAGCCCCGATCCCCGGATGCGCAAGCTGGTCAGCCGCTCGGTCCGTTTATGGAGCCCCGATGCCCGGGATTGGCGACAAGACATCCATCTGAACCGCGAAGCCACAGAACCTTTGCACAGGGGGGCGGCATGACCGTCATGACACCCGATACGACCCGCCGCCTGCTGCAAAACCTGTTGTCGCTGAACGGTTGGAGAAGCTCTTGTGAGGCGCTGATCGAAGCCTTTCCGCATATGGCCCGCGATCTGAGCGCAGAAGACATTGCGGATACGCTGGACAATCTGAAAGTCCCCTATGCGCGCGCAACATGCCGCGAACACAGACTGGCGACACGGGATTTCCCGGCGCTGGTGATATCCGATGACGGGGCGTGTTATCTGGCACTGGATCGCTCTGCGCATCGTTTGAAGGTAACAGGCGCGGACAATTCGGTCACCGAATGGCGGCCTGTAACGCGCCGTCGGTGTACTGTGTTTCGCCTGGACAGGTTTGCGCACCGGCAAGGCGCCGACCCTGCCGTAACGGTGCGATCAGCCTTTCACGACATCCGCCCGATGATCCCGTGGCTGCTTGTATCATCGTTTCTTACCAACATGATGGGGCTTGTCGCCCCGTTGCTGATCATGGCCATCTATGACCGGGTCATACCGTCCGGGGCGGTTGACATGTTGCTTGCGCTGACAGTCGGGGTTGTTGTGATCGGGGCGTCAGATCTGTTTTTTCGCCATGCACGTACCCGGGCGCTGGCGTATATTGGCTGGCGCGGTGAACGGCAGCTTACAATCGCTCTGTTCCGCAAACTGATGTCATTGCCACTGGCCCAATTGCAAAACTCGGGCGTGCACCAGCAACTGTCTCGTTTCAGGCAATTCGAAGCGTTGCGCGATATGTTCACCGGCCAGGTGATGACGGCGCTGCTGGATCTGC
The DNA here is from genome assembly GCA_039028255.1 of Pseudomonadota bacterium. Classification (GTDB taxonomy): domain Bacteria; phylum Pseudomonadota; class Alphaproteobacteria; order Rhodobacterales; family Rhodobacteraceae; genus Ruegeria. The sequence continues at coordinate 1,466 of JBCCIK010000183.1, read as the reverse complement.
CCTTTGTTGTGATTTTTCTGGCGCTGCTGCTGTACCTTGCACCTCAGGTCGGTTTGCTGGCCTTGTGTGTTATTGCAGTTATGGCGGCGCTTGGCGCAGCGACACTGCCATGGCAACTGCGCCTGGACAAAGCCGCTGCTCAGGCTGGTGCGAACAGTCAATCCGCAGTGCAGGACATGATCGTGCATCAGCGCACGCTTGGTAATCTGGGACTACAGGCACAGTGGTTGCACCGCAGTATGCCTTTGGTCGAAACCGCAGAGGCGGCAAACCGACGCGCACGACAAGTGCAGTCTTTGATCCAGTCGCTGTCTCAATCTGCCATGTCACTGGCCACCGCGGGCGCCATTGTGCTGAGCGCGCATGCCGCACTGACCGGCAGTCTGAGTTTCGGGGGACTCATCGCCGCAATCGCGCTGGTGTCCAAGGTGCTGGGACCCGTGCAGGCGCTGTATTCCAGTCTTTCGCAGATACAGTCGCACCGATCCAGCCGTACCCAGGCAGATCGGGTTCTGGACTTGCCCGGCGAATTGGAACTTGGATTGCAGCAATCGCATCAGAAAACGCTGACAGGTTCGATTTCGTTTTCATCCGTGACGTACCGCCCGGATCCAACGGACGCGCCGGTTCTGTCGCAGGCCAGCTTTGCCTGCAAACCCGGCGAGTTGGTTGTTGTGATGGGCAGCGACGCCTCTGCGCGTACAGCGGTGCTTGATCTGATCGACGGGCTCTACAGCTCGAATACAGGCACCATCGAACATGACGGCATAGACATCCGGCAAATCGCCAAGGATGAACTGCGGAAATCCGTTACATATGCGCCCGGCAATCTGGCCGTCTTCTATGGCACGGTCGCGCAGAATTTCCGCCTGGCGGCACCCTCGCTGTCCGATGATAACATCACGGCTGCGCTGAACGTCATCGGCCTGATTGACGATACCGGTCTGCTGCCCGACGGGATTGAAACGCGATTGACCGATGAAGACATTGCCCTGCTGCCGGAAGACACGCTCAGGTCGCTGGTGCTGGCGCGCTGTATTGCGCGTCCTTCCTCGGTTTTTCTGTTTGCAGAGCCAACAAATGGCATGTGCGATCAAAAGCGGCGGCATTTCAAGGATTGGGCGAACGCGCAGCGCGGTTGTCGCACTGTGGTTGTGGCAACGGCGGATCGGTCCTTTCTGGACCTGGCAGACCGGTTCATATTTCTCAGCGATGGCAGGGTTGCGGTCGACGACACGGGCGAGACGGGACACAGGAAAGCGCCCGCGCGGTCGCGGATCAGGCTGGGATGGCCGGGTTGCACGCGCTAGACGCGCCGGTATCGGGCGGCATTGGCGGGGCTGAAGCAGGCACGCTCACTTTCATGGTCGGCGGAGCGGATGATGCGTTTGCCACCTGCGCTCCGCTCTTTGAAGTCATGGGCCAAAAGGCTGTTCTATGCGGTCCCTCCGGCAACGGGCAGGCGG
>JBCCIK010000182.1:0-4078 GCA_039028255.1 Pseudomonadota bacterium | reverse complement strand
ACCTTGCTCAACCGGCTGCGCAACAGCTGGTCCGAGGTCAGGATCTCGCTGAACAGCGTGACCGCAAGAGCGTTTGTATCGTCTGGCATGGCCATTTCGGATCAGGGGCCGTTGTAGGGCCGGATATGGGACAGCGACGGAACTTTGCCGCGCGCCTCGGTCACAGATGTACCATCAAGATCAAGAATGTGAATGCCCGGATCGGTACCTGCGTCGATCAGCACCTTTCCCCATGGATCGATTGCCAGGCTGCGCCCGTAGGTGGTTCGTTGCCGTCCGTGACTGGCCGGATGTGTCCCGGTTTGCGCAGGCGCCAGGACATAGCAACCGGTTTCGATCGCGCGCGCACGCAACAGGGGCTCCCAATGGGCCGCTCCGGTTGCCGGAGAAAACGCCGACGGAACCGTCAGGATCGACGCCCCGGCCCTTGCCAGATCCGAATACAGTTGCGGAAACCGCACGTCGTAGCAGATCGTCATTCCGATTGTGCCAAAAGAGGTTCTGGCCAGAACCGCCTGTTCACCAGGTCGATATCTGGCCGATTCACGATAAGTTTCGGTCTCTGAAACCTGCACATCAAACATATGGATCTTGTCGTATCGCGCCGTGATCCCGCCTTGCGGATCAACGAGGATCGAACGGTTGGCAAACCGGCCATCGCCATCCTCGCTTTTCAGAGCGAGTGATCCGATCAGCAGCCAGATGCCATGATCTTTGGCCGCCCGGCGCAATCCGGCCAGCACACGATCCTCGGATTCAGGCCGTAGGGTTTTCTCCTGATGAGTTCCACTGGCCGACAAGCAATTGGTTACTTCTGGCGTCAGGACGAATCCTGCGCCCTTGGCGGCTGCTTCTGCGATCATCGCGCGAACCGTGTCCAGATTTTCGGCTGGCTGGTCTGTTGACGTCAGTTGCAGCAGGGCAGTGCGCATCACGCGGCAAGGAGCGGGTCAAGCTGGCCACGACGTTCCAGCTCGTACAGATCGTCACATCCGCCGACATGCCGATCTCCGATGAAGATTTGCGGTACTGTCCGGCCGCCTTTTGCGCGCTGGATCATCTCTGATTTCCGGGCCGGATTGGTTCGAACATTGATCTCGGTGAAATTGACGCCTTTTTGCTTGAGCAGGCGTTTGGCCGCATGGCAGAAGCCGCACAAAGGCGACGAATAAATCTCGACGGTTTTCATAGGCGTATCCCCAGGGTTCGAGTCGTTTCTACGGGGATTTAGGTGTCCTTGGCAACGCGCGCCAGTGTGAGCACAAAAACCTGATCGGCTCCGGCCTTATATGTGGCCCGGGCGCAGGCCTCCAGAGTCGCGCCGGATGTCATAACGTCATCAATCAGCAAAATCGACCGTCCGGCTGCGCGATCCTTCCGCCTTGGATGGGGTGCAATCGCGCCCGACAGGGCGGCGCGGCGCTCTGCATGGTTCTTGCCGTCCAACATCTCTGTATGTCGACGCCGGATCAGCAGGTCAGGGCAGGTCGGCAACCCGGTTTCAAGTGACAGTTCCCGGGCCAAAAGCGCCGATTGATTGTAGCGCCGTCGCAGCAGCCGGGTCCAGTAAAGGGGAACCGGTACGATCAGCATGTCCGGCCTAAGCAGCGGCTTGGCGGCACGCGCCATCCATTTCGCAGCGGGCCGGGCAATTTCCGGCCGATCGCCATGTTTGAGGCCAAGGACCAACCGACGCGCGTGCCCCGAATAAAGCAGGGTGGACCGCCCGTCGGACCAGGCGCGAGGGGCCTTCATGCAATCGTCACAGTCCAGTCTGTGCCCGTCCGGCTTGCCCGGCAGCGGCACTCCGCAGCTTTCACAAACAGTGCCTTCGATAAAGAGGGTGTCGCGCCAGCACGGTCCGCAAAGTCCGAAATCAGAGAGCACCAGATCCCCGCAGCCCATGCAGCGCGGCGGGTAAAGTATTTCGACAGCAGTTTGAATCCGTTGCCACATGCGATATCTCGCCCGTTATGAAATTGCCCGGACCAAATGTGCCGACCCTGGTCGACCGCGAATCCCTTGCCCGTCGCCGCGCCCGCAGGCGCGAAGATGCTTTGTTTTTGCATCATGCGGCGGTGCACGAGATCAAGGATCGTCTGTCGATGGTTAACAGGACGTTTACGGATGTGGCGGTGGTTGCGCCGTTTGCCGATATCTGGGCCCAGGAATTTCACGATGCACGGCTTGTTGGCGAGTCTGAAATGCTGGATCTGGATCCCGGCAGCCGTGATTTGATCGTTCATGCGATGGCGCTGCATTGGGCAAATGACCCGGTCGGCCAGATTATCCAATGCCGTCGCGCGCTTCGTCCCGACGGATTGTTTCTTGGGATCTGCCCCGGAGGCGCCACGCTGAACGAACTGCGCAAATCACTGGCGCAGGCAGAGACGGAAGAGACCGGTGGACTGTCCCCCCGAGTTGCCCCCATGGCCGAAATCCGGGATCTGGGCGCGTTGCTTCAGCGCGCTGGATTTGCCCTGCCGGTCGCGGACGGTTTCGACCTGAAGGTGGAATACCGGGATCTGTGGCATCTGATGCGGGATCTGCGGGGCATGGGCGAAAGCAATGCGCTGGCCGCCCGCCTGCGCCAGCCCACCCGTCGATCGGTGTTCCGGCGTGCCGACGCGATCTATCGGTCAGGCTATGGTCTGAGCAATGGAAGGTTGCCGGCGACTTTTGAATTGATTTGCCTGACCGGTTGGGCGCCCGCCGACACACAGCCCAAGCCTCTGAGGCCCGGCGCGGCAACAACCCGGTTGGCTGATGCCTTGGGGACGACCGAGGGCAAACTGTCCGATTGACCGCACCGCAGATCCATTTATCTCATTCAGATTACCCGGAAACTCAGGATGCCAGACATGCGCGACGCCAAGATGCAAGCCGAAAAACCCCTGCACGCGCCGGCGGACCATCCGAAGGCCGCCCGGGGGAAAGTTGGCGTTCTGCTGGCCAATCTGGGCACCCCGGATGATTACAGCTATTGGCCGATGCGCCGGTATCTGAGCGAATTTCTATCGGACAAGCGGGTCATCGACTATCCGGCCTGGAAATGGCAGCCGATACTGCAGGGCATAATTCTGACCAAACGCCCGTTCAGTTCCGGCGCGGCCTATGAATCCATCTGGAACCATGACGAGGGCGAAAGCCCGTTGATGACGATCACCAAGGCGCAGACCGCCGCGTTGTCACAGACTCTGAGCGCCCGGTTCGGGGATCAGGTGATGGTGGATTTCTGCATGCGATACGGCAACCCGCCGACAAAATCCAAAGTGCGCAAAATGGTTCAGGCCGGATGTGAGAAGATACTGTTTTTTCCGCTTTATCCGCATTATGCGGGGGCCACGTCTGGAACAGCCAACGACCAGTTCTTTCGTGCGTTGATGGAAGAAACATGGCAACCGGCGAGCCGAACAGTTCCCGCCTATTTCGATGTCCCCGAGTATATCGACGCCTTGGCGGGCAGCATCGAGGCCGCTTACGGCGCATTAGAGACTCGCCCGGACATTTTGGTGTGTTCGTATCACGGAATGCCGGAGCGCTACCTGACACAAGGCGATCCGTATCATTGCCAATGCGCAAAGACGACGCGATTGCTGAAAGAGCGGCTGGGATGGGACGACAGCCAGATCATATCGACCTTTCAGTCCCGGTTTGGTCCCGAGGAATGGTTGAAACCCTATACAGTTGATCACGTGGCGGATCTGGCGCGCTCTGGCAAGACAAACATCGCAGTCGTGGCACCGGCCTTTTCGGCGGACTGCATTGAAACCCTAGAAGAAATCAACGAAGAGATCGCCGACAGCTTCAAGGAAGCCGGCGGCGAGACCTTTACCTATATTCCGTGTCTAAATGCGGATAAGGCCCATATCGATGCCCTGGCAAAGATCGTTGAAAACAATCTGAAGGGGTGGCTGGACTGAGCAGCGGGTATCGCACATGAAAAAAGGCGGTGAAATCCACCGCCTTTTTCCTTTTTCTTGTGTCGCTCAGCCTTAGCTGGCTGCGATCGCGGCGCCTGCAATAACCAGCAGGATCAGCGGCAGCACAAAGCCGCTCGACGAACCACCGGTTTCTT
>JBCCIK010000181.1:0-4290 GCA_039028255.1 Pseudomonadota bacterium | reverse complement strand
TTTCGCGCCCAGGTCGAGCGCCGCATCGACGGATCGCTGACCGAAGACGAGTTCAAACCGTTGCGCCTGATGAACGGCCTGTATTTGCAACTGCATGCCTACATGCTGCGGGTCGCTATCCCTTATGGCACGCTGTCCAGCGCGCAGATGCGCCAACTGGCCCTGCTGGCCGAGAAGTGGGACAAAGGCTATGGCCATTTCACAACGCGTCAGAACATCCAGTACAACTGGCCCAAGTTGAAGGATGTGCCGGATATGCTGGATGCGCTGGCCGAGGTCGGAATGCACGCCATCCAGACCTCGGGCAACACCATCCGCAACGTGACCGCCGACCATTTCGCCGGTGCTGCCGCGGATGAGATCGCCGATCCCCGCCCCTATGCCGAACTGCTGCGCCAGTGGTCGACCGATCATCCGGAATTTCAGTTCATGCCGCGCAAGTTCAAAATTGCCATCACTGGCAGCGAAAATGACCGCGCGGTGATCAAGGCGCATGATATCGGCCTGCAACTGGTCGAACGTGACGGCGTATTGGGCGCGCGGGTCATCGTGGGCGGCGGTTTGGGCCGTACACCCATGATCGGCAAAGAGATCACGGACTTCGTCGCCTTTGACGATCTGCTGGCATACCTGGAATCCATCGTATCCGTATGGAACCAGATCGGCCGTCGCGACAATAAGTACAAGGCCCGGATCAAGATCACCGTTCATGAGAACGGAATCGACGCAATTCGTGCCAGGGTTAACGAACGTTTTCTACAGGTTCGTCCACAATTCAAGGGCGCTGATATGGCTCTGCTGGACGAAATTAAAGGACATTTTGCGCCGCCTGTTTTCCGGAAAGGGTCGGTTGCATCGTTTGAAAGCGCCTACACCAATGATCCGGTCTTCCGGTCATGGGTCGATACCAACATCGCGCCGCACAAGAACGCGGACCATGCGATTGTCACAATCTCGATCAAGAAACATGGTGCAACGCCGGGTGACGCAACCGCCGAACAGATGCGCGTGATGGCCGATCTGGCCGAAGAATTCGCCTATGACGAATTGCGCATCAGCCACGAACAGAACGTGATCCTGCCGCATGTCCACAAATCGGACCTGCCTGCGATCCATGCCAAGCTGAAGGAACACGAACTGGCCACCGCCAATATTGGCCTGATCAGCGACATCATCGCCTGTCCCGGAATGGATTATTGCGCGCTGGCAACCGCCCGCTCGATCCCAATTGCCGAGCAGATCGCAACGCGGTTTGACGAGCTGAAGCTTGAGCATGATATCGGCCACTTGAAGATCAAGATTTCAGGCTGCATCAACGCTTGTGGGCATCACCATGTCGGACATATCGGCATTCTGGGTCTCGACCGCAAAGGCGTTGAAAACTATCAGATCACTCTGGGTGGTGACGGGACCGAAACGGCAAGCGTCGGCGAACGCACCGGACCGGGCTTTGCCTATGATGAGATCGTACCGGCGGTTGAACGCCTGATCGACACGTATCTGCAACAGCGCGACGACAAGCAAGAAACGTTTCTGCAAACCTATCGTCGCGTTGGCATGGCCCCGTTCAAGGCAGCGCTTTACCCCGAGGCTCAGGCGAATGCCGCTTGACCTGATCCAGACGGAACTGGGCAAAGACCGCGCCGAGTTGACCGAAAGAGTTACTGCGCTGAACACCCGGTTCCGCCATCACTCTGCGCACGATGTGATGCACGGCGCCGTCGAAGAGATCGACGAATTGGCTCTGGTCTCAAGCTTTGGTGCGGAATCGGTCGTCTTGCTGCACATGGCTGCGGTGGTCGACAAGATGACGCCGGTGCTGTTTGTCGATACCCGGATGCTGTTTGCGGAAACGCTGGAATACCAGCAGGAGGTCAGCGAGCGTCTGGGGCTTCGCAACGTCAAGATCATCCGCGCGGATGAAGAGGACATGCAACGGGATGATCCTTATGGTGCATTGTACCTGCGGGATACGGATGCGTGCTGCAATCTGCGCAAGACCTTCCCGCTGCAACAGGCCCTCACCGGTTATTGCGGCTGGATCACCGGACGTAAACGATTTCAGGCCGGAACCCGCGCGGCTCTGGATTTTTTTGAAGTTGAGGACGGCACCGGCCGGATCAAGGTCAACCCGCTGGCCCATTGGGCGCCCGAAGACGTGCGGGCCTATATGGAAGAAAACAACCTGCCCCGGCATCCGCTGGTGGCCAAAGGATACCCCTCAATCGGCTGTGCGCCTTGCACATCGCCGGTCAAAAAAGGCGAAGACCCACGCGCCGGCCGCTGGCGTGATCAGAACAAGGAAGAATGCGGCATCCATTTTGTCGATGGCAAGATGATGCGCGCCGGAGAGAGAACATGAACGTGATTGTATCGGATGAGGGGTTCGCCCCCGACGACTGGACCGACGGCTTTGTGACGCTGGAGGACGCGGCCAATGATGTGGTGGCGCTTGATGTAGCCTCGGACACCGACCCGGATGAGCTGATTGACCGTCTGGGCAGTGCGCAGATGGTGCGCGTCGACTTTCCGTCTTCGGCGGATGGTCGCGGATTCACCATTGCGCGCGTGTTGCGCCTGAAAGGATATGCCGGTCGCTTGCGCGCCAAAGGTGACGTGTTGGCTGATCAATACGCCATGGCCCGGCGCAGCGGATTTGACGAGGTTGAAATTGACGACGCGCTGGCCGCGCGTCAGCCCGAAGATCAATGGCTGGCCCGCGCCAACTGGAAAGACCACAACTATCAGGCCCGCCTGCGCGGCTGATCCCGCCATCGCCAGCTTGTTAGGAAACAGGGGCAAACTGACCCCTTTTCCTGAGTTCCTGCAACGTATAAAGGGAGATGCCGGTCCCGCGACCGACAGTGAAACCATGACAGAGATGAAGCCCGTGACCGAAGCAACCGCCGTTAAGGCCCCTGTCCTGCCGGACGCCCAGACCGTTACCGACGTAAAACACTGGACCGACAGTCTTTTCTCGTTCCGCGTGACGCGTCCTGCTTCGCTTCGGTTCCGGTCGGGCGAGTTTGTGATGATCGGCCTGATGGGTGATCCTGACCCGAACACGGGTCGTCAAAAGCCGCTGCTGCGCGCGTATTCCATTGCCTCACCTGCCTGGGATGAGGAAATGGAATTCTATTCGATCAAGGTGCAGGACGGTCCACTGACCTCGAAGCTTCAGCATATCAAGCCGGGCGACCAGATCATTCTGCGCCCCAAGCCCGTGGGCACGCTGGTCCATGACGCCCTGCTGCCCGGCAAGCGGCTGTGGTTCTTTGCCACCGGCACCGGCTTTGCGCCGTTTGCGTCGTTGCTGCGCGAACCGCAGACCTACGAGGATTATGATGAGGTCATTATCACCCATACGTGCCGTGAAGTGGCCGAACTGGAATACGGCCGCCAACTGATCGAGAACATCCGTCAGGACGAATTGCTGGCCGAACTGATGGGCGCGGGGTTTGCCGACAAGATCCGGTACTACCCGACCACCACGCGGGAAGACAGCCCGCGGATGGGCCGGATCACCGAGCTATTGAAAAATGGTACCGTTTTTGCCGATCTGGGCATCGAAGGCGGGATCAAGCCGGAAACCGACCGCGCGATGGTCTGCGGATCGCTGGCGTTCAACCTGGACATCAAGGAAATCCTGGAAGGATACGGCCTGCGCGAAGGGGCCAATTCCGAACCTCTGGAATTCGTTGTTGAAAAAGCATTCGTCGGCTAAGCACAGCGTGCCGGTCGGGGCCGTTGCCTTTGACCGGTCGCGGAACGGCTTTGAAACCCGTGATTTTCAGTTGTTTCCGCGCGGATGACGCTTGAAACGGCGCGCGCGTCAGTCTAAGTTCCGGGCTCGAATTTCTGCAATCATCAAAGGAATGAACCCATAGCTCGCAGACCCCACAACGCGCCGCCGCAAAGAGACACCGGCCCGCGCGTCAATGACAAGATACGTGCCCCCGAAATCCGCCTTATTGGTGCCGAAGGCGAAAATGTCGGGGTGGTTCATCCCGCCAAAGCCATGCAACTTGCCGCCGATGCCGGCCTGGACCTGGTCGAAATATCGCCCAACGCAAATCCGCCGGTCTGCAAGATCATGGACTTTGGCAAGTTCAAATACGAACAGCAGAAACGCGAAAGCGAAGCCCGCAAGAAACAAAAGATCATCGAGGTGAAAGAGGTCAAGTTCCGCCCCAACACCGACACGCACGACTATGACGTCAAGATGCGCAACGTGTTCAAGTTTCTGGAAAACGGCGACAAGGTCAAAGTCACCCTGCGGTTCCGTGGCCG
>JBCCIK010000180.1:0-4312 GCA_039028255.1 Pseudomonadota bacterium | reverse complement strand
AGTTGCATCGGCTAATATCGGTCTAACTGCATGAGTAAATGGGATTAAACAACGTATTTTTTTTATTACATCACCACGTTCAGGCATTAAAAGCCCGAGTTCATCATCTCCAAAGGGCATGCTTGCAGGAAGGTTTCGATTCTCCCCGGGATATTTATAGCCAGATGAAGAGCGGATCTGCGGTCTTCGGAAAGGAAGAACGAAATGTATAATTTCGAGTTTGAGAAGCCCTCGACCATTGCTGACGCGGTTGCTGCGTTGGGGTCTGAGGATGCGCAGGCGTTGGGGGGTGGTCAGACACTGATCCCAACGCTGAAGCAGCGGTTGGCGGCGCCGTCGGTGTTGGTCAGCATGAGCGGGATTGCCGAGATGCAGGGGGTCTGTATTGAGGATGACGGCTCGGTGGCCGTTGGCGGGGCGACGCCCCATGCCACAGTGGCCCGAGATGCGGCGGCTAGCTATCCGGCGCTGGCAGCCCTGGCCGGGCAGATCGGCGATCCGGCAGTGCGCAATCGCGGCACCATTGGTGGGTCGATTGCCAATAACGATCCGGCGGCCTGTTATCCTGCCGGCGTGCTTGGATCGGGCGCAACGATAGTAACCAATACGCGCCGGATTGCTGCGGACGACTTTTTTGATGGCATGTTCACCACCGCGCTGGATTAGGGTGAAATCGTGACGTCGGTCCGGTTTCCGGTGCCGCAGGCCGCAAGCTATCAGAAATTTCTGCAACCCGCGTCGCGCTTTGCATTGGTGGGCGTGTTTCTGGCCCGTTTTGCGGATGGTGTGCGGGTCGCGGTGACCGGGGCCAGAGAAGACGGGGTGTTCCGCTGGAGCGAGGCAGAGGCCGCGCTGAACAACGTGTTCCATCCTGATGAGATCACCAACCTGGCAGTTAATTCCATGAATATGATCGCTGATCTGCATGGCAGTCAGGCTTATCGGGCCCATCTGGTCAACGTGATGACCAAGCGCGCGGTGCAAGCCTGCTTGTAAGATCAGGCTTTGACCATTTCTGACCCTCCGAAGTGCGCGAGGGTCAGGACTTCCTACGCAGCCGGGGCAATTTTGATGGCTGCCAATATGCCCCGGTTTCCTCGCGGGATTTTTCATAGGCTTCTACCCTGGAACGGGCTGCGTCGCCTCCGGCTGTGAACAGGTGGCCAATCAGGCATTCCAGAACTGCCATCGCCCCGGTGTAGCTGGAAAAGTGGTGCAAGGAATTTGTACTGATCTGAAAGGTCACATCGACCTGAATTCCGGGTGCAATCACGTCACTGTCCGAGATCAGCACGATCCTGGCGCCTGTTTCACGTGCGAACCGAATGGCGCGGATTGTGTCCGATGAATAGGGTTGGACCGTGATGGCCAGCAGGCAGTCATGTGCGTTCACATCCAGTAAATCGTCAATTGCCGACCCCATGTGCCGGGGGATCAGATGCAGTCCGGAATGTGCCATGTGGCCCGTGTAGTGAAAATAATATGCCAGAGCATAGCTGGCCCGGGTGGCTGTCACAAAACACCGATTGGCGCGCAGGATGATCCTGATTGCGTCCTGGGCTTTGGCTGCATCCATCAAACGCAACGAGCGGGTGACCACGTTCAATTCGTTTTGCGCCAGCTCGGCCTGATCCGTTGCAAACCCTCCGGTCTTGCGCATATGATCCAGCCAGTCGCGGCCCAGCCGATCCTCACCTTCGGTCATCAGAGCGTGGCGGAACGGTTTGCGGAACGCCTCGAAACCGTCAAACCCCATTCGATGCGCCAAGCGCACAAGAACATTCGAACTGACGCCGATTTTGCTGGCCGTCACGCGAACCGGTTCAATGCCGAAATCCCCGGGATGATCGATGATATATTTTGCCGCCGCCTGCATTTGTGCAGGCATCTGATCAATCTGGTTGTGCAGCGCGACGTTCAGACGGTTCAAGGTTTCAGCCATAGGCAATAAAAACATTTGTTTTTAAAATAGCAAATTAAAAACGTACTCACATCTGAGATAACACGCCCGAAGACTGGACCTGGCTTTCGGACTTAGCCTTTGCACATCCCTAACATAATGGTCGCCCCAAATGGCGCGCGACACGGGCGGGCGGATCATCCGGCCATTCCGGTTTCGATTGCTGAAACGGTGGCGGTGGCCCATGCCTGCCAAGGGGCAGGGGCGCGGGGTCTGCATTTACATGTTCGCGACGCGGACGGGCGGCATTCACTGGACGCCGGTCATTATTCAGAGGCGCTGAGCGAATTGGTGCGCGCGGTTCCCGACCTGGAGGTTCAGATCACGACGGAGGCGGCGGGCCGCTTTGATGTTGCGGCACAGATGCAATGCGTGCAGCAGGTGCAGCCGAAATGGGCCTCTGTTTCAGTGCGTGAAATCGCCCGGGCTCAGGATATGGCAGACAGGATGTATGGGCTGTGTGATGAACAGGGGATACGGGTCCAGCATATACTCTATGATGCAGCGGACGCCGCTTTGCTGAAACGCTGGCAAGGGGCAGGCATCATACGCGCAGGACAGGTGGACCGCTTGTTGGTTCTGGGGCGATATACAACTGGTCAGGTGTCAACGCCTGCGGATATTGATGGGTTCGATCCGGACCCGTCACCCTGGATGGTGTGTGCGTTTGGTCCACAAGAGCACGCGTGTTTGCAATCTGCCGCGCGCCAAGGTGCTGACCTGCGCGTTGGGTTTGAAAACAGCCTGACCCGGTCAGATGGTCGGCGCTGGATTGATAATGCCGCATCTGTGGCGGCGCTGGTGTCCCTGTTGGAAAGGACCGTTGCATGAGCCATGTTTTTCCGCGCCACACCCAGGCCGCTTTGCCCGTCGCTGCCGGAGGCCAAGGCTGTTACCTGATCGATACCACCGGTAAGCACTATCTGGATTGCGGCGATGCGGCCGTGTCATGTCTGGGGCATTCCAATCCGGCTGTGATCAAGGCCGTCCAGCAGCAGGTTGAAAAGATCGCCTTTGCGCATAGCGGCTTTATGACGTCAGAGCCGGCCGAAGAACTGGCCGATTTGCTGGTTCAGCATGCTCCGGGCGATCTGGACCGGGTGTATTTCGTGTCCGGCGGGTCCGAAGCGACCGAAGCGGCGATCAAACTGGTGCGTCAGTACTTTCTTGAGATCGACCAGCCACAGCGGCGTCATGTCATCGCACGTCGTCAAAGCTATCATGGCAACACACTTGGCGCTTTGTCTGCAGGCGGCAATGCCTGGCGGCGGGCTCAATTTGCGCCGATGCTGATCGAAATGACTCATATCGCGCCGTGCTATGAATATGCTGAAAAACCCGATGGCGAGAGCAGCTTTGACTATGGTCAGCGGATTGCAAATGAGTTGGAACAGGAAATCCAGCGCCTTGGACCTGAAACGGTCATGGCATTTATGGCTGAACCCGTTGTAGGGGCGACCCTTGGAGCGGTTCCGGCGGTGGATGGGTATTTCAATCGGATTCGCGAGATCTGCGACCGCTATGGTGTTTTGCTGATATTGGACGAGGTCATGTGCGGCATGGGGCGCACGGGGCATTTGTTTGCGTGCGATCATGACGCAATCGCCCCCGATATACTGTGTATCGCCAAAGGGCTGGGGGCAGGGTACCAGCCGATTGGTGCGATGCTGTGTACGGATCGTATCTATCAGGCCATCCAGGCCGGATCCGGTTTTTTCCAACATGGTCACACATATGTGGGGCATCCGGTTGCCACTGCGGCGGCGCTGGCGGTGGTTCGGGAACTGACAGAACGCGAGTTATCGGCACGGGCCGGCGTTATGGGCGACAGGCTGCAATCTGCGCTTGAGGCCGCCTTTGGTCAGCATGCCAATGTGGGCGATATCCGTGGCCGGGGTTTGTTTCGAGGCGTCGAACTGGTTGCTGACCGGGACAGCAAGGCACCGTTCGACCCCGAAACACGTGTGGCCGCAAAGATCAAAAAGGCGGCCATGGCAGAAGGTCTGATCTGTTACCCGATGTCAGGCACACGCGACGGCAGGAACGGCGATCACATCCTTCTGGCTCCGCCGTTCATCATAGAGGATACGCATGTGGACGAATTGATTGCCAAACTCTCAAAGGCCGTTGCGGCCGTGCTTTGACACTTTTGTGAGCGGCCTTTCGTCCGATTGGCAACGGGTTAACGTATGTCCGGATCACCGCAGGATGAACGTGTTGGGAATGCTGAAGGATATCTGGATCAGTTTTCGTGGACTTCCGCTTTGGGTCCAGATTTGGATGGCCGTTATTCTGGTGCCGATGAACCTGATGCCGTTGGCCTTTTTGGATCAGCCATTTGGGCCGCTGATT
>JBCCIK010000179.1:0-4330 GCA_039028255.1 Pseudomonadota bacterium | reverse complement strand
TGACGTTGATCGACACCGGCAGATGTTTTTCCATTTCCGCCATGATCATCCGGTTGATGGAATCGGTTCCGCCACCGGCGCCCCAGACAACGGCCGTTGTGATATCGCGATACGGATAGCTTTGTGCCGACACCCCCGACGCCAGGCCGGACGCCACCAGGGCAATCGCGGCAGCCTTTGCAAATCTCAGTTTCATGGTATTTCCTCCCGTCTGAATACTGTTTTCAGTTGCATATTTTAGTGTATGCGTTAATGCATACATAGTGAGATCGCGTTGTCAACAACGGAAAAACCCGCGACCGGAATCGGCAAAGGAACCAAGAGAATATGACCAAGACTTTCGAGATTGCCGTTTTCCATGGGGACGGAATCGGGCCGGAAATCACCGCGCCAACCCTAGAGATTCTGCAACGGCTGTCGGATCTGTCCCCAAGCTATCGCTTGTCATTTCGGGATACCCCGGCCGGCGCGGCGCTCTATGCGCAAACCGGCGAAGCGTTGCCGTCGACATCGCTGAGCATCGCCAGAGCATCGGATGCGATTTTGCTGTCGGCCATGGGATTGCCGAACATTCGTTATCCTGACGGAACCGAAATTTCCCCGCAGATCGATCTGCGCAAGGAACTGACCTTGTTTGCCGGTGTGCGCCCGGTCACGGTCCGTCCGGGTCAGATTTGTCCGCTGACCCTACCGGAGGGAAAATCCATCGATTTCGTGCTGGTCAGGGAAAGCACCGAGGGTCTGTTTTACAGTCAGGGATGCGGCGAAGTCAGCGCAAATGAAGCCCGCGAAACCCTGCTGATAACACGGGACATTTCGGAAAAACTGTTTCGCTTCACATTCGATCTGGCGACTCGGCGCAAAGCGTCGGGCCGGGGTCCGGGGCGGGTCACCTGCGTCGACAAGGCCAATGTGTTCCGGGCTTTTGCATTCTTTCGCGAGATTTTTGACGCCGAGGCCGAGCGCCACCCCGACCTGAGCGCCGATCATGCTTATGTGGATGCGACCGCATTGTGGATGATTCAGAAGCCCTGGGATTTTGACGTACTTGTGACGGAAAACATGTTCGGCGATATCCTGTCGGACCTGGGTGCGGGGCTAATGGGCGGCCTGGGGCTGGCCCCATCTGCCGATATCGGGCTGGACCACGCGGTGTTTCAGCCCTGTCATGGATCTGCGCCTGATATTGCCGGTCAGGGCATTGCAAACCCGTTTGCGATGATCTTGTCGGCCGCCATGATGCTGGATTGGCTGGGCACGCGCCATGACCATGCGGATTTGCGCGCTGATGGCGAGCGCCTGCGTCTGGCCGTTGAAAACACCGTGGCCAGCGGTCTGGCGCTGACCCGTGATTTGGGCGGGTCCGCGACGACCAATGCCGCATCAGCAGCAGTTCTTGACGGCTTGTTTGTCAAATGAATGCAACCAGAACCTTGCGAGTGGCGTGTGTTGGCGCGGGGTATTTCAGCCAGTTTCACTATGGCAGCTGGGCACGGATACCCGGAGTCGATCTGCGGGCCTCCTGCAATCGAGACATCGAAAAGGCCCGGGCCACCGGCCTGCCCGCATATGACAATCTTGCGAGGATGCTGCACGACCATCAACCTGACCTGCTGGACATAATTCTGCCGCCAGTAACCCATGCCGAAACGATCCGCCTGGCTCTGGACAACGGTGTGAAATGGATGATCTGCCAGAAACCGTTCTGTCAGGATCTCGACGAAGCGCGCGCCATTTGCGCCTTGGCGGAACAGGTTGGCGCAACAATCGTTGTGCACGAGAATTTTCGCTTTCAGCCCTGGTATCGGGCAATTCGAACCGCGCTGGCAGAGGGCCAAATCGGAACAGTTCAACAGGCGACATTTCGGTTGCGGCCGGGGGACGGTCAGGGCCCAGAGGCGTATCTGGACCGCCAGCCCTATTTCCAAAAAATGGACCGGTTTTTGGTGCATGAAACGGCTGTACATTGGGTCGATACCTTTCGATACCTGCTGGGCGATCCCGAGGCGGTCTACGCAGATCTGAGGCAGATCAACCCGGCGATTTCGGGCGAGGATGCCGGATATATCCTGTTTGACTATCCCGGCGGCGTTCATGCCCTGTTCGATGGAAACCGTCATCTGGACCATGCTGCCGATAATCTGCGGCGCACCATGGGCGAGGCACTGATCGAAGGCACGCGCGGCAGCCTGTCGCTTTGGGGCGATGGGTCGGTGACGTTGCGCGGGTTCAATTCACGCGACAGCCAGATGTTGTTGCCCCCTGACACCTGGGACGGATTTGGTGGCGATTGCGTGCACGCCTTGCAAAACCATGTGGTTTCGGGCTTTCTCGATGGAACGCCACTTGAAAACACCGGGAGCGACTATTTACGAGTCATCGAAATTGAAGAGGCGATTTACAGATCGGCCAAAACCGGCCGCAAGGTCGATTTGACAGGAAAGTGACATCTAGTATGGACAAACCGCTGTCCAATTCACAGCGCGCCCTGCGAGAACTGCGCATTCTGATCTTTTCGGGCGAGTTGTCAGCGGGGTCGGATCACCTGGAATCCGAACTGGCCACGCGGTTGGGTATGTCCCGCACACCGGTGCGCGAAGCGGCGTTAATGCTGGAAAGTCAGGGTTTGCTGGAACTGCGCCCCCGCAAGGGCGTGCGCATTCTGCCGGTCTCGCCCGATGACATGCGCGAAATCTATGATGTGCTGACCGAACTGGAAAGCCTGGCCGCGGAACGGGCCGCGGAACAAAATCTAGATGAGGTGGAACTGGCGGAACTGGCCCAGGCGATCGAGGATATGGACAACGCCATTTCAGCCGAAAACCTTGAAGCCTGGGCAGATGCCGACAGCCGCTTTCACAGCGAGCTTGTGCGGCTGAGCGGCAACAGCCGCCTGATCTCGATTGTCGCCATGATGAGCGATCAGGTCCGGCGCGCGCGCGCCACAACCTTGTTCATCCGGCCGTTGCCCGTCAGTTCAAATGAAGATCACCGGGCGGTTTACCAGGCGATCCGCGATGGCGACGCACAGGCCGCCCGCAGTCGCCACAGCGATCACCGCAAGCGGGCCCGGGATTTGCTGGTGCACTTACTTGAAAAGCACCGGCTGCATCATCTCTAGCGGACTCGGCACAGCCATGGAGTGACTATTACACGAACTTTGCGCGCCAACCGACAGAAAAGGCCGGACAAACCGGCCTGATTGTTTTGGTACGTTGCGACCTATCCGGCCCGGCGTCGGCGTCCTCCGCCAGAGCGGCCACCCCGGCCCCGGCCTTCTTCGCCAGATTTGGGCGGAACCTTGTTGAATTGAATCCAGTTTCCACCATGCGGATCGTTGTTGGTCAGGAAATTGGCCGCCAGGATGGCCTCCATTTCCTTTCCGGCCCGGGGTTTGGTGCTGCCAAGACCAAACAGATTGACGAAGGTTTCGTCATCCATTCCCTCAGGCAGGACAACACCGGCGGCCGCGACTTCCGCCTTTTTCTCGGCGATCTTCTTTTGCGTAACCGGCAGCGCCACCGGGTTCATGATCGCGCTGGTCATCCCTGCACTCATCGCCATTGGCAGGAAGGCGTTGTTGATGCCGTGACGGTTGGGCAAACCAAACGAAATGTTCGACGCGCCACAGGTGGTGTTCACACCCAATTCTTCGCGCAGCTTGCGCACCAGCGCAAAGACCTGCAATCCGGCGGTTGCCATCGCGCCCACCGGCATCACCAGCGGGTCGACAACAATGTCATGGGCCGGAATGCCGAAATCTGCGGCGCGTTGCACGATTTTCTTGGCCACCGCAAAACGCACTTCGGGATCTTCGGAAATACCGGTGTCGTCATTTGAAATCGCCACAACCGGCACATTGTATTTCTTGACCAGCGGCAGGATCTGTTCCAGCCGCTCTTCCTCGCCGGTCACAGAATTCAGCAGCGGACGGCCCTGGCATACCTCAAGCCCTGCCTCCAGGGCTCCGGGGACCGAGCTGTCGATACACAGCGGCACATCCACAAGACCCTGCACTAGTTCGACAATCCTGCGCATCAGGGGCGGTTCTGTCTCGTTTGGGTTGGGGTTGGAGTTATAGACAACACCCGCATTGATATCGAGAACCGTGGCCCCCGCGGCTACTTGGGCCAGGGCGTCCTTTTCAACGGTCGAAAAATCGCCTGCTTCAAGTTCGGCGGCAAGTTTCTTGCGCCCGGTCGGATTGATCCGTTCGCCGATCACACAGAATGGCTGATCAAAACCAATGATCGCTGTCTTGGTTTTGCTTTCTACGATGGTCTGCGTCATTTTCGACCTTTCAGGACGGGTTTACGGGGCGTGTGCTTTC
>JBCCIK010000178.1:0-4420 GCA_039028255.1 Pseudomonadota bacterium | reverse complement strand
TTGTAGCTGTAAACCGGGCGCCCGGCCTGCTTTGGCACAAAATAGTACATCATACCCAAAAAGCCGGCAGTCAGAAAGAATCCGACCGCGTTGTGGCCATACCACCATTGCGTCATGGCATCCTGTACACCGCTCATGACCTGCACCGAACGCGATCCCCAGATCGAGATCGGAATGCTCAGGTTGTTGACCACGTGCAGCATCGCCACGGTGACGATGAACGCCAGATAGAACCAGTTGGCCACGTAGATATGCGGCTCTTTGCGCCGGATGATCGTGCCAAGATACACCGCCAGATAGGCCACCCAGACGATGGTCAGCCACAGATCCACATACCATTCAGGTTCGGAATATTCCTTGGATTGCGTTCCGCCCAGAACGTATCCGGTTGCGGCCAGAACAATGAACAACTGGTAGCCCCAGAACACAAACCAGGCCAGATTGCCGCCCCATAGACGGGCGGCGCAGGTTCGCTGCACCACATAAAACGACGTCGCCATCAACGCATTGCCGCCGAAGGCAAAGATCACGGCAGATGTATGCAAGGGCCGCAGTCGGCCGAAATTTGCATACCCGTCTGCCCATTCGAAATTCAGGCCGGGAAAAGCGAGTTGAAACGCGATGAAAACGCCAACCAGAAATCCGACAACACCCCAGAACGCAGTCGCAATGACGCCATAGCGTATGACGCCGTCCATGTATTCGCCGGAAAAATCTGTGGAATCGGTCGGTTCATCGGTGTTGCGCAGCGTCCAGAAAAACAAACCGCTGGCCACCACCATAATAATAATGGCGTGCACCAAATACGCCTCGTCACGCGCATAGTTGATGGCCATCATCGAGAAAAAAATAATCAAACCAAGAATGACAAGCTTGATGTAATTCGACATTTCGCGTCCCCGTGCCTTGTCCTTGCCTTGTCCCGCACGGCCTTGTCTGCCGCGACAACGATTGAAGACTGATGCGTTACATGAAGAACTGCCGGTCCTTGCGCTTTGATCTGTATCAAGACGCCGCAATGTTTTTCGTGACAGGGATGTTTTGGATGGCGTCCAGGCCGATCCGTATTCAGCCAGGCAATACCCAACGAGGCCCGCATGACCTTCAAATCCCTGCTGACAGTCCTCACCAGTTCTGAGCGGACCGAGTCCGCGCTGGAACACATCATCGATTTGGCCAAATCACTGGACGCGCATGCCGATGCCCTTTGCCTGGGTGTGGATCGCACTCAATCCGGCTATTTTTACGCAGGCACCAACGCTTTGATCCTGCAAGAGACCCTGACACGGGCCACAGCCGAAGCCGCAGAACTGGCCAAGATCGCAACCGACCGTCTTGCAGCGTCCGGACTCCGATGGGCTTGTGAGGAAGGCGTTGCACAGCTTCCCGACCTTGGCCGACACGTTGCCCGTCGCGCGCGATTTTCTGATCTTGTCGTGCTGCCCAAACCCTATGGCGAGGGCTCTGGCATAGAGGCAGAGCCGGTCGTTGAATCGGCTCTGTTCGAAGGTCACGCGCCGGTCCTGATTGTCCCTGAAACCAGGTGTCAACTCGCCAATCCCGGAACCGTGGTTGTCGGATGGAACGACAGCGTCGAGGCGATGCGCGCGGTCCGCCGGTCCTTGCCATTTCTCATGAAGGCGGACCTGGTCCGCATAGTCATAATCGATCCAGCCCAGCACGGACCGGACCGCTCGGATCCTGGCGGGCTGCTTTCACAGATGCTGGCGCGTCACGGCGTCAATTGCGAAATCGATGTATTGGGCAAAACGTTGACCCGCGTGTCAGATGTGCTGAACCGGCATCTAACGGATACCAACGCCGACTTGCTGGTAATGGGGGCCTATGGGCATTCCCGATTCCGCGAGGCCATTCTGGGCGGTGCGACCCGAAACATGCTCGAACATAGCGTGGTTCCGGTGTTCATGGCGCATTGACGCCGAACCTCAGGCCAGAAGCCCACCGTCCCCATCATCGCCCGCCTCCTCCATTAGGCGGGCAATATCCGGTATCTTGACATGGCGTTTGCCTTCAAGATGGATCACGCCATCCCTGCGAAGCGCCGAAATCTGACGACTGACCGTTTCCAGGGTCAGACCCAGATAATCTGCCGTCGCCTCGCGCGTCAGCGGCAGGTCGAATTCCATCGGTTCGCCAGTTGCTCCTGGTGCGACGGACCCGTCCCGGCGGGCTATGATCGACAGCAGGCTGGCGATTTTCTCGCGCGCTGTCTTGCGGCCCAACACCAGCATCCACTCGCGCGCGGCGTCCAGTTCGTCCAGAGTCATTTCGAGCAGACGATGGGCGATATGTGGGGTTCGCGCCATCATGGTCTCGAACGGTTTCTTGCGAAAACAGCACATGACAAGATCAGTGGTCGCCGCCACTGTGTAGGCCGCACCACGACGATCCGGACGGCCAACGAAATCTGACGGCAACAACAGGCCAACCATCTGCGTGCGGCCATCTTCCATCGTCTGGGTCAGGGTTGCGATACCAGAGACAACCGACCCCACAAAGCTCATCTCGTCGCCGGCCCAGACGATCGTCTGCCCGGCTTCGAAACTGCGATAGAACTTGATGGTTTCCAGTTCCTGCAACTCGTCGGCATCACAATGCGCACAGACCGCGCGATGCCGGATCGGGCAACCCGCGCATTCGAGAAGAGCAGTCATCGCTGGAACGTTCATTTCGGATACCCCGATTGATTTGCATCAAGGAGTGTGTGCTGCGCACACCATAACTTATGCCCATGATACCCAATTCTCAATTGTCGCGCCTCGGACTTTTTGACGCGAAGGTCCCCCGCTACACCAGTTACCCGACGGCTCCCCATTTCAAACCGGATGTGGGACCTGAAACGTTTTCACGCTGGATCGCAGATATCGAGCCGGGCAGCCTGATATCGCTGTACATACATGTGCCGTTTTGCCGCCGGCTGTGCTGGTTTTGCGCCTGCCGAACCCAGGGCACGCGAACCGATGCGCCGATTGTCAAATACGTCGAGACGCTGAAAGCCGAACTGAATCTGCTCAAGGAGCGGTTGCCGCAGCGCATTCGATTGTCGCGGTTACATTGGGGAGGCGGGACGCCGACGCTGCTGTCTCCGGCTTTGATGACCGATCTGGCGCAATCGATTTTTGATTTGGCCCCTCTGGACGGGACGGCCGAATTCTCGGTCGAGATCGACCCCAACGAGATTGACAGTGACCGGCTGGATGCGTTGACCGCCGCCGGAATGAACCGGGCTTCTATCGGTGTGCAGGATTTCAACAAGAGTATTCAGGCGACAATCGGGCGACCTCAGAGTTTTGACCTGACCCGAGACGTCGTCGACATGATCCGCGACCGTGGCATCAGCAGTTTGAACGCCGACATTCTGTATGGTCTGCCACACCAGACACGTGGCCGGATCACTGAAAGCGTGCAAAAGCTGCTGTCACTGACACCGGATCGCGTGGCGCTTTATGGTTATGCGCATGTACCCTGGATGGCCAAACGACAGCAATTGATCCCATCCGATACCCTGCCGACTCCGGAGCAACGGCTGGAACTGTTCAAAGCGGCCCGGGATCTGTTTTTGTGGGATGGTTACACCGAGATTGGCATTGATCATTTCGCAACGCGCAGCGACGGCCTGACCCATGCCATGGACGCGGGCCGCCTGCGCCGGAATTTTCAAGGCTATACCGACGATCAGTCGGATGTGCTCATCGGTGTCGGAGCATCATCCATATCTCGATTTCCGCAGGGATATGCGCAAAACGCTCCGGCAACCTCGGCTTATGTTGCGGCGATCCGAAACGGAAATTTCTCTGTCGCCAAGGGTCACGCCTTTGGTCGAGACGATCTGCTACGCGCGCGTCTGATCGAGGCTTTGATGTGCGATTTCGAAATCGATTTCAATGAGATCCTGGCGCGATTCGATGTCAGCCGCGCGGATTTTGTTGGCATGCTCAAACAGGTCGATCAGGCTTTTGAAAACGTCCTGTGCCTTACCGATGACCGCCTGATCATCCCGCCTGAGGCCCGCGCACTGACCAGGATGATTGCACGGCATCTGGACGCCTACGACCTCAGCATGGCCGGGCACAGCACCGCGATCTGAGCACAGCGTTCCGCGCATGTCCCTAAAACACTTGACGCGGGGCGGGGCGATTTCCCACACTCGCAGGGCGGTGCGGGCTGAACTGGTGTTTAGGCCCTATCCGACCCGAGGCAGGCAAACGATCATACAGACAAAGCGGACGCCAAAGCATCCGCCCTAGAACTCTTCGTGCGGCGAACAGGATCTGTAAGCAACAACGAGGAAGTTCCCCATGCGTGTCTTTACCGTTATCGGCCCATCTCAATCCGGCAAAACGACCTTGGTCGATGCCATCAGCGGGCTGGACGATCGACCAACAACATTCGACATTGC
>JBCCIK010000177.1:0-4547 GCA_039028255.1 Pseudomonadota bacterium | reverse complement strand
GCTGGAGGCACGTACGCGCAGGTCGGCCACCGGCTCCCCCCCTTCTTCGCGTTCGTTTTCGTAGGTCAGGTCGGCGCCCATTTCGCGCAGGGTGGTGAACAGCCCAGCGCGGGTCGGGTTCAACCCGATATTGGGAACCGTGACCTCGGACCCTTCAACAATCAGGGCTGCGCAAACCGGGAAGGCGGCAGAAGATGGGTCGCGCGGCACTGCGATGGTCTGGGGTTTCAACTCGGGACGGCCGGTCAGCGTAATGATACGCCCTGCATCCGTATCTTCGACGGTAATGTCCGCGCCGAACCCGGCCAACATGCGTTCCGAGTGATCGCGCGTCGCTTCTTTCTCAATCACCACTGTTTTGCCCGGCGCATTCAATCCCGCCAGCAGCACGGCGGATTTGACCTGCGCGGACGGCACGGGAACTTCGTAACGTACCGGCACAGGCTGGGCAGCTCCAACAATGGTCATAGGCAGACGCCCCCCTGCCCGTCCAACAGATTGTGCTCCAAACGCTGTCAGAGGATCGGTAACCCGCGCCATGGGGCGCTTGTTCAGGCTGGCATCGCCGGTAAATGTCGCGGTGATCGGAGAGGTCGCCATCGCACCTATGATCAAACGCACGCCAGTGCCTGAATTGCCGCAATCGATCACTTGATCCGGCTCGGCAAACCCACCGACGCCGACACCGTAGACACTCCATTCACCGCCACCAAGATCCGTGACTTCGGCGCCAAAGGCTCGCATTGCCCTGGCGGTATCCAGCACATCTTCACCTTCCAGCAGTCCCGATATCCGGGTCTCGCCCACCGCCATCGCACCCAGTATCAGCGACCGGTGCGAGATCGACTTGTCGCCGGGCACCTCAGCCGTACCGGTCAACGGACCGCAGGGATGCGAGGTCATCGGGATGGGCGTTCCGTGTCCGGACATGGGTTTTCCTTTTGCGCTATCAGTGTTCAAGCCGCTTAGCGAATTGGCGTCCGATGGTCCAGCCGCAAACAGCCTGTGCGCCGGAAGGTCAGGTAATGAGGCGTGCGCCCTTCGCGCAGCGCTTTTTGTTCATAGCGCGTGCGGATCCAGTCATCCCAGGGTTCGCGCCAATCAGACGGGCCCTGCGCCAACCATTCGAATCCGGCGCGCGGCACCTCTGTCAGGGTTTGGCGGACATAGTCGGGTATATCGGTTGCAACGCGGAAGATCGCCCCCGGCTTTAATGCAACGGCAAGAGGTTGCAGATGTTCCGCAGTGACAAAACGGCGGCGATGATGGCGCGTTTTCGGCCAGGGATCGGGATACAGCAGAAATGCACGCGAGATGCTGCGTGTTGGCAGAACATCGAACAGATCGCGCGCATCCCCGGGATAGACGGCCAGATTGTCAACACTGGCCTTGCGGATTTTGCCCAGCAGCATGGCCACACCGTTGATATAGGGTTCTGCACCAATGATACCCATATCGGGATTTTTCGCAGCCTGATGGACCAGATGTTCCCCACCGCCAAAACCAATCTCTAGCCAGACATCCTTGCCACCGAACAATCCGTTCAGGTCCAGAGGCGTGCGTTCAGGATTGCTTTCCCAATCCACCGCACCTGGCGACAGGGCGTCCAGGTCTTCGTTCAGATACGTCTTCTGGCTTTGCTTCAGGGCCTTGCCCTTGAGGCGTCCGTAGAAATTTCTGTGAGGTCTTTTTGGCAAACGGGTCGTCATTGGCGTGGCTTAGCGGGCGGTTTGCAACCATGCAACCCCGGCCTTGATGTCACAGCGCGCCGGTTCTTGGCGCGCTGTGACCTTTTCGTTCAGATAGATGCCTTCAACACATCCACAAGGTCGGTGCGTTCCCAGCTGAAACCGCCATCGGCATGTGGGTTCCGCCCAAAATGACCATAAGCGGCAGTGCGCTGATAAATGGGCTTGTTCAGTTGCAGATGTTCCCGAATGCCGCGCGGAGACAGATCAATGGCCTGATCGATGGCTTTTTCGATCTCTGCGTCCGCTACCTGACCGGTTCCATGCGTGTCCGCGTAAATCGACAGCGGCTTGGAAACACCAATAGCATAGCTGAGCTGTATGGTGCAGCGTTCCGCCATGCCGGAGGCAACGACGTTTTTGGCAAGATACCGCGCCGCATAAGCCGCTGAACGGTCAACCTTGGTCGGGTCTTTACCTGAAAACGCACCGCCGCCATGCGGGGCCGCGCCGCCATAGGTATCAACAATGATCTTGCGACCGGTCAGACCTGCATCCCCGTCGGGACCGCCAATGACAAACTTACCCGTCGGGTTCACATGCCATACGGTTTGCGCGCTCACCCAGCCTTCGGGCAGGGTTTCGCGGATATAGGGCTCGACAATCTCGCGTATGTCATCCGAGGTCAGCGCTTCGTCCAGATGCTGTGTCGACAGTACGATCGAACTGATGCCCACCGGTTTGCCGTCACGATAGATCACCGACAGCTGCGACTTTGCGTCAGGTCCCAGCGCCGGCTCTGCGCCGCTTTTGCGTACCTCGGCCAGCCGCCGCAGAATTGCATGCGAATACTGGATCGGCGCCGGCATCAGCGCCGGCGTTTCCGTTGTCGCGTAACCGAACATGATACCCTGATCACCGGCACCTTCATCCTTGTTGTCGGACGCATCAACGCCCTGCGCAATATGAGCGGATTGTTCATGCAGCAGGTTCGTCACCTCGACCGTTTCGTGGTGAAACTTCTCCTGCTCGTAGCCGATATCCTTGATACAGGCACGCGTGATTTCGTCTATACGACCCATATAGTCGTGTAGTTTTTCCTGATCTGACAGACCTACTTCGCCACCTATGACGACGCGGTTGGTTGTCGCAAAGGTTTCACACGCCACACGGGCTTCGGGTTCTTCATTCAGAAATGCATCGAGGACGGCATCCGAGATCCGGTCACAAACCTTATCCGGGTGCCCTTCGGAAACAGATTCCGAAGTAAAAGTGTATTTCTGTCGGGACATAAATGTGCTCCACTAGGATTTCTCTGTCACGCCAGGAAGCCGTTGTGACAGGCACAGGGGGCATACGCTGCCAAGTTCAAACGGTCAATCAGAAATTATCCGTCCGCCGCATCCAGCCCCAAAGCAGTACGAACGCAACCGACACGACAAGAATGATCGCAACATCCCCAATGCGCACATAAAGCGTTGGCGCAAGCGGCAGGGGCAGGGTTGCATCCACAAAGCCTGCCTGTCCCAACAGCAGCGATGCTGTGACACGTCCATGCGGATCGATCATTGCCGACACCCCGGTATTTGCAGCGCGCATCATCGGCAGGCCCTGTTCAATCGCGCGCATCTGCGCCTGCGCAAGATGCTGATACGGACCAGACCATGTTCCGAACCAGGCATCATTGGTGATTTGCAACAGGAAGTCGGCGCGGGCCGGGGCGCCGTTCACATCCTGAGGGAACACCACCTCATAACAGATCAGAGGCAGCGCCTTGCCCAAAGGGCCCACATCCATCACCGCCGGACCGGGCCCTGCGCTGAACCCTCGGCCCACTGTTGTTGCAAGCCCAAAGATACCAAGGCGCGCCAGCAGATCAGAAAAGGGCACATATTCTCCAAACGGCGCAAGATGATGCTTGTCGTATAGCCCCTTTGACGCGCCGACATCGTCGAGCAGCAGCATAGAGTTGTAGATGCGCGGGCCATCCGCCCGTTGAATGCCCACAATAACGGGGGTTCCCCGGGCCGCCTCTGAAATACTCTGCAAATACGGTTGTGCGCTATCCAACCATGCAGGAACGGATGTTTCCGGCCACACGATCAGATCCACTTTGGGTGCGGCTGCAGTGAATTCGATCTGTCGCGCGAAAAACAGCGGCATGTAATCGGGATCCCATTTCTGGCGCTGCGGCGCGTTGGGCTGAACCAGCCGCACCGTCTTGTCGCCTTCGGAAATCGGCGAGCGGGACGCCGAAAATGCAAAGGCAAACACCCCGAACCCAATCATACAGGCCAATGGCCAGGCAGAGCCGCGCAGCGATTTCGTATGGAATACAGCCGCGCCCAAGGGCAAAGTCACCACAAATGTCAGCGCGCCCAGACCATATGGTCCGATCAAGGACAATAGCTGGGCAACCGGCGTGTTGACCCAGATCTGCGCCACACCGGCCCAGGGAAAGCCGGTCAGCAGATATCCCCGCGCGATCTCGGCCAGAGACAGCGACAGGGCCAGAAAAACCGCTTGCGGCACAGCAGACACATCACGTCTGCGCGCGATCCAGAATGCGGCCGCCCAGAACAGCGCAAGTCCGCCCGCCATGAAGATCAATGCAAACGGGGCCATCCAGCCGTGACGCTGCACATCCACCAAAAACGGTTCGACAATCCAGCTGAGCGCATGGGCAAAGTACCCGGTCGCAAAGGCCCATCCCAACCATGCTGCCTGCGCACGCGTATCGCAGACCCGAAACAAAGGGGCTATCAGCACCAGCGCAGCCAATGTGGCCGGCCAGTATCCGAAGGGTGCCAAACCAAACGCGCCCAGCGCGCCCAAAATCGCTGCTACCGCAAGCCTCAG
>JBCCIK010000176.1:0-4563 GCA_039028255.1 Pseudomonadota bacterium | reverse complement strand
TTGCAGGATTGGCAGAGCATCTGCGTTTGACTGCGCGATCTCTTCGATCTGGGCCAAGGCATCCTGCGCAATTCCAAGGGTTCGTTCAACGCTGCGCAGCGCCACGATATCGGTCCTGAGCCGCTGCATGGTCGTAGCCGCAAGAAACATCGACACCCGGGCGGCATCGGTAAACAGTTGCTCGCTGCTGAGCGCGCCCGGATCGGCCAGTTGCCGACGATAGCCGTCCAGTGCGGGTGCCAGATCTTCGGGGAGCGAGCGGGTTCTGGACTCGTCCAGCAAACCCAGGGCACCCAGCGCCGCCCCGATGCGTGCAGGATCTGCCGATGCCAGGAGTGTCTCGATCGGGGCGGCGTCGATACTGTCCACTTCGCCTCGATCCAGCAACAAGATCCTGTCACGCGCGAAACTTGCAAACAGCCCGTCAGGGTAATCGCCGAGATAGGCTGAAAAGTCGGCTCTGTCTGCACTGCTGGCAATACTTCGCCACCGCGCCAGTTCGGTCACGGTGGCATCCGGAGGGTCATCGCCGGGCGCCGCGGGTGCAAATGCGTGTTCACTGAGGACGGATTCTTCGACCCACGGCACCTGACGGCCTTCGGTCTGCATCACGACCTGCTGGCGCACGCGCCCCAGCATTAAACGTGTATCAAGCCCCGGTGTCGCAATGTGCTCTAGCAGGCCGGTCGTGAATACGCTGTTGTCGCCGATCCCGTCATAAGCGACGTTGCCGGGGTCGGTGGCATAGGCGATCAGCAAGCCGGCGCCCCCCCGAGCCCGAACCAGCCCCTGCTGAACCAGCCCCTGATCGCTGAAAGGGTTGTTGCGGCATGCATCCAGCAGAAGGATTCCGATATCCGGCGCGGCGCGGGTGATCACATCCCGGACCCGGCCCATGGTCAACGAACTGAACCGCAAAGCGTCGACGTTATTGCCGGTGAAATCCGTGCCGATCAGGTGATTTTCTCCGCCGATCTGGACGCCGTGACCGGCATAAAAGAACACCGCCATTTCGGCACC
The DNA here is from genome assembly GCA_039028255.1 of Pseudomonadota bacterium. Taxonomy (GTDB): domain Bacteria; phylum Pseudomonadota; class Alphaproteobacteria; order Rhodobacterales; family Rhodobacteraceae; genus Ruegeria. The sequence continues at coordinate 3,543 of JBCCIK010000176.1, read as the reverse complement.
CTCGGCCGCTCGGCCAAACTGAGCAACGGCTGCATCCATCCCGGCCAGATTTTCATTTCGGATTTCTGTAACCGAGAATCCCAGATCTTTCAGAGCTGAACCAAGCGCATTTACGTCATTGACCGGGTTTCGCAATGCCATCGCTGGCGTCGCATAATCAGAGTTGCCGATCAGCAGCGCCACTCTTTTCGCCCAGGCGGCCTGTGGACCTAAGCAAAAGGCCAACACCAACACCAGAAAACAGAAGACCGGCGCATACCGGCTATAGAGGGTCATAAATCAGCAACTCCGAAGCACATGCCAATCATCGCCCGAGCGCGTGCGGTAGCGCAAGACCGCTTGGCCGTTGGACAGCGGTCGCTTTGTGTCCAGTCATGTGTAGGTTTTTTCCAAATCATCAAAAAAGGGTTTTCGCACGGTCGTCTGACGCAGGCTGAAACTGGCAACCGGACCATCCTCGTCGATATGTCCTTGCGATTGCAGAATTGACAACGCGTCATGCATGCCTTTCAACGCACCCTGCAAGGCAACATTTGCATACAGCACCAATCCAAATCCCATTTCATCAAGTTCAGACAGTGTCATGATCGGAGTTTTGCCGCCGACCACCAGATTGATCAGTTGTGGTGTTCCGGCAAGGCGCTTTGGAACCTCGCGAATTTCTTCTCTGCTTTCGGGGGCTTCGACAAAAGTGATATCTGCTCCGTCTTCGATAAACGCCGCCGCCCGGTCAATGGCAGCCTCGAACCCCAGTGTCGCCCGAGCGTCTGAGCGCGCCACAACCAGAAAATTGGGGTCCTGGCGAGCATCCACTGCGGCCTTGATCCTACTGCGCGCCTCGTCCAGTCCGACCACCTCTTTGCCTGAAAAATGACCGCAGCGTTTCGGGTTGACCTGATCTTCCAGCTGGATCGCACTGGCCCCAGCGCGTTCCAGGATCCGGACTGTATGGTTTACATTCAGGGCGTTCCCAAAACCGGTATCGGCGTCCACAACAATCGGCAGGTTTGTGACATTGCGAATGGCCGTGGTGTGCTGCGCGATTTCAGGCAATGAAATGAAACCGAGATCGGGCATTCCAAGGTATGAATTGGTCAGGCCCGCACCAGAGATATACAGCGCCTCGAACCCCAGATCAGCGATCACTCTCGCTGCCAGCGCATTGGCGGCGCCCGGCATCAGCACGGCGCCGCCGGCATTCAGGCGCTCGCGAAACCCTTTGTTGATCTGATGATTCAGCATTCCAGCATCCTCGACTTAGAAAGTGTCCGTTGATCCCTGCCTAGCCCTACATCCGGTACACAGCAACTCGGGCCGTCCTACGCTTCGCACAAGAGAACGCACCTCAGCGAGACAGCTCGCGCGCCAATTGCTCCAGAAGTGGCGTGGTCTTTTTGCGTTCCGTCGCTGTAAACCGGTTGGCCAGACCCGAAACAGTGAGCGCACCCATCAAATCCCCGGAGTCCGAGAATACCGGGGTCGAGATCGATGAGATATTTGGATTGGTCTGGCCGGATGAACTTACCGTGCCGTGGGCATTGAAAACACTCAGATCGCCCACATCGTCGCCTGAAAAATGGCGCAACACCAGGCCCGAGGCGCCTGTTGACAGTTTCAGCCGCATTCCTTCTTCCACGTGGAAACGCAGCAGGTTTGTCGAATTTTCTCTGTATAAACAAACACGTTCATTGCCCGAGCGCACATAGAAGGACGCCGTTTCGCCAGTGGCGTCGGCCAGCTTTCGCAAGGCCACGACCACATGTTCCCGGCGGGTAAAGTTCCGGCGGAAAATCAAGCCCAGCCGCCAAACGCCCGGGCCGATCGTGAACCGTTTATCTGCGTTTCGCTGAACAAACCCGTACAGTTCCATAGAGGTGGTCAACCGCAGAATGGTGCTTTTGTGCAACCCGGTTTCCTCGGCCAGTTCTGCCAGTGACATCGATGGTCGTTGCGTCGAAAATGCACTGAGGATCGACATGGCGCGCTCGACCGATTCTGTTCTGATGGCACACATCTTTCGTTCTCTTCAATGAAACCCGGTGGTCGCCAACTTGTCTTTTGGCCGCAGACTTGTCTACCTCCGCCCATCCTGGGCGCAGTAGAGGCACGACAGCAGAAATCTCATTGGCGGAAGGGACAAAAAGGTGTCACAACGGCCGAATTGATATCACAATCTCAAGGCGGGTCAGCAATGTCCCCGAACGGCGAAACGTGGCTGAAGCAAAACGATGCTGTCGAAAGCGTCACTGTTGCGCTGGTCGACATAAATGGAGTCCTGCGGGGCAAGCGGCTGCCGGTGTCTCAAATCAGCAAGGTCTTTGAGGGCGGATTTCGCATGCCGCTTTCGGCCTGTACTCTGGACATCTGGGGGCGCGACATTGCGGACAGCGAGCTGGTGTTCCAATCCGGTGATCGTGACGGGGTCTGCAAGCCAACGGATCGCGGGCTGCTGCCCTGCATCTGGAAAAGCAAACCGTCGGCACTGCTGCTGCTTACGATGCACAACGAAGACGGTACTGCACATCAGGCCGATGCGCGACACGCTCTTGCCAATGTGACGCAGCGGTATCGCAAGCTTGGGTTGCGGCCGGTGATTGCGACCGAACTGGAGTTTTATCTGTATCGTGCGCAAAATGGCCGGCCGGTTCGACCGGTTTTGCCCGGGTCAGAAACCTCGCTGCTGTCCGACAATGTCCTGTCCGTGTCCGAACTGGAGTCGTTGTCCGAATTTCTGGACGATGTATACGCCGCTTGCTCGGCGCAGAACGTGCCGGCCGATGCCGCAATCTCCGAAAACGGGGCCGGACAGTTTGAAATCAATCTTCTGCATTGCGATGATCCTCTCAAGGCGGCGGATGATGCCGTACTGTTCAAGACCATCGTGCGCGGTGTGGCGGCCAAACACGGATACGCGTCAACCTTCATGGCGAAACCGTTTGGGGACAGTTCCGGCAGCGGGCTGCACGTCCATTTTTCGCTGCTGGACAGCGACGGAACCAACGTGTTCGACAATGGGGGTGATGAGGGAACCGATGTTCTGCGCCATGCAGTTGCCGGACTGGTCGATGCCATGCAACAAAGCACACTGATCTTTGCGCCCCATCAGAACAGCTATCGTCGGATCCGGCCGGGGTCGCACGCGCCCACTGGCGTGTCCTGGGGGTACGAAAACCGCACAACGGCAATCCGGATCCCGGGTGGCAACCCCAAGGCGCGCCGGATCGAACATCGCGTCGCTGGTGCAGATGCAAATCCCTACCTCGTCCTTGCAGCGATTCTGGGCGCGGCATTGAATGGAATTACCGCGAAAGGATCGCCGCCCAAGCCGCTGGTCGGAAATGCATATGATGCCGATATCGCGCAGTTGCCTCTTGATTGGCCTTCGGCAATCGCAGCCTTTGAAAGCGGTGACCGGATCGCAGAAATATTTGACCCGTTGATGATCCGTTTATTCGCGCAGGCCAAGCGTCAGGAACTGGATCGCTTTTTGGAAACTGTGACCGAGTTCGAGCACGAGACCTATCTTGATGTGGTGTGACACAC
>JBCCIK010000175.1:0-4601 GCA_039028255.1 Pseudomonadota bacterium | reverse complement strand
TTGTTGACCGCGCTGCCGCGTATCACCGCCCAGATATGATCGCCATCGGCCTTGGCATCCTCTAGGCGTCGCAGCACAACCGCGCCGGCGCCTGACCCAAAAACGGTGCCCTGCGCGCGATGATCGAAGGCGTGGCAATGACCATCCGGCGACAGGATCTCGTTTTCCTTATAAAGATAGCCGCGCCCGTGCGGCAGTTCGATTGTCACGCCACCAGCCAGTGCCATATCACATTCGCCGTCGCGCAGGCCCTTGCAGGCGTAGTGCAATGCAACCAGCGATGTCGAACATGCGGTCTGAATATTCAGCGACGGGCCTTTCAGGTCAAAGACGTGGCTCACCCGGGTCGACAGGAAATCCTTGTCATTGCCCGTGTGGCGCAACAGGAACATGCCGACATCTTCAACCAGCCCCAGGTTTGAGCAGATGTTGAAATAGAAATAGCTGCCCATTCCGCAGCCGGCATAAACGCCGACTGGTCCCGCGATGCTTTCGGGCGGATGGCCCGCATCTTCCATTGCGGACCACGCGACTTCGATGAACTTGCGGTGCTGCGGGTCCAGGATGGCCGCCTCTTTGGGGCTGAAGCCAAAGAACTCGGCGTCAAATTCGTCAAATCCATGCAGCGTTGCGGCGGCCGGGACATAATTGGGATCGGCCAGCAATTCCGGGCGTTCGCCTGCATCACTCAGGCTGTCCTTGTCCAGTCTGGAAATGGATTCGATGCCCGATCGCAGGTTGTGCCAGTAATCCGAAACATTTCCCGCGCCTGGCACGCACAAGGACATTCCCACAATGGCGATATCGATTCGCCCTGTTTGCTGTTCGTCCGCACCCATTTCAGACCCAAACCAATCAATACCACCAAGGGTACCGGCAGGTTTATCGCACCTGTCCGGAACCCTGCATTCCACGCTTTCGCAGTCCCCTCGGGCTTATATTACTGCACAGTTTCGTGAACACAAAGCACTGTAAGGAAATCCTGAAAGATATGCCGGAACCAGAGACAAATCGCGGGCCACTTTGATCATTGTGCCGATTCTCACGACAATACGGCGGGCCTGCCATCCGCGGGGTTTGAACGCCCCCTTACAGGATGCTTTTGGGCCGCTCTGTGGCACGGGTGCCGCCGATCACGGGGTCCTTGCGAAGCCGGTTTCGCTGGGCATGGCCGGAGGGGTATCTGAGGGATTCCACATGCCCCAATACCGCGCCGGCACACAGCCAGGTATAGGGCGTCAGCGTATCGTTGATCAGCATATCAATCATGGTGACAGCTAAAATCAGCACGATGGGTGCCGCATAGGGCGACATTTCGTCTTGCCGCTGTGTTTGCATCTGTCCAAACAGCACCAATATCGGCAGCGACAGCAGGCCCATCTGGGCAATGTATCCGATCCAGCCAAACGTTCCGAACACGATGATCCAGTTGCCGTCCGGAATTGTTCTGCGCTCGCCGGTTCTGGGGTCATGGACAAAATTCCTCCCCCAGCCGCCCCATCCGAAGATACGTTTCTCGCCAGCCCGGGCCAACAGTTGTTCTTCGTTGTCAAAGCGAAATTCCAGCGATTGAGCGCGGTCTTCGTCGATCCTTTCCGCAAAGGCCACCATCTTGTCCAACGGCAGCAATTCCGCGTTTCGCAGCATCGGATAGCTCACCGCCAACAGGGCCATGGCCACCGATATCCGTATCAGGGTCTTTTTGCCCAAAAACAGAACAAGCGGCGTCAGCGCCAGACCATAGCTCCAGGATGCAAGGCTTTTGCACGCCCGCAGCACGATCAGGATGTAGAAGACAATAAGCCCCCACCGCATTCGATCCTTTTGTGCAGAGGTTCTGAACAACGCAGCCGCAGCCAACACAGCGGTGACAAAAAAGAACGCCATCCACAGGCCATGATGCAGAAACACCACGGGCCTGAATCCGTTGCCGCGGATCATCTGGCGGAAATCATGCTGGAAAAAGCCGTAAATTTTGATGTTGATGATTGGGCCGATCAAGGTCTCGATGATGGCAGGCAGCGAGTAGAACAACGCGCCGATCACGAGCGCGAGCAGGGCCTCGCGCATACCGGTTTCAGTGGCCAGATAGCTGCGGCCCAAAAGGAATGGCAACAGGACGATGATTTGACCGATCATCACCGACAGAACGTCCCGCAGGCTCAGGCCGGGAATGAAGAAGGACACGAAGTGAATTGGCGCTGAATTCGTGATTGCCTCAAACACAATGGGTTCCCGGTTGTTGAGGACCGTGGGAATCACGCCGAGCACAAACAACAGCAGCAATATCCGAACTATGATGGATCCATGCCAGATGCGCAGTTTGTCCGGAGCAAGAATGCAGCACATTGCAAAGGCACTGAGTGTGGCGATTGAGTATTTGTTCATTGCCGGCACAAGCGGCAAGTCGAAATTTGCCACTGGCGGCAACAACAGATAACCCCCCAGCATCGTCCACACGATCGCCCGCTCAATCGGCATACGCCGGAACAGCGCAAGCGTGACCAGTGGCCAGATCATCAGCATCGTATATGCAAGTGCGTTGGGCATTCTGCGCGCCAAAATCAGTTTTGGTTTCACCAGCCTAGCAACGGCAGGTGTTCATGTCTTGGTTCTAGGCAAAAATTGCGGCGCCCGGATGGCGGAACCGGGTAACAAAAACGTCTGCAAATCGCCTCAGAACCCAAATAAATTTGCGTCGGCCACAGCGCGACGCAGGAACGCCGCCTTGTCACTTTCGGGGTGCCAATCCAGCATCGACCGCGCCTTTGTGGTGTCGAACGGTGTCAGGTGTGCCCGCGATTTCCAGTCGGTCAGCGAGGGCCTGGTCAGGCTGGCGCGCCGCAGTACGCGGCTTTTGAGAATGTGCTTGACCGCATCGGCGGCGTACATCAGGTGCAGATGGCCCGTGCTAGCGCGTATCCGGGCGCCGCAAAGATCCTCGATTGCATCAAAATAGTCGCGTGCGGACAGCAATGGCGCCCCAACAATGTTAAAGTCCTCGCCTTCGATAGCGTCGGTTTCGGCCATCCGGATCAAAGCGTCAACGGTGTCATCAATCAGGACAAAAGGCAGTATGTTGCGACCGTTGCCCCAGATCCTGACTGCACCGGCACCGTGCCACCGACCGATTCCCCAATGTTGCAGCGGACCACCGCGACCAAGGACAATTCCCGGACGCGCAATGATCACCGGCAAGCCCCGGCTGTCATGCAAGGCCATCAGCCTGCGCTCGCATTCGGCCTTGGATCGGGCATAAAGGTTGCGGTCAGACATGTCTTCGGCAAATCCGGTTGCCTCGGTGATGGTGACGCCCGGATCGGACATGTCATAAGATGCAATCGTCCCGGTATAGATCAGCCTGCGCACGCCGGTATTCAGCGCTGCCTGAGCTATGCGTTCGGCCACCGCAACGTCGTTTTGCAGGCAAGAGTCCCAGTCCTGGTCAACCGTTCTGGCGAGATTGAAAACCGTGTCGATACCCGACATCGCCTGTTGCAGCGCGCCTTCATCCCGCAGGGACACGGCTTGCGTTTCCACGCGGTCCGCCAGATCGTCAAACAGACCGGTGGTCCTGCGGCTGACAACGCGGACATGCGTGCCTTGCGCGGCCAGAGCGCGGGTCAGGGCCCGCCCGATGAAACCTGTTCCTCCGACCACCATGACGGTTGGGCTCGGCGGCTTGGCCGTGCCCGGTCGACGGGTGGGTTGCGGTGCAAATTTGGCCTTTGCCAGCGCGCCGTCCAGTGCCTGCGCGACCTGAACCGCGCTATCTGCAGAAAACCGCGCATCCGGCGGGCGGTTGTCCCGAACAGGGTCGTAAACCGACCGCATCATGCCCTGAAAACTCAGGGCGTAAGGCGATTGCCGGTTCAGCGACACCAATTGACGCAACGCATTGCCGGTTCCCAGATGCAGATGTTGCCAGCTCAGCGCCAATTGTCTTCGAAACGGATTGAGCATCAAATCAGAGCAGTTCTCGGAGTCCAGGACCAGCGTATCAGCCGCCAGATCGAGCCTGGCCCGCGCTGTGGACCCACGGATCGTCAGCGCCCGATCATCAACGGTTTCAACCAGCGACAGAGCAAATGTCAGCTCGACATCACCAGCACGGGCCAGAATCCGCCAGCTTTGCGGGCGCGCGCCACCGTCCGGCAGTTCAATAAAATGCCCCAGTTGCACGGACTCGATACTGACCTGGCCAAACAGATCGACTGCGGCACCCATCAGGTGCGGGCCCAGTTCCAGCAACAGGTTTTGCGGGCTGCGCAATGGCCAGATGCCAAATGGCCCGGACCGCAGGGGCGCAAACGGATAGTTCCAACACAGTTCGGCCGAGGATATCCGCCCAATCGCGCCCCTGGCAATTTGTGTTTTCAGCCGTTCATAAGAAGGAAGACCCAGAAAGTTGTGGCCAGCATGGAATCGGCGATTGGCGGTCTTGGCTGCGTCGGCAATGTTCTGGACCTCTGTTGCCGTCAGAGCGACCGGTTTTTCGACAAGAACATGCATCCCTGCCTGCAAGGCGCGAATTGCCAGTTCCGCGTGATTGTCGGGTGGAGTCAGAATGTGAACCGCATCGCACAAACCGGATTGCAACA
>JBCCIK010000174.1:0-4692 GCA_039028255.1 Pseudomonadota bacterium | reverse complement strand
GCGGCAATCTCCAGATCGGTGAAGGCCGGATCGTATTCCAGATTCTCCCCGCTTGGGGGTTCGTCATCCCGTGGCTCCAGATAAGAAGTCAGATCCATATCGTCCCCAATAACGTCTCGTTCATTCACGTATTGTTGTTCTTCCAGCACCGCTTACCGCAAGGTTGTCCGGTGCTGTATGAATTAGTTCACATGATTGGCGTACTGGCAAACAATTAACACCCCATGGGCGGTCTGTGTGCCCTATCAGTCGCACACCCCGGCCAAAGTCAAACTCAATATACACGTTTTTGCATGTCGCAGACGATCTTGTTTCAGGCGTCCGAACCGTGTTTCAATAGCCGGTCGGCGGCTTGCCCAATTTTTTGTCTTTCCGCATTTGCCCGGATGCTGCAATGATCGTCCGCGACGCGTTGTTGTTCTGACACCCCGGACCCGGCGGCCCCAAGGCCGTTGCAGAGACCGTTATGTCGGGCGCAACTTGGCACACGGACACAAGGGACAAAGCATGAGACTTGGCATAATCAGCGCTATCATTCTGGCGCTTTTGGCAGTGACGGCGCAGGCAGATAACGGAAAACTGTCCATCGAACTGAACAAGTTCGAACCCGGAGAAGCCGGCGGATGTCGCGCATTTTTCCTGTTCCGCAATCAGACCGACAACAGCTTTGAAGAATTCGAGATGTCACTGGCGGTTCTTGACGGCAACGGTGTGATCGACCGTTTGCTGTCGATCGACGCCGCCCCTTTGCCGGTTCAGCGCACCGTTCTGAAATTGTTTGAGATACCGGAAATAGACTGCACCAACATCTCAGAAGTCCTGCTGCATGATCTGCCAGCATGTAAACCGCAGAATGCCGAGCCGATTGATTGTTTTCCGCTGCTTGCTTTAAGCAGCAAAACCCCCGCCGGGTTGGCGCAATAGGCCATGTTGGGATTCGAAAACCTGGGCACAGGCGGCCCGATTATCGCTGTTCTTGGGGCCTTGTCGCTGTTGTCGCTGACGCTGATTGTGGTCAAGGCCATTCAATTGGCGTCTGTCCGTTCGGGCGCGGCAACGCGCGACGCTGCGTTTGTTCAATGGTCGCAGGGTGAACGCAAACCTGCCCAGAATGCCGTGGCAGCGGGCAAATCCCCTGCTGATCGGGTTTGCGCCTATGCGATGCAGGCGCTGATCGACGGTTTCAAAGGCCCCGCCTTGCTGGCAGAGCTGACCCGCCGCGGCAATCAGGAATTTGCGTCGATGAACACGTGGATCAGGGTTCTGGAACTGATTGCAATGATTTCACCCTTGCTGGGTCTGCTGGGCACCGTCACCGGCATGATCCAGTCGTTTCAGGAACTCGAACTGGCACAAGGCGCGGCCAATGCGTCGGTGCTTGCAGGCGGGATCTGGCAGGCGTTGCTGACAACAGCCGCTGGGTTGCTGGTGGCGATCCCTGCTGCTGTTGGCGCCTCGCTGCTGTCGGAACGGGCCGAAGCGGGGGCCCAGGCAATCGAAAACGCCGTCGGACGACTGATGGTGATCGAAGAACGCGGCGCGCAATAGGAAACGGTTCATGTCCGGTGCAATTCAGCTTGGCAGACGCATGGCGACACGACCGCTAATCTCGCTGGTGCCGATGATTGACGTGATGCTGATCCTGCTGGTGTTTTTCATGGTCACGTCCACATATCTGAATCTGGACATGATCCCTGCGTTGTCACAGTCAGATCGCCCTGCCCCCGCACAGGGTGCGGCGGATCAGGCGTCAGCGTCGGTTCTGTTGATCCGCATCGGGGCGGACGGGGCGCCGCATCATCAGGGCAAATCCCTGGGGCAGGACGATCTGACTGGCCTGCTTGCAGCGCGTCTGGCCCGGGACCCGGCGACGCAGGTCATTATCCTGCCCACGGGCAGCGCACGGATTCAGTCTCTGGTCGCGGTGATGGACACGGTGACAACCGCTGGCGTCACGAACATGCGCGTTGTCCGGCTGGAAGCGCGACCATGAAGATCACCCGCCCCGCACCACGCCGTCACCCCGAGACTATCATCGCCCTGATCGATGTGGTTTTTTTCCTGCTGGTGTTTTTCATGCTGATCGGACGGATGGACGCAACAGCCCCGTTCGACGTTCTGCCGCCTGTATCCGGAACCGGCGCCGACATGCCGGCGGGCGGCCTGACGATGTCGGTCAGCGCACAAGGCGCGCTGGCTCTGGACGGGCTGGAGCTGACCGAGGGGGCGGCCATCGAACAGGTCCAGTCCGCGTTGTCCTCTGACCCCGACCTTCTGATCCGGATCAATGCACATCGTGACGCACCGTTGCGGGATGTCCTGCCATTGATCGCGCGTTTCGAAGCACTGGGCGCCCGGGATGTTGTCTTGGTGGTGACACCGCCGGGGCCGATCCGGTGATCCGGGCACCGCTGATATGGGGCGCCGGGCTGCTCGCGTCGGTGGCCTTGCATGCGGCCGCTGGAACGGCTTTGCTGTGGTCGGTCGAACCGGATGAGGTTGCCACCCAGCCGGTACCGGAAACCCGCATGCAATTGGCCGCGCATCGGGTCAAACAAAGCCAGGCGACCGAAACACAGCCCAAAGCGGATACAACGCCTTCACAGGATGCAAGCGGGCCGAGGCTTGTTCAAGGTGCGATCCGGCAATCCGAAGCGACGGCAATTGACGCCGCCGCCCTTGGCACATCTGTGCCGGATCAGACTATGGCGCAAAGCGAGCCGCTGAACCCGGTGCAGAACAGTCAGACGCAGCTGGCATCGGTAGAGGCTGCGCCGCTCAAACTGGTGTCACCCGGGCTGAATGCGGATGTCGTCGACGCCGCCAACGTGACTGCGCAGCCAGTCCTGCTTGCGCAGCCGGACAGTCCCAGCGCCGCTGCGGTCGAGGCACAGCCGATTGCCCTGACCGTCACCGAACCGGATGTTGCGACAGCAACGGCGGCGGATGTGTTTTCAGCCGCCGGAGGTGGTTCGATTGATCCGGTCAGCCTGGCCGCGTTTCAAAGTTTCATGCAACCTGAGGATGCTGGCCAGGGGGCTGCGGATGTGCGAGACGGGATTGACGGTCTGCTGTCGCAGGTGCCGTGTTCGCGCCTTCAGGTGCAGTTCCGGCCTGAAACCAACACTCTGGACTTGATCGGCCATATCCCCGAAGACGGGCTGCGAAACCCTGTTCTGGCGGCGTTGCAGGCGCAAATGGGCGCAAACATTCGGGTGGCAGACAATCTGCTGATCCTGCCGCGCCCTCAGTGCGGTGCGCTGAGTGGTATTGCGGATGTCGGACTGCCGCAATCCACGGATCAGATCACCAATCCTCTGCTGGTCGGACAGGACGTGCATGCTCGTGAATTCACCTATACCGAGGGCCAGCAACTTGTGCTGGACATGACCGGCGCCGACTATGACGCTTATGTCTATGTGGATTATTTCGATGCGGACGGGCAGGTTATTCACCTCAGCCCCAACGCATCGGTGCCTCTAACCCGAACGCCCGCCAAGTCCGAGTTGCGCATCGGGGCACAAAACCCGGGCGATCCCGGTCTGTTTATCACCATTGGGCCACCCTACGGACAAGAGATTGCCGTCGCCTTTGCCGCGTCACGCCCTTTGTATCAACAAGAGCGTCCGCTGACGGAACCAGCGGACGCCTATCTGAGCTTTATGAAAGACCGTGTTGCCGCCGCGCGTGCCGAAGACCCCGATTTCAAAGGAGAGTGGGTTTACTTCTTTGTCACCACCGCCGCGCGCTGATCCTAAAAATCCACACGCTCGTACGCCTCGGTTTCGATACCCGCTATGTCAAAGGGCTTGGTCTCGATAACCGGCTCGGACATGATGTCCGCCTTTTCGGTGTCTTCGGAGCCCTGCGTGTCGGCATCCCAGGGCACAACGGCCTGCGCAGGGGCATCATCATGCAAGCCGACCATGTGGGGGCCAGTGTCAATCATATCGTCCACATCACTAACTGTCAGAGAAAACGGATCAACGGACGTGACGGATGCGCCATTGAAACCGGTGTCATGCACGACGATTTCGCCGACAATTTCACCTTCAAAGCCGGTCGGCGGCGACACTTGCAGAAAACCTGTGTTCCAACCTGATAGGTCGATCGGCCCCCCATCCGTCAATATGGCATGTTCACCGCTGACAATCAGGGTGTGTGCGGGCAGTCCCGTCAAGGATACCAACGCCTGATCGCTGGCCCCGGACAAGGTCAACCCAAGCTCGAACGTGCCGTTTTCCTCAATAACATGACCCGGATCGGCCCGGACCGGAACGCGGCCGTCTGTTCCCGGCCCGTCCCATTCCAGCTTGAGGCCCGCCTTGCCGTAATTCTCGAAATATCTTACTTCGATTTCGTGCTGACCTGGCTCAAGCTCAATCTCACCGGACCGGGTGCGAAAGCCGTGGCGGCCGTCATTGTCCACAATTTCGACACCGTTGACGAAAACGGCAACACCATCGTCACCTCCGGCAAAGAATGTGTACGTCCCACCGTCTTCGACCGTGACAGTTCCGTTCAGCCTGGCCCCGAACGTGTCGCTCGACCCGCCTTTCCAAAACGATCCCTTGCCATTTTCATAGTTTACTTCGGACACGAACTCCTGATGTGTCGGCGTTGCAGCCCAGTCAATATCGTCCAGTTTGTTCAGTGTCCGGTCCACATCGAAATAGCTGGCGTGAAATCCGC
>JBCCIK010000173.1:0-4697 GCA_039028255.1 Pseudomonadota bacterium | reverse complement strand
TTCAGCACATGCTGCATGTTGTGGGTGATCATGATCACCGATAGCCCGTGATTCCTGAGCGACCCCACCAGATCCATTGCCATCTTGCTTTCACGGACCCCAAGCGCTGCTGTTGGCTCGTCCAGGATTGCCACACGCTTGCCGAACATTACGGTTTTTGACAGGGCAACGGCCTGGCGCTGACCCCCGGAAAACGCTTCGGCTTCGCGGTAGATGTCAGAGATTCGAACATCAAGCTGAGCAAAAAGCGCGCGAATTTCCGCGTCCATTTTCTTGAAATCGAGTACGCCAAACCACCGGCCCAACCAATCGTTGCGTACAATCTCGCGACCCAGAAAAACATTCTTGGTAATCGAGATCTCGTTAACAAGGGCCAGGTCCTGATACACAGTTTCGATCCCGGCATCTTTGGCATCAGATGGCGAATCGATCTGTGCTTCTTTGCCATCAAATCGAATGACGCCTGACGTTTTGGGAATCGCCCCAGTCAGAGCCTTGACCAGCGTAGATTTTCCCGCGCCATTGTCACCAACGACCGCCAGAACCTCGCCCTGACGCAGCGTCAGGTCGACGTTGTGAAGCGCGACGATCCCACCGTAATGCTTTGATATTCCTCGTGCTTCCAGAACTGGGCGATCTGCGTTCATAGCCTTCTCCGCACGTCACCCAGAGATGACCGGATACGTGAATTGATTATTATGCGTAAAAAACATTTTGTGTTGCCGTCAATTGTTTTTTTTGCATAGAGTACATTTTGAAGGGTTTTAGACGTAAGGACGTCAGAGAATTTGGCAGCTGTTCGGCTACTTCATCTCCATCCAGCGGATAACGTCGGATTGCTGGCAGAAGACATCGCTCTTGGTGCGGGCGCAGCGCTTGGCGGCAAGGTTTTCAAGGTGCCTTGCGATTTGACGATGGGTCACAAGATTGCAATTCGAAATATTCCGGAGGGCTGCGACATCATCAAATATGGCGCTCCGATAGGATTTGCCGCCTGCGAAATCGAGGCGGGGGAGCATGTGCACCTGCACAACATCAAGAGCCGCTATACCGCCATCACCGACATAGAGGCAGACAGACCATGACCGTTCAGATGACGGGATGGGCGCGAAAAGATGGACGCAAGGGGATCAGAAACGTGATTCTCATCGCCTATCTGGTCGAATGCGCACATCATGTCTGTACGCATATCGCCCGAGATTTTTCGGATCGCGACGTACAGGTGATCGGCTTTTCCGGATGCTATCCATGTGGCTATGGCCAGGACATGATGGCGGCATTGTGCACGCACCCCAACGTGGGCGCGGTTCAGCTCGTGTCACTGGGATGCGAAAACTTCCGCAAATCGGAGTTGATTGAGGCCATCGAGGCCTCGGGCCGACCCGTGAATCTAATCACCATACAAAAAGCGGGCGGCACTCGGACGGCAATCGCATCAGGCCGTGCCTGGGTGCGCGAACAGCTTGTCGCGCTGGCAGGTCTGCCGCGCGTTCCACTCATCCCGTCAGATCTGGTCATAGGAACAATTTGCGGCGGATCCGATGCAACATCCGGCCTGACCGGCAATCCGGCCGCCGGACTGGCCTTTGACCGGCTGGTCAGCGAAGGGGCCACCTGCATCTTCGAGGAAACCGGCGAGTTGATAGGGTGCGAACATATCATGGCGGCCCGAGCCGCGACCCCGGAATTGAAGGACCGACTGATACACACCGTGGAAAAGGCCGCGCGGTACTATGCTGCGATGGGATACGGATCGTTTTCACAGGGCAACGCCACGGGTGGATTGTCAACGATCGAAGAAAAATCGCTGGGCGCCTATGCCAAATCCGGCAACAGCAAGATCGGCGGGATCGTGCGCCCTGCTCAACAACCCGGAACGGCCGGGCTTCACCTTCTCGACGTGGTGCCCGACGGGCCGCCGAAATTCGGGTTTCCGAACATCAATGACACCGCCGAGATCGTCGAACTTATTTCCTGCGGGGCGCATGCCGTGATCTTTGTGACAGGGCGCGGATCGGTTGTCGGATCCGCGATTTCGCCGGTCCTCAAGATTTGTGCGAACCCGAATACCTATGCGCGGATGTCTGAGGACATGGATGTAAATGCCGGGCGGGTTCTGACCGGCGAGTCAACGTTGATGGACGTGGGGAACGAGATCTATGACAAGATCATCTCCCTCGGCGCTGATGGCACGACGGTTTCCGAGGATCTGGGGCATGTGGAATTCGTCTTGACATACAAGACGCGATCCCACCCTGAACCCGGCTGTCACGCGACGGTATAGGCCATTGATGTTAAAGGCAGAAGAACACGCCCTGTCCTTCGGAACGTCCAGTCTCGCCGGGCTTTACAGACCGGTCAGCGAACACCAGGCGCAAGCAGTTCTGCACACCGCATGGAATGCCGGAATTCGGTATTTCGACACGGCACCCCATTATGGCAATGGGTCATCGGAACGCCGATTGGGCAACTTTTTGCGCGACAAGGACAATTGGGTGCTGTCCACCAAGGTCGGCCGGATTCTGACACCGGATGCGTCACCGCCGAAAACCGTAAACGGGTTTCACGCTGCCCTGCCCTTTAAGCAGCATTTCGATTATTCCTATGATGCGATCATGCGCTCGGTCGAGGACAGTTTTCACCGACTTGGACTGAACCGGATAGATATTCTATACGTCCACGATATCGGCGATCCGGAGGCGGGCACCGATACCGCACATTACCGGGCCCAGCTGCTCGACGACGGCCACAAAGCCTTGAGTGAGCTGAAGACATCCGGGGTTGTGTCCGCGATCGGGCTGGGCGTCAATACGGTCAAGATCTGCGAACAGCTTATGGGTCACATGGAAATTGACCTGATCCTGCTTGCCGGGCGATACACCTTGCTGGAGCAGACAGCCGAAAGCCGACTCTTTCCGCTGCTTGAAAAATTTGGAGCCAGGTTGGTAATCGGTGGCGTTTTCAACTCTGGCATCCTGGCCACTGGCCCGGGTCCCGGTGCGCAGTACAACTATCAGCCCGCGCCTCAGGACATCCTTGACCGTACTTCTGAAATCGCCCGCGTGTGTGCCCGCCACAACGTGCCAATGGCGGCCGCCGCGATTCAGTATCCGGCGCAAAGCAGCCATGTGATCTCAACCCTAATCGGAACGTCAAAACCGGAGTCTTTGCTGCGCAATATCGACCAGTTTCATCAGCCTCTGCCCGACGACCTTTGGGATACGTTGCGAAAGCAAGGGATGATCCGCTGATCTACGGGCCATCCGCCATTCGGCACACCCACGCGCCACGGACTGACTGGCTTGCGCCGGACTCTAGGTCCGGGCACGCTCGAACGCGGTCCAGGCCTGTTCGAATACCTCAAAATCGAAACCTTCGGCGCGAGCGGGGTCCAGAACCAGACGTTCCGTTTCCAGCAATGTGCGGATCGCATTGGCCAATCTGGGAACGTCATCCGGAGGAATGACCAAAGCGCCGTGACGATCAGCATGAACCAGATCACCATCGGTCACATTCATCCCAAAGACTGAAACCGGTGTCCCAACTTCACGTACATGAACAAAGGCGTGGCTGGGTCCAACCGACCCGGCGATAACCGGAAAGCCATTTGGCAGGTCGCCCAGGTCGCGCATGACACCGTTGGTCAGCGCCCCGGATAATCCAAAGCCTTTGTGGACTGTGGCGTTGATTTCACCCCAATAGGCACCGACCGCATCTGCCCCATCGACATCCTCGATCACGGCCAGCGCCGGGCGTGGACCCGCGGCCATGTGACGGTAATAGTCCATGCGCCGGGCCCTGATGATGTCCGTCGGCTCGGAGGGCGGGTGCGCCGCAGCAATCTTTGCCGTTCGGGCATATCCAACAATCGCACCCGCTTCGGGGTCGCTGCACAACACTGTCCCGTGCGTGAACCGGTCAAACCCACGCCCGCCCTGCGCGACCTCAATCGCATTGCAGACGGTTGGCGTATCGACCGATTTCAGAAGGTTCAAAAGCTCATCATTCATCATCAACATCTTTCAGCCATCGGCCCAGTGCCCGCGACGTTTCAACAGGTTTTTCCAGCGTCGGCATATGTCCGGCACCATCAATGATCACAAGGTTCGAACGCGGCAGCAATTGGTGCAATAATTCGTGTCGCGAAATCGGGCAAAGTCTGTCTTCGCGCCCGCACAACACCAGTGTGGGCTTGTCGTATTTACGCAATGTGTCCGTCTGGTCCGGCCGGTCCCGCAATGCGGCGGACTGATCACAAAACACATCTGGCCCCAGATCCATCGCCATATCCATGCACAGATCCAGAATCTCGGTCTTGTTTTCACCATCACACAGGTAGTTGGGTTTCATCTCGTCCCGCATCACGCTGTCCAGATGACCGGCCCGGGCGCGTTTTATCTGTGGGGCACGGCGGGCCCGAACTTCTTCAGCTTCGGCCAGCGGATTAGTGTCAAGCAGCGCCAGGCCGGCGATGCGATCCGGTGCCTGGCGCACCATTTCCATCGCGACGATGCCGCCCATCGACAAACCACCCAGAGCAAACTCCCGCGGCGCGTTATTCAGTATCCGTGCGGCCAGCCCTGACATAGTTTCGTCCCCCGTCAATGCAGGCACCGAAATGGATCTTTCCGACTGGCCTTTGACCCAAATGGGTACCGTGCTATGTATGTGGGCCGCGCCAACGTATATCCCTTTGC
>JBCCIK010000172.1:0-4800 GCA_039028255.1 Pseudomonadota bacterium | reverse complement strand
GTGCTTCAGGAAGCGGATAAACGATTTCCGCCCCGGCCGGCCGCTCTGCCGCATTTTGTGGTGAACGAAGCCGGATGGCAGGCTGCGGATCTGGGCGGTGCAGGGAGCCTGGGCTGGCACGGCAACGCCGTCTTGTGGCGCGGTGCAGGGATAGAATTGACGGCGAAGTCGCATCTGGACCTTCCCGGGTTCGAGCCGCGCGGCGCGGTTCGCGTTGATTTCACGACGCCGATCGGGCCGCTGCGGGTCATCGGCACGCATCTTGGCCTGCTTGGCGCGTCGCGCCAGCAACAGGTGCTTCATATCGTGCGGGATCTGGATGCTTTGCCGCCTTGTCCTACGATCTGGGCGGGCGACATGAACGAATGGTCGCGCCAGCCTGTTCTGGATCGATTGGCGCCAAAAATGCGATTCCTGCCGCCGGTTCCCAGTTTTCCCGCACCTCGGCCGCTGGGTGCGCTGGACCGAATTGCGCATAGTCCGGAACTGGCGGTTGCCGATCATGGGGTTTATGCGGCGCAACCGGCACAAATCGCCTCGGATCATTTGCCGGTCTGGGCGGACGTGACAAGGGCCTGATCGGGTGCTCACCAAAATCCGGTGGCTGTTCCCTTTCTGAACCGTTAAATGACTCTACAAGGACACCGACGAGGTCGTAAAATGCCCGACACCATAATTACCCGCTGCGAAACCATGGGGCTGCGCATGACCGGGCAGCGCAGGGTAATTGCTCAGGTGCTGGAAGGCAGTGCCGATCACCCCGATGTCGAGGAGTTGTATACCCGCGCGATCGGGATTGATCCGGGTATTTCGATTGCGACCGTGTATCGGACCGTCAAGCTGTTTGAAGAAGCGGGCATTCTGGAACGTTTGGAATTCGGTGATGGCCGCGCCCGCTATGAAGATGCGGAACGCGATCATCATGATCACCTCATCGACCTGAATTCCGGCGAAGTGATCGAATTCGTGGATCCCGAGATCGAAGCGTTACAGGAAAGAATCGCCAACAAACTGGGGTATGAGTTGCGCGGTCACAAGCTGGAACTCTATGGCGTTCCCGTCCGAAAGGGCTGATCAGGGGCGTTGAGCCGCAGCCGGCGGCAGACTGGAAGGTCCGACCCTATTGCGCAGTGAACAGGGTTCGCAACAACGGAAATTTCGGCCGCTTTGGCAGTGCGTGTTGCCCTTCCATCAGGGCCCTTGACACAGCCGGGTCGAGTTAGCGCTAACTGTTCCGGTTTACTTTCCGCGTACCTTTGGTATGAGAGGCGCAAATCTCCCCTGGCCGAGGACCCGCTTTTATGAGCACCATCATCGACATTCACGCCCGCGAAATCCTGGATAGCCGGGGCAACCCGACGGTAGAAGTTGACGTCATTCTGGAAGACGGCACAATGGGCCGGGCGGCGGTGCCGTCCGGTGCATCGACGGGGGCCTACGAGGCGGTCGAGAAACGCGATGGCGACAAAAGCCGTTATATGGGCAAAGGCGTTCTGGAGGCTGTGGCCGCTGTCAATGGCGAGATCGCCGAGGAGCTGGTTGGGTTTGACTCAACCGAACAGGTCGCTATCGACGCCACGATGATCGAATTGGACGGGACGGCGAACAAGGGCCGCCTGGGCGCTAACGCTATCCTTGGTGTTTCCATGGCTGTTGCAAAAGCGGCTGCCGATTTCACCACACAATCGCTGTATCGTTATGTTGGAGGAACGTCTGCCCGCGTTCTGCCGGTTCCGATGATGAATATCATCAATGGCGGAGAACATGCGGATAATCCGATCGACATTCAGGAATTCATGATCATGCCGGTGGCCGCAACAAATATCCGAGATGCAGTGCGGATGGGGTCCGAGGTATTCCACACATTGAAAAAGGAACTGTCGACGGCGGGTATGTCGACGGGTTTGGGGGATGAGGGCGGATTTGCTCCGGAATTGGCGTCCACACGGGATGCGCTGGATTTTATTCTGAAATCCATCGAAAAAGCGGGCTACAAACCGGGCGAAGAAATCTATCTTGCGCTTGATTGTGCTGCGACCGAATACTTTAAAGATGGCAATTATGTCCTTGCAGGTGAAGGAAAAACTCTGTCGCCTGAGGAGAACGCCGCCTATCTGACTGCATTGGTTGACGATTATCCGATTATCTCGATCGAAGATGGCATGTCCGAAGATGACTGGGACGGCTGGAAAGCGCTGACCGACGCCTTGGGCGACAAGGTGCAACTTGTCGGTGACGATCTTTTTGTGACCAACCCCGCACGGCTGGCCGAGGGCATCGCCCGTGGCTGCGCCAACTCGATGCTGGTCAAGGTCAATCAGATCGGTTCGCTGACTGAAACGCTGCGCGCCGTGGACATGGCGCACCGGGCGGGCTTTACCAATGTGATGAGCCACCGATCAGGTGAAACCGAGGACGCCACGATTGCCGATCTGGCTGTTGCCACCAATTGCGGTCAGATCAAAACCGGTTCCCTGGCCCGGTCGGATCGTCTGGCCAAATATAATCAGCTGATCCGGATTGAAGAAACGCTGGGCGAGATCGCCGAATTTGCCGGGCGTTCAATCCTCAAAGGCTGATTGTGTCGTCCGATCTGCGCATCGTCACACCGGATGGAGCAGATGACATGGCGGCCCTGCGCATGTTGTGCTGGGCCTATCGCGACTATTTGCTGAATCTGAGTCCGGTCAGCACCGAGATTTTCCAGGCGATCTATCCGGACGATGCCTATCGCCAGATCTTGAATGAATTGAAGGGCAAGCATCAGCCGCCTGCGGGTATCATGCGTCTGGCGAAACTGGACCGCCTGCCGATCGGGTGCGGAATGGTACAGTCGCATGGCCCCGGCGATGCAGAGATAAAACGGGTTTATGTGTCGCCCGACGCGCGCGGAATGGGTGCTGGACGGTTGCTTATGGACCAGTTGATTGCCGATTGCCGCGATCTGGGGTTTCGGCGCATTTTGATGGACACCGCTAAACCACTGATAAAAGCGCAGGCACTTTATGACGAAATGGGGTTCAGCAGGCGCGGGCCGTATCAGGCCGTTCCCGAGCTTGCCAAGGATTTCCTGGTCTTCTTTGAAATGCACTTGTGACGACCGGTTCGGGTTGAGACAGCCAACACCCCATGCCACGATGCAAAGATGATCAAGGCACTGATATTCGACGTTTTCGGAACATGCGTGGACTGGCGAAACTCCGTCGCGCGCGCGGTCGAGCGCCATATTCCGCAGGTCGATGCGCTGGCCTTTGCTGATGACTGGCGGGCAGAATACGACCCGTCCATGGCCCGGATCCGCGACGGAGCGCGCGGCTATATTGCGCTGGAAGAACTGCATCTGGAAAACCTCGACCGGGTGGCAGCGCGCTACGATGTGGAGGTGCCCGACCGGGCCGAACTGAACAGGGCATGGGAACGGCTTGATCCCTGGCCGGACGTCGTGCCGGGGCTGACCGCGCTGAAGGAACAAGCGATCATCGCACCTTGTTCAAATGGATCGATTGCAATGATGGTGCGTCTGGCACGATATGCAAAATTTCCATGGGACTGTGTTCTGGGCGCGGATCTGGCGCGCGACTACAAATTGAAGCCAGAGGTTTATCTGTCCAATTGCGCGGCTCTGCGATTGCGACCCGAGCAGGTCATGATGGTCGCCGCACACAATTCCGATCTGCATGCTGCGCGCGCCTGTGGGTTGCGAACGGCCTTTGTTGCCCGACCGAGCGAGCATGGACCCGCTCAAACCGGGAATCTGACGCCGGAAAGCGACTGGGACCATGTCGCGGACGACTTCCTGGCATTGTCCCGGCAAATCTGATGTCTATCTACAACGGTCTGGTCATCAGTACATTTCTGTCACGGGGACTGAAACCGGTGCGCTGACACAGTCGCTGGGCGCCTTCGGTGTCGCGATCCGCCGCAAGATGCAGCGCCTTGACGCCGCCCGCAGCCAGCGCTTTTGGCAATTCGAGAAGAACTTCGGTCGCAATTCCGCGTCCGCGAACAGCGGGCCGCACATAGATCTGGTCCAGGATGGCGTTCATGCCGCCGAATTCGACCGACCAGCCAAAGCTGAGGATTACAAATCCCAGCGGCGATCTGGCTGGGCCGATCAGGTACAGGCATCCATGGGGAATACCGTCAAGCAAAGGAGACACCGCGTCGCTCAGCGCCTCGTTGGTGAGGTCCGGCCCGGTTTCTGCATGGCAGGCCGTGACCAGGCGCAAGACGCGATCAAGGTCGTCGGGGCGCGCCAAACGCAATGCAACGCTCATGCGTGGGCCTTTCGCAGATCAGTTTTGTCCTGCGCTGTGCAATTTGGACGGTGATCCGGGGATGGTGACCGCTTCACAGCCGCGCCAGTCTTTCGGTCAGCAGGGCAAAGAACCCATCCGAGTCGATCTCGCGCATGAATGTGGCATTGGCAGGTCTGTCCGTCACGCCCCACCAATCCGCAACCGTCATGCCCATCGTCAGGCTGGACGTGGTTTCAATCTCGACATTGATGTGGCGTCCCGAAAACAGCTCTGGCCGGATCAGATAGGCGGTCACGCAAGGATCGTGCAGCGGAGCACCGTCCGAGCCGTATTTTTCGCGATCGAAACGTTCAAAGAAATCGGTCATTTCGGCCACGGCGATTCCGACATTGGTGCCCAAGGCCCGGAACGCGTCATTGCGGGTCTTGGTCACCAGCGCCTTGTGGGTCACGTCCAAGGACATGACGGTTATTGGAACGCCGGATTTAAAAACAATTTCAGCGGCTTCCGGATCGACATAGATGTTGAATTCCGCAGTTGG
>JBCCIK010000171.1:0-4810 GCA_039028255.1 Pseudomonadota bacterium | reverse complement strand
GCCTAGTTCACTATAAAGTCGAACAGCTTTGTCCTTGGTGAGTTGAGTTGCCATGTTTTCTTTCAGTATTTGGGCTGATCGGAAGGGAATGGTTCGTTATAGAATATCTGATACTAACTGCGATTGAAGTTAGCCATCCACGCAGTTTTCTTCAAGCGCACTAGTGCCAGTTGGAACAGAGTTTACCAACGTAAGTACTTGTTTTATTTGAATCTCCATGTTTCCCCTACGGGCTACCATTTCCGTAGAAGCCAGCAACCCGAGATTGGTCAACGGACGGGGTGATCCGGGGCGCTTGTGGCGGGTTTTTCTCTGGGGCGCGAGTGTAATTCTGCGATATGACAGGCGGCTGGATCACCAGCCCCGGCGACCGAATAGCGAGTGCATGCGGTTTTGGTCCGCAAACGGCTCGATCGCCTGCGCCCGTTCAAGGCCCGATACGACCCGTCCCACCATCACCCAACTGAGCACGGCAAAAATGACCCCTCCGAAGGCTTGACCCAAAAGCACCCCGGACGCCCCGGCCAGGTGCGACCCGATCGAGGCAAATACCCAGGTCCCGACAGTGTGCCGACCCCAGTTGATCCATGTGGAATACACCGGGTGGCCAAGATTGTTAAAGCTGGCGTTCGATACGAAAATTACCCCGTTGAAAAATGCGGCCAGGGCCAGCGGGCCGCAGAACAGATAAATCAGCACGCGTGTTTCGCCCTGTGCGGCGAACAGATCGGCAATGGGACCTCGCAGCACAAACAAAACAGCGGCCATGCCCAGAACATAGATCGCAGTGAACTTGATACCTGCGAGAAATGCCTCTCGAACGCGATCAAATTTCTCGGCGCCGAAATTCTGGCCGATGATGGGACCGATGGCGCCTGACAGCGCGAATATGACCGAAAACGCCACTGGCAGCAGTCGGCCGATGACGGCCATCCCGGCAACGGCGTCGGTGCCGTATTGGGCGATCTCGCGGACCACGATCGCATTGCCCAGCGGGGTCGCCACGTTGGTCAGTACAGCCGGGATTGCAATGGCCCGCACGGGGCGGAAATCTGTTACTAGCTGCACCACCGAGGGCCGTGCGAACCCCTGATGCACCTTCAATGCAGGCCACAGCGCCGCACCCAGCATGCACAGGCGGGCCAGGACCGAGGCAATTGCGGCCCCGTCCAGACCCAGCCCGACGGCAAAGATCAAAATCGGGTCAAGAACAGCATTCACTACACCGCCGTAAATTGTTGCCATCATGGATCGCCGGGCGTCGCCATGCGCACGCAACACTGCCATTGCAACCATTGCAAGCGCCATAACCCACATGGTCGGCAGAATGATCGACACATAGCGTGTGGCCAGTCGCAGCACCTCGCCTTCGGCGCCCAGCAAGGCCAAAAGAACGTCGAGGTTCCAAAGGACCAGAACCGGGGTCACAAGCCCCACGATCAAACCCAGCAAAGCGACACTGGCGGCATATTGGCGGGCCCTTTCAGGTTGCCCGGCCCCAAGCTGACGCGCCACCAGAGCACCCGCCGAAATCGAAAGCCCGATATTGATCGCGTTGGTGAAAAACAGCAACGTTCCGGCATATCCGACAGCCGCAGCCAGCGCGTCATTGCCCAGCATCGAGATAAACACCATATCGACGAAATCGACCGCAAAGATTGCCATCAAACCAATGCTGGTTGTCAGCGACATGCGTGTGACATGCCGCATCAGACTGCCGCTCAGGAAAATCGCTTCATTTGTCGATTGGGTTGCCATGACCTATCCGTCCACCGCTGCGATCTGTCTGATCGCCAGAACAGCCATCACAAGTTGTTGCGCGCCGTCAACCGTTTCGATGCGCGCACGCCCCGCCCGGGATGTAACATCCGTGCAGGGCGACAGCGTGTTGTCTAGTTTTTCATGATCGATTTGCGCCGCGCCTGCATCTTTTCGTTCGCGGCGGCGGTTCCGTCATGAAACGATCCGAACCACTTGTCCCATGGAATCTCGAGCGAGCCGTAATTGCATTCAAAATAACGGTGGTGCATCTGATGGTGAAAGGTTCCAAGGGCCAGCCGGTTTTTATCCTTGATCACCAAGCCCTGAAATCCTGTATGCGTCGTGACCGCCGTCAGCGTGTAGTACTGAAGGTGAAAAATGATGTGCAGTGGATGGGCACCAACCAGAAAGTGTATCAGGACCGATCCCAGGTAAATCGCGTGCTCTGCCGGATGCATGGACAGGCCGGACCAGGGCCCCACATTTATGTTCCGGTGGTGTACCGAATGGATGTGCCGATACAAAAAAGGAATATGGATCAACCGGTGAATCCAGTAAAAATAGAAACTCTCCCAAAGCGGTATCAACAGAAAAATCGCCAGAAACCAGACCGGATTTGCCGCCCATGTGACAAGCGGCACATACCCGTTTGCCATCGACCAGAACATCAGAACTTCGTACGCCGTCCAGAAAAAAACGCCGGACCCCAGCGTCCAGATCATATTGTCGCGCACCTGCCCGCCCAATGTGAATTGTTTGCCTTTGACCATCAAAGGGCGCGGGTCATATTTCAGCCGCTTGCCCTGAGCCGAGAGGGTGTAAAACCACAGATGCAGCACACCCGCGACAAGGAATATTAGGACGAAGTTGCGGATGTAGATCTGAGCGATCCAGCCCAACTCCAGGGTTTTGGCCTGTTCCAAATCGGGACTGAACCAGTAGTAACATCCGCACGCAATCGCCAGGATGATCAGTTTCTCGGATATCAGCAGCCAAGAGTCCCACATCCAGCGCACAACATCCAATGGATTCAACGGCCATGTGAACAAGGGCGACACCTGTAATGGAACCTCGGGCGTGTGGTTCCAGCCTTTGAGCTTTGGCTCGGTCATGGCAGCAATCCCCTCAAGACACCGGCGCAGTCTTGCACGAATTCACAAATTGTCGAAATGGAATGATTGTCGGCTTACTCCATCCCGCTTTGCAAAGTGCGGAAATCGCCGTCCAACCAGGGATATTTAGAATTCATTGGGTCGCAGAAATTCTGTTTTATAAGTTTTTCCAATATCTTGTGTATCAGCATTGATGTTGATGCAGGATAGACGTCGGTTGTGAACAGGGACACTGTGCGCAAAAAGTTACGCCCGGGAAACGGGCGCGCCTTGACGTGTTGATGAAATCTCTGCGCCCGGCGAAAGCTGGCGACAGTTGTGATGGCCCAGCCGCTGCCTTCCGCCACCAGACCAACAATCGACTGATTGCATTCCAACTCGAACCTGTTCGGCAGATTGAACTTGCTGCGGGTCAATTGAATTTCGATCTGTTTGCCGATCGTGTAGTCACGCGAATATCTGAGAAACGGCAGGCTGGCATTCGGGTCAAAGACATCCTCGACCGTTCCTTTGAACCGTTCCGGCAGTATCACGATGAACGGATCGCGCAGCAGGGGATATTCGATCAGCCCTTCGGTTTTACCGGCCGGACGGGTTGCCACACCTGCATCCAGTTTGTGTTCTTGCAGTTTGGCGATGATCTCGTGACTGGGGCGTGTGAAATGCCGAAAGTTACACCTGGGCAGGGCATGGGCCAGAAAACGAAACAGCTCTGGCGCGACCTGATTGTCGAAATCGTCGACCAGAGCCAACCGGAGAGCCGTTGCATGTTGCCAGTTGCCAGAGCGTATTTCAGCCTCACCTCTTTTGAGAACAGTCAGACCTTCGCGCACGTAGCGCGAGAACACCTCACCTGCCGGGGTTAATCCCATTGGTCGGCGGCTGTGATCCACCAGTTCGACCCCCAACGTGGTTTCAAGACTGCGCAGATGGTTGGAAACGGTACTTATTGACAGCCCGGTTTCGGATGCGACCCTTTGGATCGAGCCTGATTTGGCGATCAACTGGAATACTTCCAACCAGCGAAGGCTAAGTGATTTTGGCACTGGTTATGATCCTGCTGCTACAACTCTTTCGAAAAAATCGAAACAGAGAATCCGCGGCACGGCAATGCTAAATTTTCGGCAGGCTGCCAGCATAGTATCTGAAATCGGCTATTGTCCCTTACGGGATACAGCTGATTTATGATCGTACGCGGCTCATCTGCGGGTCATAGGGTGCGGGCGGTATAACGGTTGCCGGCACACGCGCGCCACACATGTCGATTTCAACCCCGCTGCCAGTCTGGGAATGATCGGGTTCGATAAAGGCATAGGCAAGGTTCAAACCGGTTCGATGGCCCCAGTCGCCGGATGTCACAGTTCCGACAACGCTGTCGCCGATCATTGCAGATGCACCCGCATGCGCGGGTGCCTTGTCGGTGTCTACGCGCAACGACACCAGATGCTTTCGCGGCCCGGCGTTATGTCGGGCGCGCAGCGCCGGCTGACCAATGAATTCGCGCTTGTCCAGATTTACAAAACGTCCCAATCCCGTTTCGAAGGGATCGAATTCTGTGATCAGATCGGATTTCCAGTGCAGAAAGCCTTTTTCCATCCGCATCGACTCGACCGCGCGCGCGCCGAACAAGGCCAGGTCAAAGGATTTTCCCGCGTCTCTCAGCGCCAGATAAGCCGCATACAGCGACGGGTTCGGCACATGTATTTCATAAGCCAGTTCGCCGGAGAAACTGACGGCCATGACAGTGGCCGGTGCGATGCCGACCATGCATTCGCGCACGCTGAGCCATGGAAAAGCCGAGGCTGACCAATCGCCGCGCGCGCAGGCTGACAGAACCTTGCGCGCGTTCGGCCCGGCCAGAACAAGGATCGTCTGTTCGTTTGTCAGACTGCTCAGTTGCACATCCTCGTCCGGTCGGCGGTGAAGGTTCAGCCAGT
>JBCCIK010000170.1:0-4895 GCA_039028255.1 Pseudomonadota bacterium | reverse complement strand
GGTCTGATGTTTGTGATCCTGCTGGCGCAGTTCAACAGCTTTTACAACTCGGTCCTGGTCTTGTTGGCCGTCATCCTGTCCACAACGGGGGTGGCGATCGGGATGATGGTCATGCAGCAACCGTTTTCGATCATCATGACCGGGACCGGCATTGTGGCCTTGGCGGGTATCGTGGTGAACAACAACATTGTCCTTATCGATACCTATCAGGAATTCAGCCGCTATATGCCGCGGATCGATGCCATCATTCGCACGGCCGAAGCGCGTATTCGCCCGGTGCTGCTGACGACATTGACCACAATGGCCGGGCTGACACCGATGATGTTCGGATTGTCGCTGGATTTCATCAATGGCGGGTACACGATCGACAGCCCGACCGCCCTGTGGTGGAAACAACTGGCCACGGCCGTTGTCTTCGGCCTGGGGGTTGCAACAGTGCTGACGCTGATCGTCACGCCGTCCTTTCTGGCATTGCGTGTCTGGATCGTCACCTATGCGATCCGGCTGCTGCGTCTGCTGGCGCGCGCAACGGCGGGCCGTTCAAGCCAGATCGCGCAGGACATGGCGCTTAGACTGGCCGCGCGCGAGGCCCAGACACAAGAGCTGATCTGGGTCGGCGAGCCGATCACGGGATCTGGACAGCTGAAACGGCCCGATGATCACACGCCCAATTCGCCCCTCAAGGCAGCAGAATAACGGATCCTGTCAGGTAACCCATCCTGAAACGCACGCCCGGCACGCCTTTTGCAAGGCGCGCCGGGCGAATTGTTTCAGGTGATCCTTACTTTGCGCCGATGCGCACCACGTCTCCGTCGAATGTGGGGATCGACAACACGAACTCATCGGTCGGATAACACAGGGCCTGCTCCTCCAGCATTCCAATGGCGATCTGCTCGCCCATGCGCAGGCTGTCGTAATAGTCCGAGAAGTAATGCACGCCCGCCATGTTCCGCCCTATCGAGATGTTCGCAGCCAGCTTGTTCAACTCACCTTCCAGTGTCAGCGGACACTTAATCGGGCATTTGCGCAGTTCTTCATGCGGCTTTGGCGGTGGTGAACTGGCCTTGCGTTTTCCTTTACCCGGGTTCTTTTTCGGTTTTTCGGGCGGCAGATAGAAACAGGCCGACTTGATATTGTGGTAAAACCCGATCTTTCCGTGGTTGCAGGACGAGGCATCGGCATTGGCGCCCAGAACAGTTCCCGTGTCAAAGAACGCTTTGACAATGGTGGTGCACGCCCCTGCAACAGTGGCATGACCTGCACCATAGGTTGGGTGCATCGGCGATCCTTCGGCAAAAGCCATCGGCAGCAACGCAGTGGATTGGCCAACCGCAGCATTATTGAATGCCTTGATCGCACTTACCGTGTCACCGATCTGTCCACACATCTTGCCAAACGCGTTGCACAGAACCGGATACTTCTTGTCAAGCTCGGTTGATTTTTCCATCCGGGCCGCCAGCGCCTCGGGTCGCAAACGCAGGTGGTTGTTGAACTTCTGATAGCGCACCGCCTTAAGCGCACGTGTGGCAACTTCGGTCACAAGCGTCAGGATATGAGGGCCGCCATACAGTGCAAACCCGCCTGCATTCTGCGGCGTGTCCTTGTCGGCTGCCGGGTTGAACATATCCCTTTGTCCAGACAGCTTGGCAAAGCCCGGATCAAACGGCGTATTCATGCCCAGCAGGATCAGTGTCGCGTTCAGATACGCCTGATACAACGCGTCAAAGTGAACATATGTCGCCAAATCGCGCGGCGTACAAATGAACCGGCGGTTGCCTGTGAAGGATTGACCGGAACTGCACGCTTCGTTGTTCGTGCCCTTGCCGCATTTGTTGACGTCAATGCCCTGCTGAACCTGATGCCAATCGCCCCAGGTCTGCATATGATCAACGCCTGTGTCAGCCTCGGGCACGCGCTGATCGATCTGCTGCGCCCCATAGCTAATCTTGCCTTTTTCAAGATCACCGTTTCCGATCAGCATGAACTGTGACAGATAGGGCCCCTTGTCCACACCCGGGCTGGAACCCCGAAACGCGGTCTGAAGATCAAGCGCCCCGCCATTGGAAACGCGGCTCCGACCGGCTGATCCGTCGATTGGATAAGGCAATGCATTCAGCCGCCCCACCGATGCGTTGATCTTGTTGGCATCTGCGCCGGTCGCGCCGGTCGCGAATTTTTCGAATGCAACATCACGCAACAAAGCAAGTTCGTAGACCTCGGCCATTTCGTAGGCCAGTTCATCACTGCACAGTTGCGGTGCCGGGGGCATCGTCACCGCCTGCGCATCCGGGCCCTGCAAATCATATGCTGTACCGGCTGTCGGGGCCTCCCACCGGCGTCGTCCGCAGGATCCACCGTCGGGGACCGGCACGCGCGACGTGAAAGGTTCAACATATCCTTCGTCGATTGCATTGCGGAACGCTTCGAAATGCGACCCGTCCGCCACAACGCCCAGGTTATTGTGCTTCAGCCCCTTGGTGAAGCTCATCGGATAATGCGCAGCGGCATAGCGCTGTTCATCCGGATTGGCGCGATGATCAGGGTGGTGTCTTTCGCGTGCTTTGGTCGCCGCTGCAACACGGGCATCAAAAGCAGATTCCGCTCGGGACTTAGTCATAAGAATTCTCCAAAATAAATTATAGGCCCTTGAACCGGGCCATAGAAATCGGACCGCAACAAAACAAGCGATCCACCTGTAGTTTAATACAAGCCGTCAAATTCGCGAAACAAAATTTAACAATCCGAGCATAATGAGCAATCAAAAGCCGGAATAAACTGATTTTTGGGTCAGCGTATGCCCGAAAATGCCAATTTAAGCGTCACGATGCGCGACTGTCGGAATGCTGGCGGCTCCATAATTGGGCATAGCGTCCCTCGCGCAAAAGTAATGTGTCATGGGTGCCCTGTTCGACAATCTCGCCACTTTCCAGCACCACGATCTGATCGGCTTCGGCAATTGTGCTAAGGCGATGGGCGATGGTGATCACCGTGCGTCCTTCACCAGCGCGGGCCAGTGCGTCCTTGATGTCTCTTTCGGTATCCGTATCCAGCGCCGAGGTCGCCTCGTCCAGCAACAGGATCGGCGGGTTCTTCAAGAGAGTGCGGGCAATCCCCACCCGTTGTTTTTCACCCCCTGACAATTTCAGGCCACGCTCTCCGACCCTGGTGTCATAACCCTGAGGCAAGCTGACGATAAAGCTGTGAATTTGCGCAGCTTTCGCCGCAGCCTCGACATCCGTCTGTGTTGCCCCGTCCCGACCATAGGCGATGTTGTAGCGTATGGTGTCGTTGAACAATACGGTATCCTGCGGCACGACGCCGATGGCCGCATGCAGACTGGCCTGTGTGACGTCGCGCACATCCTGATCATCTATCTTCAGCGCGCCGCCGGTCACATCGTAAAAGCGGAACAATAGCCTTCCTATGGTGGATTTTCCGGACCCGGTCGCACCCACGATTGCAATCGTTTGACCGGCAGGAACAGTCAATGAAACACCTTTGAGGATTTCCCGGTCCGGATCATAGCCGAACCGCAGGTCTTCCAGAACTACCTTGCCGCCAGACACGTTCAGATCGGA
This sequence comes from Pseudomonadota bacterium, assembly GCA_039028255.1. Classification (GTDB taxonomy): domain Bacteria; phylum Pseudomonadota; class Alphaproteobacteria; order Rhodobacterales; family Rhodobacteraceae; genus Ruegeria. The sequence continues at coordinate 1,317 of JBCCIK010000170.1, read as the reverse complement.
TGCGCCGGGTCTATCGCTTACCTCGGTGGGTTGTTCAAGCAGATCAAACATCTGCCCCATATCGACCAGCGATTGCCGGATTTCACGATACACCGTTCCCAGAAAATTCAGCGGAACCGTTATCTGGATCATGTAGGCGTTCACCATGACGAAATCACCCACGGTCAAAGATCCGTTTTGCACGCCGATTGCGGCCAGGACCATAACCGCAATCAACCCGCAGGTGATCATGAAGGATTGACCAAAGTTCAGAAATGCCAGCGAATAGGCAGTTTTCAAGGCCGCCCCGGCATAGGCTTTCATTGACACGTCATACCGCTGCGCTTCTCGCATTTCTGCGTTGAAATACTTCACGGTCTCAAAATTCAGCAGGCTGTCGATAGCGCGCTGATTGGCCTCGGTATCCTGATCATTCATTTCCCGGCGCAGCTTTACACGCCATTCGGTCACTGCAAACGTAAACCAGATGTACAGCGCGATGGTGACGGCAACGACAACCAGATACCAGACATCAAACAGCCACATCAGGATGATCGCAACCAGCAGCAGTTCCAAAATCAAAGGACCAATGGACAGCAGCAAAAAGCGCAACAGAAACTCGACGCCTTTGACGCCACGCTCGATGATACGGCTCAGCCCTCCGGTTCGGCGGGTTACGTGATAGCGCATCGACAACTGGTGAATATGCTGGAACGTTTCAAGCGCCAAGGCGCGCAGCGCGCGCTGGCCCACAGGTGCAAAAGCCACATCGCGCAATTGCTGAAAACCGACATTCATCATCCGCGCCACACCGTAGGCAACGGTCAGACCCACGGCACCCAGCGCCAGCGGCGGCACACCTTCACCTGCCAGAGCGTCAACCGCACCTTTATACAGAATGGGCGTGTACACTGCGATCAGCTTGGCAAAGACCAGCATCACCATAGCCAGCACAACGCGCCGTTTCACCCAGGGCTCATCATCCGGCCACAGATAGGGTGCGACCTTGCGAAAGGTCCGCCAACCTGCGCGGCGCGCGTCGTCGTCCGTCATTGCGGCACGCTGCACAGGGTGCTCACGGGCAGGTTTCGCGCGAGTGCAGGCAAGGACAGAACCGGGGCCGCAAAGGACATAACGTACTGCTCCGGTATTGTGAAAACCTGCCCCGGATAAATGAGATCCGGATCCCGGATCAAATCGCGATTGGCTTCGAACAGCCGCACATACAGTATCCCGTCACCGAACCGTTCCCGCGTAATGGCCCACAACGTGTCGCCCCGTTGCACAGTGACGGATCGGATCGGCGCCGGAGAGGTCGAGCCGGCCCCCTGCGTTGAT
>JBCCIK010000169.1:0-4924 GCA_039028255.1 Pseudomonadota bacterium | reverse complement strand
CAGGTGATTGTCCCACAGGCAATCGGGGCGCGCCACAACTGTGGCGCGCGGGCCGTTGATTGCGCCAAACGCACCGGTTCCGGTGGTAAAGATCAGGCCCGCGTCACCGGCCCCAAGTCCGCACACATCCTTTAGCCCGAACTGATCCGTGAAAGCACCCGACGCGACGTTGAATTGGTGCAGTGCATTCCCGCGCGGGCACGTGATGGCGATCATCGTCCCGTCCGAAGCAAAGGCCACGCTGCCCGCATAACCCTGTAGCGTGCTTTGAAGATCTTCGGGTGCCGCCAGCAAGCGCGGCCTTTCACCTCTGGCATGTAACCCTAACAAGGCGGGGCACTGCGTGCTTTCACCTTGCCACTGCATTGCAAATCCAACCAACCCGTCGGCCCGTACGCTCAGATGCCGGATCGAATTCTTATGTAGGGCAGCGGGCAATTCCATCTGCTCCAACACGGTGCCGTTCAGGTCGATATAGCTGAGATTTGGCTGCATCACCGGGATATTCAGCTTGGTGCGGCCAGTTTCAGGATGGGTTTCGATACCACCATTGGCAACAACCAGAGTTCTTCCGTCCGGCATCAACCGCATGTCGTGCGGACCAACGCCACCCGACGGAAATTCGCCCAGACGTTCAAAGCTGTCTGCGTCCCAAACGCTGATACGTCCTTCGCCGGCCTCATAGTCGTTTTCGGTTGCGTAAAAGCGTGCGCCGTTTGCGGCAAATGCGCCGTGGCCGTAAAAGTGACGCCCTTGGGGACTTTGCAGACGGGCAAGTACGCGGCCGCTGGCGCAATCAATAACGACGGCGAACGAACCGGGACGGCGTGCAAAGGCCACGGCCTGCGCTTTCAGCGGATGGGCTGCGGCGGCGTGGCCGCGTGCGGGCAGGGGCAAGGCGAACAGAACGGTTCCCTGATGGTTCAGCCCGGCCAGCCGATAGGTGCCATCCGGATATTGCGCTGCCGCCAGAAAATCCGGCGCACCGACAGAGGCCCAACTTCGGACCGGCGCAACGCTGGCTGCCGCTAGACCTGCAAGAAAATGGCGCCGGGTCGTCATGCCTCAATCCCCGTCGAGCGAGTTGAAACCGGCGTTGATGCCCAGGGTCGGGCCCAGCTCGGTCGCGGCGATAGTGCGGATGTCATTGATCGACTGTTGCAAGGCTTCGACGCGGAACCGGCCCTGAGGTGTGGCAACACCCGCAAACATCGGATCGACCAACGCCTTGTTGCTTTCAAGTGTACGGGCAAAGGCAATTTCCAAATCACCGGCAATATCGGAATGATCCGCGGACAAACGCGCGGCAAGATCACGTAACGAGATCAGCGACAGCTCCACGTGCCTCTGGGATCGTTCAGAGCGTCTGGCCTCGGCACGTTTTGGGCGTGGTTTGTCATATGTGCCAAGCGGTCTGCCCAGCCGCGTTTCAGAGGTGAACTGAAGCCCGGTGGACAGGGCTTTGAACAGCTCTTGCATTGCTTCGTCTTGTGTCCGGTACGGGCTTTCACCGCCGGGTTGCGTCAGATATGTGGCATAGGCCTGCCAGTCGTCAGCCATTGCGTTGGCGTTGGCTTTGATGTCTGCCGCTATGGCCTGTATCAGGGCGCACCGGTATTCTGCGGTGCCCTGATCTGCAAAGGCCGGATCATACAGCATCCTTTCAAGTGCAAAAAAACCTCGTCCGGCGACCGATGTTTCCGCATAGGCGTCCGGATTGTGAACGGCGTCGTCCTCAGCCGCGATATGTTTCGACAGCGCTTTCGGAGTGAACCCTTTGGTATCGGGCCAGAACGCCATTGCAAACGCGCGATCGTCAACTTCACTGGGGCCAAACCGCAGATGGCTGACTGTGATCCAGGTATCAAATGCGGTTCCATAGGCATCACGCAGGTCAGTCGAGCCAGGTTCTCAATCCGATTGCGAAATCGTCGCCAAGGTGTTGGCTGTTTCGGATAACGCGGCAAATCGCGGCAGTATATGTGTTTGCGTGACATCCATCAGAATGGGCGCGCGATCCTGCGCTTGGGCAACAAGCGGCAAAAGCAGTGCGGCGGCGAAGACAATTAGGCGCATGGGTCAAAGACTCTCTAAAAAGCGGATCAGGGCGTTGCGGTCGGCCTTTGGCATGGAAACAACTGTGTCACGGGCCGCTTGAGCCTCACCCCCGTGCCAGAGGATTGCTTCCAGCAGGTTGCGTGCGCGCCCGTCATGCAGGAACTGGGTATGGCCCGACACGCGTTCGGTCAGTCCAATCCCCCACAAAGGCGCTGTGCGCCATTCCCGGCCCGAGGCGCGGGCTTCGGGGCGATGGTCGGCCAGTCCTTCGCCCATGTCGTGCAACAGCAGATCGGTGTAAGGCCAGATCAGTTGAAAACTGTGCTCGGGCCTGTCTTGCAGGCGATGTGTGACATGAGCAGGTGTGTGGCAGGCGGCACAACCTGAATTGTGAAACACCTCTTTGCCGCGCAGCACTTGCGGGTCGTCGATGTCCCGGCGTGCCGGTACGCCCAGATTGCCGCTGTAGAAGGCGACAAGATCCATGCCAATCTGGTCGATCTCGAAGACGCGGACGTCGTTGTCACCATGCGGTCCCCGGACACAGGTGGTCTGTGCGCCAGTGCAATCCCCCTGCGGAACCGGGAAAAGCGGGCTGGAAATCCCGATATCACCTGCAAAGGCCGAGCCGGACTGCTCCATGATCGTGGGCAACCCGGCCTTGTGCCCAAACCGGCCCATCATCGGCTGATCGTATTCCAGAGACCACACGATATTGGGGCGGCCGGAAATGCCGTCATTGTCCGTGTCATGCGGATCGGCGCGCGTCAGAAGATCCTTGACCGGGATCGCTTCGAGCAGTCCCAACCCGATCATTTGCGGCGCGATACGCGGGCTCAACATCGCGTCCGGGTGAAGCGGTCCATAGCCCAGATCAGCCGCGCGGTAGGTTGGCTGCCTCAGCGATGCGGTTTCTCCGTCCGACAAATGTACCGGGATTTCGTTGTAGGTGATGTCCAGCCTGTATTCGGCCGCATGTCCGGGCAGGGCGAAATCCTGCATCTGACTGCCATAATTTGGTTCGGGTCTGGTTGCGAAATAATCGGTTATTTCAGCGTGACCATCGTTCGGGTTGCCCGGTATCGACACGCGCAAAAACATTGAAATGGCGTTGTCGTCCGGTCCGTTTGGCGTGTGACCCCGTCCATCCTTGATATGGCAGCGTTGACAAGACCGGGCGTTGTACAGCGGCCCCAAACCGTCCGACGCAAGCGTCGAAGACGGGGACGAGACCCAGATCTTTTTGAACAGCCCGTTGCCGACCTTAAAGTCCAGTTCCTGTTCAAAACTCAAATTACCGGATGGTTGCGAAAATGCGTCTGCGTCATTGCGCACGCGCACCGTAGCAGCCCCGGCAGGCAATTCTTCAAAACGCTGCGGCGCGTCAAACTGTTGTGGCGCTGCTGTCACCGCCGCGATGCGGGCATTTTCTTCGGGTGTTCGCGGGATGATATTGAGATGCACGTCCTGCAGATCGACCGGCAAAGGCAGATCGGCACCCGATGCGGGCCCTCCTGTCACCAACCCGGCAAACAGCAAGGTGCCAAGGCGTTTGGCCATTGTCCATTTGGGATGATGAACGCTGCGCATGGTTGGCTTTGCCGATCCTTTGTCATTGGCCGCTAAAAGTGTCGCTAAAGACGGATATGGTCTGAATTTGCAACGATCAATCCTTTGTGTAGCGACATTGAGATATAGTCACCCGCTTTTGACCAAATTCCGGATGGCCGACCCAACAAAAGCGAACATTCAATACGCAGCCTGGGAACCGAGTTTGTTTTTCTGACAATGCAGTTTCCGACCAGATCAGCCTAGACGGACCACCGGATCGCGTATCGGGCGCCAGTGGTTTGGCACCCGATGGATGTGTCAAAAGCTCGATAAGTTTCTTGTCCAGACTGCCAGAGGTTATGTCTGGTTGCGTATCTCACGTGTGTCGCGAGTAAAGCGACCGGGCGCGTCGTTTGGTGGACGCGTCCGGCCAAAGCTTGGTTTACTGGAAAACCGCGTCTGGGTTGTCCAGGCTGTCCGATCCTTCAAATTCGATCTGATCCAGCTCCAGCGCCGCAACGATACGCTCGATTGTGCGGGTCTGATCGACCAGACCGTTTACGCCGCCCATGATCAATGCTTCACCACCGGCATTGCCGCGCTCAAGCATCTGGTCATAGGCGAAACCGGCCTCTGCGGTCGACTTCAGACGCCCAAGCGCCTGCATTGTGTTCGACAGTTTTGCCTTCATCTCGGTGTCCAGCGCCGGATCGGTTGCGATCACCAGCTCGGATAGGGATGCGCCGCCGACCGGGGTGCCGTCGATGCGCACGTATTCACCCAGATAAACGTTTTGGATGCCCAGCCCGTCATAGTAGTGGCTGTTGTGGGTGTTGTCGGCAAAGCAGTCATGCTCTTCTTCGGGATCGTTCAGCATCAGGCCAAGGCGCATACGCTCCCCTGCCTGCTCACCATAAGACAGCGAGCCCATGCCGGTCAGAATGGCGCTGATGCCGCCGTCTTCGTTTTCGGTCAGCGCGGCACGCGCATCTCCGCCTTCGCCCCATTGTGCAGTCATCCACTCCAGATCACTGATCAGCAGGTCGGTGGCGGCGCTCAGGTATTGCCCGCGACGATCGCAGTTGCCATTGGTGCAGACGTCGCCTTGTGCGAAATCGCTCCAGGGCCGGTTGCCTGCGCCTGCGCCGTGACCGTTCAGGTCCTGACCCCACAGCAGGAATTCGATGGCGTGATATCCGGTGGCGACGTTTGCTTCGATGCCGTCTGCCTCATGCAGCGTGTCGGCCAACAGTTCCGGCGTGATTTCGGATGCGTCAACGGCGTTGCCCGACAGCTCGAAGCTGGGGTTGGCAAT
>JBCCIK010000168.1:0-5017 GCA_039028255.1 Pseudomonadota bacterium | reverse complement strand
GACCCAGGCTCCGGCCTTTTCACCGGCAGTACCCTCGCTCAGGCTGGCAAGTCTTTCGTCATAGGTGGTGGGCCCTAGGCTGGACAACAGGAACCCCTTGAAGACGAAGAACGCCATAACAAAAATCAGTATGGACTTTGGCGATATGGCCAGTTTGGCGCGGCGCGGTTTGACAACGATCAATCCGTCCTGACGCATCCGTGCGACATAACCACGTGACATGGCCTGGTGCTTCTTCGAAAGGCGCGCAACGCGCTGATCAAAAGTCATCTCTGCATCTACCATAGCAGCCTCAAATTTCTGGCCCCCGCCAGTTGTGCATTAAAAGCTACGGCCTAAATATGGCCAAACAAAGACCCGAAAATAAAATGCCTTTAAAACTTGGCTAAAATGCGGCTTTTTTTCGTAAAACCAGCGTCGTCCATTCACCAATTTCGTCTCTGCTGTGCAGATTGGTTCCATACTGTGAATAAACAGACTGCACGTCATCTGCCTGTTCATTGAGAATCCCTGAAAGAATCGCGACCCCGCCGGGACTCAGATGCGCCGAAAGATCAGGGGCCAGCGCAACCAACGGGCCTTTGAGGATATTGGCAAAGATCAGATCATATGGGGCAGATGACGCCAGATCCGGGTGCTCGAATCCGGCTGCCTCGACACAGGTGACCGCATCGTCCATGCCGTTGACCGATAAATTCGCAGCCGAGACATCAACCGCGACCTGATCTATGTCGCTGGCAATCACCGTGCACGACCACGTCCGCGCCGCAGCCATTGCAAGCACAGCGGTGCCACATCCGATATCGGCAACCGACGCCGGCTGGAAGCCCTCGTCGATCAATCTGTCCAGGGCGATCAGACATCCCAGCGTTGTGCCGTGATGGCCGGTTCCAAATGCCATCGACGCTTCGATCTGCAACGGAACCCGTCCTGCGGGAACCTTTCCCGCGTCATGCGAGCCATAGACAAAGAACCGACCCGCCTCGACCGGAGCCAATTCACGGCGCACATGCGCCACCCAGTCGGTTTCCGGAACCAGCGAGACGGCAAAGGGCCGCGCCTCAAAAACCGTGGCCAGCAACGCCAGTGCGGCCTCGTCCGGCTTTTCGGTGAAATACCCGCCGACCTCCCACTGCCCGGATGAGTCCTCCAGTTCGAACACCCCGATGCCAGTGGGCTCCGGGCTCATGCGTTCCAGCGCATCGCCCAGCGCCTGCGCCGCAGTTTTTCCGGTCAAGGTGGTCAGCGCCGTATAGGTTGGCATGGGCGATCTCCGGTTTGCCTGTGCTACAGCGCCTAGGCCTGGCAAAGTGCAGCGTCAAGCCCGACATGTTACGGGCGCGCTATTCAGCAGCGGCGGGACGGAATTTGGCAAACACCGTTTCATTGCCAGGCTCCGGGTGTCGCGGGATCAGCAGTGCCAAGGCAAACGAGACCATTGCCATGAAGGCCGCCAGCGCAAACACCGCCCCTGGCGAGACCACCCACAACAGACCCAGCAGCGCCGGCAAAAACACGGCGGCGATATGATTGATGGTGAATGCAACCGCCGCGGTCGGGGCAATGTCCGCCGGGTCGGCGATTTTCTGAAAATAGGTCTTCAGGGCGAGCGCCAGCGCAAACAGCACATGGTCGATCACATATAAGGTGGCCGCAAGAGCGACCCCCCAGCCAAACCAGTAGATGCCGCCATAGGCCGCAAACACAGTGGCCAGTCCGGCGTATTCGAAAATCAGCGTCCGGCGTTCGCCAAACCAGCCGACGGCGCGCCCCAGAAGCGGCGCGGCTAGCATGTTGATCACCAGGTTGATCAGATACAGACCGGTCAGCTGATGAACGTCAAAGCCGAATTTCTCGACCATCATGAATCCTGCAAATACAATAAAGATCTGGCGCCGGGCCCCCGCCATAAATTGCAATGCGTAATACAGCCAATAGCGGCGGCGCAGGATCAGTTTCTTGGTCTGTGGTGTTGGTGACTCGAATTGCGGGAACGCCAGCATGGCAAATATGGCCAGCGCCACCGTGGTGCCTCCGGTTAGCATGAACACCAGATTATAGGACAGATCGAAGCGATCCCAGGTCAACACGATCAGCCCATAGACCACCAGGGTCGCTGCGGATCCGGCGGCAACCATCCAGCCCAGCATTTGCGGCGCCCTGTCCTTTGGCAGCCATTGCAGTTGCAGGGACTGGTTGACCGTCTCGTAATAGTGAAAACCGATCGAGCTGAACAACGTTACAAACAGCAGGCCGCCCAGCGACGGAAACCACGCCGTGACAGCAGTGGCTGCGCCCAGCATGACAAGTGATATCAGACCCAGGACCTGTTCGCGGACGAAGATGATGACCGCTATGACGCCCACGGCCAGAAACCCCGGGATTTCGCGCACTGTGTGCAGCAGGCCGATATCTGCGCCGTCGAAATTTGCCGCTTCGATGACAAAATTGTTCAGCAGCGCACTCCAGCCGTTGAAGGCGATCGGCATCGTGCAGGCCATCAGTATCAGCAACGCCACAGGACGCCGCCAGAATGGCAGGTGTTTTGCGTCGGTCAGGGTCACGGGTTTGGCCATGGTTCAGCACTACGCCCTTACAAGGGACATAGCGAGGAGAAACGCGGTCGTGCACATCACCTCTGCATCAGCGCAGATGTATAGTTCAATAAAAGCTCTGCGGATCTATGTCGACGGCCAGACGCATGTCCCCCTTCAGCCGGACCGGAGAGATCCAGCGCGCAATGGCGTCCTGAAGTGCGACACCCTTGGGTGCCTTGACGAGCAGCCTCACCCGATGGCGTCCGCGAATACGCGCAATCGGCGCCGGTGCGGGCCCGAAAACCTGCGCCCCGATCTGGCGCAAGGCCGTATCGTTCCGGGCCAGCAGGTCGCCAAGATCAAACACCGGACCAGCCTCTGGTCCTGACAGTATGATCCCGGCCATCCGACCAAACGGCGGCACGCCAGCGGCCTGACGTTCCGCGGCCTCGGCCCGCCAGAAGGCTTCTTCGTCGCCAGCCAGAGTGGCGCGAATAACCGGATGGTCCGGCTGAAAGGTCTGCAACAAAGCCCGGCCCGGTTTGTCCGCGCGCCCCGCCCGCCCGGCAACCTGACGCATCAGTTGAAACGTGCGCTCTGCGGCCCTGAGATCAGAGCCTTGCAGCGCCAGATCGGCGTCGACTACACCGACCAGGGTCAGCAATGGAAAATTATGGCCTTTGGCCACCAGTTGCGTGCCCAGGATTATGTCGGCCTCGCCTGCGGCTATCTCTTCGATCTTGGATTTGAGCGCGCGCGCGGACCCGAACATGTCAGAACTGAGTGTGGCAATCCGTGCCTCGGGAAACACTGCGCTGGCCTCTTCGGACAGGCGTTCGATGCCCGGCCCAACCGGTGCCAACCGCCCCTCTGCCTGACAGGACGGGCAAGTGTCCGGAATCGGCTTTGTTTCACCACATTGATGGCACATCAACCGCTTCAGAAACCGGTGCTCAACCAGGCGGGCATCGCAGTGATCACAGCCAATCTGTTGTCCGCATGCCCGGCACAGCGTCACCGGGGCATACCCGCGCCGGTTTATGAACAACAGGGATTGTTCCTGCTTTTCAAGCCGATCCTTTATTGCATTGCGCAAACTCGGAGAGATCCAGGTCCCCGCCTGCATTGGCTCGACACGCATGTCGATGGCGTGCATGTCCGGCAGTACGGCATCGCCAAACCGGGAAGTCAGTTCCAGCCGGTGATACTTGCCGGCCTGCGCGTTTGTCCATGTTTCCAGACTGGGCGTGGCACTGGACAGCACCACCTGCGCACCACATATCGAGGCCCGCAGAACCGCCATGTCGCGGGCATTGTAAAGAACACCGTCTTCCTGTTTGTAAGAGGTGTCATGTTCCTCATCGACAATGATCAGCCCCAGATTCTGGAACGGCAGGAACAAGGCAGATCGTGCACCAACGACCAATTGAGCCTCGCCCTGCCCGGTCATCCGCCAAATCCTTCTGCGTTCGGTCATTGTCGCCCCGGAATGCCATTCGGCCGGCCGGGCGCCGAACCTTACTTCAACGCGGGCCAGAAACTCTGACGTCAGGGCGATTTCGGGCAACAGGACCAGAGCCTGCCGCCCCTGCTTCAGCGCTTCGGCCACCGCCTCAAGATACACTTCGGTCTTGCCCGACCCGGTCACACCCTTGAGCAGGGTCGTTGCATACCTACCCGAGCGCAGCGCCGCCCGCAGGGTGTCTGCGGCCGCCGATTGATCCGGTGTCAGGGTTTTCCCCGGCAGGTCATGCGCCAGCGGCGGAAAGGGCAGATCGCGCGGGCTATCCTCTTCGCGCACTGCGCCCAGCTTGGCCAGTCCCTTGATCACCGACGAGGTGACACCGGCCATTTCAGCCAGTTCTTTCTGAGTGAATGCCAGGCCGCCATAGTCCTCAAGCACCTGCAACACGCGGCGGCGCGCGTCAGTCATTCGTTCTGGCGGGGTCTCTCCCAACCGGTAAACCTTGCGCATGGATGGAGGGTCAGCCAGTCCCGGAGCGCGCGCGGCCAGCCGTAAGATCGCCGGCATAGCCGTCAGCGTATAATCGGCAGCCTTGCCCAGAAAGTCGCGCATTTCGTCGCGCATCGGCGCCACATTCAAGACCCGGATGATCGACCGGATTCGGGACAGATCAAAATCTCCCCGCCCCGGCCCCCAGACAACACCCAGAACCTTGCGCGGGCCCAGTGGGACCTCGACAAACGCGCCCCGAAAGCACCCGCCTTCGGGTGCCTTGTAGTCCAGCATGCGATCGAGCGGTTGCGTGGTCAGGACGGCGACCAATGCTCCCGGTTCGAAAAAGCTGGTTTCACGCACGGAACGGACCTCGACACGTCATTTTTGTGTTTGCGCTAACAGAAACTTGGTTTCAGGGGTTCCCGCTGGGCTCTCTATGAGGTAAAGCCATGCGCGACAGAGGCCAACCCATCAAAGGACCGATCCATGAAATTCTTTGTAGATACAGCCGAGATCGACG
>JBCCIK010000167.1:0-5019 GCA_039028255.1 Pseudomonadota bacterium | reverse complement strand
GATTGCTTCGATGGTGATAGTGATTATTATGATAATAAGAACGACGATGATGATCTCTGTGGTCCTCCCAAAACGCGTCGATACGATGAATGATGGTTTGAACAATTTTAGTAAACATAAAAATATACTTCAGTACACTTGTTTTATTTTATAGTTCTATTACTAAATAAGATTGATCATGTCAAAATATTTAAGTGAGCACAGCTCTTCCGAAGAGTACACAACAAGTGGTGGGGATAGTTCCGAGGGCAACGATTCGGAAACCTTTATGAAAAGAATTTTTAAAAAGAAAAAACTACCTAAACCCACATTGAAAAGATCCAGCAGGCAAGGCATGTGTCTCCTTTCAACAGATGATAAAGAGTCAAAACCAGGAACTTTAATATTTATGGCAAATTAGATTTGTAAGATTTTTCGTTGTAAATTCAATGTTACTTACCAAAATGAACTTTTTTGTCAACTTGAGATTCCGAATCCGAGAAACTGTCGATCTGATTGTCATCTTAATGTAAGAAAAGGTCCGGTCAGGCGTGAAAACTGTGTGGCAACCTGGGTCGCTTCGCTGTTTATCACGTGGTTTTACTGTGTCGCGTTCATCAGTCTTGTGAATTTGGCGATCTGGGCGCTGCGGCTCAAGTTTGAGGCGTGGCCCAACATCTTCAACGAAGTGCCATATCTGATCAACAGAACGTTTCTGGCATTTTTGTCAGCGGATGTCTGGATCATTGTTGGCATTCCCGCACTGGCGTCCATCGGAATGCTGTTGTCCTTGCCGCCGAACCGCAAAGGCACGCTGTTGCAGAGGCTGTTTCTGGCATTTGTATGTGCCTTTGCCTGCGCCGTGTTCATTCTGTTTTGCAAGGACTTTCAGTCACCCACAATCGGCAGTGTAAATCCGCAGTAAAACAAGGCAGCGATCCTAACGGTTGCCGTCGCCCGAATACCGCGCCGCATCAGCCGCCGCGCGTCGGATGGCGTTCGATTTGTGCACGGTTTCCATATACTCGGCCTCAGGATCGCTGTCGTAGACCACGCCGCCGCCTGCCTGAATATACAGTTTCTGGTCCTGCACGATAGCCGTGCGCAGGGCAATGCACATATCCATGTCGCCTCCGGCGCTGAAATACCCGACACCGCCACCATACACGCCGCGTTTTTCAGGCTCTAGCTCGTCGATGATTTGCATTGCACGCACTTTGGGTGCGCCCGAGACGGTGCCCGCGGGCATACCGGCAAAAAACGCATCCAGCGCGTCCTTGTCTTCGGCAAGCTCGCCCACAACGTTCGAGACAATATGCATCACATGACTATAGCGTTCGATGATGAACTCTTCGGTTGGTCGCACTGTGCCGATCTTTGCGACACGGCCGGTGTCGTTGCGGCCCAGATCCAACAGCATAAGATGTTCGGCCAGTTCCTTTTTGTCCGCCAGCAGATCAGCCTCGTGGGCCTTGTCCTCTTCGGGGGTTGCGCCGCGCGGGCGGGTGCCTGCAATAGGCCGGATCGTCACTTCGTCGCCGAAGACGCGCACCAGAATTTCGGGGCTGGCACCTACGACCTGAAAACCGCCAAAATTGAAATAAAACATGAATGGCGACGGATTGGTGCGGCGCAAAGACCGGTACAGCGCAAATGGCGGCAGCGGGAAATCCTGTGTCCATCGCTGCGCCGGCACAACCTGAAAAATATCACCGGCGCGTATGTAATCCCTGGCCTTTTCGACCGCCTTCATATAGCCGGATTTGGTGAAATTCGACACAGGCGGCGCAATCTCCAACGCCTCGCCCAGATCGCGGGATTCGGCGGGCATCGCCCGTTCCAGATCGCGCACCGCATCCATCACACGTTCGGCGGCCTGCGCATAAGCCGCCTTGGCCGATTGCCCTTCTGACACCCACGCCGGAGATACCACGATCACGTCGCCTTTGACTCCGTCCAGAACGGCAACAACGGAAGGCCGCAGCATGATCGCATCCGGCAGACCCATCGGATCGGGGTTTACATCGGGCAGATATTCCACCAGCCGCACCATGTCGTATCCAAGATAACCGAACAGCCCTGCCGCGGCCTGTGGCAGATCATGGGGCAGTTCGATACGGCTTTCTGCCAGTAGGGCGCGCAGATTGTCCATCGGATTGCCATCCTGAGGCGCAAATGCCTCTGGATCGAACCGCGCGGTGCGGTTCAGTTCGGATATATCCCCGTGGCAGCGCCAGATCAGATCCGGTTTCATGCCGATAATCGAATAGCGGCCGCGCACTTCACCGCCGGTGACGGATTCCAGCATAAACGCATCTTTTTGCGCGCCCGTAAGCTTGAGCATCAGCGACACGGGCGTATCCAGATCGGCGGCCAGACGCGCATAAACGATTTGGTTTGCGCCCGCCTCGTAGGCCCGCGCGAAGGTATCGAAATCGGGTGTCAGGGCCATCTTGATCTCGTTCAATAGCTCGCCTGAACGGCATTCAACGCTTGTTGGTCAATGACCGGTCGCGCCCTGGTCTGGGCGTCGCGCGTGTAGGCGTCGAAGATGTTCTGGGCCAGTGCCTGATCCATCTGCGCGGACAAAGCCTGTTGCAACTGGCGCAACTCATCTGTTTCGGCAGGCGGCAGGATCTCATCCAGGCGCACGACAAAGGCGGTCCCGGCACCGCCTATGACGCGGATCTCTTGCAGCTCCATATCAAAAACCTGGGTCATGAACTCGTTTGGGACATCATCAAGAAACGCCGTTCGTGTCAGCGCGTTTTCCACCCGGAACGGCAGGCCAGTGGCGGTAAAATCCCCGTCGGTGGCAAGCTGGTTCACGATGGCGTCAGCCTGTTCCTGAAGCGCCTTGTTTGTTTCTGTCAGTACCCAGGCCGCAGCCACCCGGTCACGGGCGCTGTCCAGCGGTTCCGGACGCGGCGGCAGAACATCGTTCAAGCGCAGCGCAAAGATCGAGCCATCTTCGAGAAAGTCGATTTCCGGGAAGTCACCGGCGCGCACAGCTTCGGCGGCACTGCGAAACCCTTCATAGGCTGCGACGTCATCGTCGCTTTGGCGAGTCCAGTCGATCTGACCCAGCTGCATGTCGGTTTCGTTTGCCAGTTCTTCCAGCGTTGCGCCACCTGCCAGCATGTCGTTGATGTCTTCTGACTGTGCTTCGATCGCCCGGCGCGCGCGGTTTGCGGCAAGCTCTGCGCGCAGTGTGGGTTCGGCGTCTTCGAACGGCACATTGCTGGCGGCCAGCGATCCGTTGATGCGAAACAGGGCAGGGCCGAAAACAGACGGCAATGGGCCCACCACGGCGTCCAGATCAGCGTCAAAAACGGCATCGGCCGCGTCGCCCAGATCGTCGCGCGTGATATCGCCCAGATCAATATCGCTCAACTCCAGTTCGCGGTCGCGGACCAGTTGTTCGAATGTGGTGCCGCCAACTTCAAGCTGCGCTTTTGCGTCATTGGCGGCCTGTTCATCGGGAAAATTCAACCGTTCGACCAGGCGCCGTTCAGGCTGTTGATACTCGGACAGGCGCTGGTCGTAGAGATCGCGCAGCGCCTCTTGGTCCACGTCTATCGTATCCACGATCATGTCGGGCGACAGGAGGGCATAGGTCAGTTGCTTCGTACGTGGCAGCGTGAACTGTTCCGTATTTTCGTCATAGAACGTCTGCACCTGATCCTCTGTCGGCTCACCCACAGGGGTGCTCAGCGCATCAGGACCCAGTGTTGCAACCGTAAAGCTTCGGCGCGCGCCAATGTATTCCGTCAGGGCGTCTGTCAGTATGTCGGGCATCTGCACACCGCTGACAACGGCGCCCTGCACGATGGTACGGGCGGATTCCTTGCGCAGGTCCGCTTCGAACTCGGAATCTGTCATCCCGATCTGATCCAGCTGAAATCGGTACGCTTCCCGGTCAAACGTGCCGTTTACACCCTGGAATGCCGGGATCGAGACAATTTCAGCCTGAAGGTTTTCATCCCCGATCGACAGACCAAGCTGGTTGACCTCGTTATCCAGCGCAGCCAGCGCAGTAAGGCGCGACAGCGCAAGTTGTTCCAGTCCCAGCGCACGGGCCTGCGCCATTTGCAGCGGCTCGCCAGTCTGCGCTTCGACGGCGCGGATTTCGCGCTGCAACTCGCGCACGTATGCGTCGACGGACACGCTTTCATCGCCCACCTGTGCGACCGTGCGGATCGTGCCGGTCAGACTGGTGGCGCCAAAGCCGGCAAGCCCGACGAACAACAGACCCATCAGAATCCAGACAAAGGTTTTTGAGACAGTGTTTTTGCCTGCGGCCATAGCGCCCTCTTGATTTGTGACCTGTCGGTTGCGGCCCTGAATACGACGGGCACAGTCGGGGGGCAAGCTTAGAAGGACAGCGCCTGCAAACGGCCGAACAATTCAGAGATACCGCCCCGGTCGATATTGGCAAACGCGACGCGAAGCTGCCGTTTGCCGGCCGGATCATCGGTGGGCATGAACATGGTTCCCGGCAACAACAGAATACCGGCCTGTGAAACCAGACGCGGGGCCAGCCTGTCGGACGAGAGGTCGAACGGGTGTTCCAGATAAGCGAAATATGCGCCAAGACCCAAAAGACGCCAACCTTGTCCGGTCAGTTGCGACATCCCCTCGGAAATGGCGGCGCGCCGATCCAGAATCTCGGCGCGTTCTCCGGCCAACCAGTGCGACAGGTTCTGCATACCCCACAAGGCGGCGAACTGCCCGATCTGCCCGGGACAAATGGCGACCGTATCCAGAAATTTCTCGATCTCGGACAACAAAGATTGGCTGGTCGCAAGGGCCCCAACGCGGTGGCCGGTCAGGCGGTAGGCTTTGGAAAACGAATAAAGATGTACCAGAGTTTCATCCCAGCCGGGCTGCTGGAACAGCGTATGTGGTGGTCCGCTGCGGCTGTCGAAATCCCGGTATGTTTCGTCAACCAGCAATCGGATACCGGTTTCCTGCGCAAGATCATAAAAGGCGCGCACCAAATCTGCGGGGTATTCCACACCGCCCGGATTGTTGGGAGTC
>JBCCIK010000166.1:0-5046 GCA_039028255.1 Pseudomonadota bacterium | reverse complement strand
GTCCAGCACCTCCATTACCCGATCCAGATCGTCCGGGCACAGGGCGTTCACGAAATTCGGGTCAATCCCGTCCATGCCCCAGGTCTTGCGGTCCTGTTCGTAAAACCCGACCAACAGGCCGTTTTTTTACAGGCCACAGTAGAAATCGCTGATCGGACAACGCAGCAGCGGCATCCGGTGGCCGGCATTCACGATCCCCGGGATATCTTCGGTCAGGAAATACTGGTGTTCCATTGATGCGACGGGGTGATGCACACCCATCATCGCCGCCACCTCGTTCACCCGGTAGCCACAGGCATTGACCACGATATCGCAGTCGATGTCGCCCTGGTCTGTGTGGACCGTCCATGTGTCGTCGCTGTGCTGGGTCAGGGCAATGACCGGCGTGTTGCGATAGACTTCGGCGCCAGCTTTGCGCGCGCATCGCGCCAGCGCCTGGCAAAGTTGCGCCGGATCGATATCGCCATCCAGCGGATCCCACAGCCCGCCGAGCAGGTTATCGGTTGAAATCAGCGGATGCCGACGCGCGCATTCTTCCGCATCAATCACTTCGAACTGCACATCCATTCCGCGCGCCATAGAGGCAAAATGGCGATACCCTTGCATTTGTGCGTCGGTATTGGCCAAGCGAATACCGCCATCGCCGTGGTGGTAATTGATCGGGTATTCAGGATCGTCAGCCAACTCTTTGTAAAGGTTTATGGAATGTGTCTTCAGGCCGACCATCGTCTGGGTCATGCCAAAGTTTGTGACCTGCGCGGCCGAGTGCCAAGTGGTGCCGCTGGTCAATTCGTTCCGCTCGACCAGAACAACATCACTCCACCCTTCCTCAGTCAGGTGGTACAGCGTGGAACAGCCGGCGATCCCGCCGCCAATTACGACAACTCTGGTCCGCGATTTCATCGACTGATTACTCCGTCCGGGGTTTGGTGTATTCGGTCGCAGCTTTGGGTGGGCTGCAACGGAAATCCGCAATACTCCGAATAAATCGAAAGCTATTTTCGAATAAATCGGCAACACGTGCAAAACGATGGTGTTTCAGCCGGCTGTGCGGTTCAGTCTGGCAAAGCACAAGACCGGATTCAGGGCTTTATGAACACGCGTGCCAAACGGGGTGGACGGCAAGAACGGCTTGCGCAGCGGGCGGCCGGTCCGAGGGTTGATCCTTGCCCGCCAGGTCAGGTGGGAGGACTTTACACCCCTCTGACATCGGCCGAGGTCGAACGCATTTATCACACCGCCCTTGATCTGCTTGAAAAGCTTGGAATGGGCGAGGTGCCGAACCGGCTCCGGGATGATCTGTTGGCCGCAGGCGCCACGTTCGAGCCTGCACTCGGGCGAGTGCATTTCCCACCATCATTGGTCGAGGATGCTATAGACAAGGCCGCCAAGACATTTGTTTTGCACGGGCGCGACGATACCCGGTCTATAGAGGTCGGCGGCAACCGGGTCTATTTCGGCACCGGTGGCGCCGCAGTCCAGACGCTTGATCTTGACACTGGGCAATATCGGGACTCGACCCTGACGGATCTGCATGATTTCACGCGGCTTCAGGACACATTGTCCAATGTCAGCTGGTTTACCCGCTGCTGCATCGCAACCGATGTCCCCGACATCTTTGATCTGGACGTCAACACCGCTTATGCGCTGATCCGCAACACCACCAAACCCACGGCAACGGCGTTCACCGTTGCCGAAAACGTAGAACCGATTGTGAGCATGTTTGATATTGCGGCGGGTGGCACCGGAGAATTTGCCCGCCGACCCTTTATGAAGGCGCATATAAGCCCGGTCATTTCGCCAATGCGATATGGAGAAGATGCGGTAGACGTGGTGTACGAGTGCATCCGGCACAATATCCCGATTTCCTGCATCACGGCCGCCCAGGCCGGAGCAACCGCGCCCGCCACACTGGCTGGGTTCCTGGCGCAGTCGCTTGCGGAAACATTGGCCAGCCTGGTCATGGTTCATGCCATTCGGCCGGGTTATCCGATGGTGTTTTCGAATTGGCCGCTGGTGATCGATTTGCGCACCGGTGCGTTTTCCGGTGGCAGCGGGGAAACCGCCGTATTAAATGCAGCATCAGCACAGGTGTCCAACTGGCTCGGACTACCGTCAGGTGTGGCGTCTTCGATGTCGGATGCCAAAGCCATTGATGCCCAATACGGCGCAGAGAAGGGGCTGACCTCATTAGCCGCCGCGCTCGCCGGCGGCAATCTGATCTATGAAAGCTCTGGCATGACCGCCTCGCTTCTGGGGGCCAGTTTCGAAGCCTTCGTGCTGGACAACGAAATGCATTCGCACACGTATCGCGTGTTGCGCGGAATAGAGGTAAGTGACCAAAACCTTGGATTCGAGGCCATTTGTGACGCCGTACTGGGCGAGGGGCATTTCCTGGGCGGGCAGCACACGTTTTCGGCAATGGAACGCGATTATTTCTATCCCGAGCTTGCGGACCGAAACGAACCGCGGACATGGGCGGCGGCAGGCGCGACAGATGCGTGGACACGGGCCCGAGCCCACGCACGGGACATATTGCAGGATCACAAACCGGAATATCTGACGCGGGGGCAGGATGCGGAGATCCGCAGTCGCTTCAACATTCTCTGAACACTGGAGTCACTCGATCAGACGAAAATTTCCATCAAGCCAGGGGGCCACTTGGCAAATCGGGATGATTATGTGTTCGTCGATCAATGCGCGCATCTGTAAATCCACCATCTCAAGAATAGAGCGTGAACAATCCGGGGTCGACACAACGGCAAGTTTTCGGCCGAACCCTTTGCCGGGAAACGGGCACATCCGCAATTTCGGCTGAAACCTTCTGGCCCGGGCAAACAACAGCGGTGTCGTAATCGTCCACCCGCCGCCCGAGGCCACCATGGCCAGCAAAGTCTGGCTGCTGCCGCATTCGAAGCGGTTGGGCACGGCAACGCCGATCCTGCGCAATTGTCCCTCGATCTGGCGCGCAATCATCAGATTGCCGGTAAATCTCAGGAACGGCAGTCTGGTCCGGCCAGTGATAATTTCTTCGGCTTCTTCCTCGGATGTGCGCGGCAAGACAACAACAAATGGATCGTGCAGCAGGGGACGGTCCTGCAAATCGCGCATGCGTTCGGTTGGGCTGCCGGTGATACCAAGGTCAAGCTGGCGGTCGTGCAGCATATCGATGATTGCCTGACTGGTGTCTGTGCAATAGGTGAAATCGCAATTTGGCATTGTGTTTGCCAGTTGGACGGCCAGTTCCGGAATGATGTCACTGTCGAAATCCTCAATCGCACCCAGCCGGACATAGCTCGCTTCGGAAATATCACCGGCTCTGGCTTCCGCCTTGGCCTTGCGGATCGACAAAAGCGCGTCGTCGATGTTTCGTAGAAAAACCTGCCCTTTGGGCGTCAGAACCATAGGGCGTCGCGTATGGTCAAACAGGTCGATTCCCAGATGGTCTTCGAGGTTGCGCAGATGGTGAGAAACGGTGCTGACCGACAGGCCTGTTTCCCTCGCAACAGCCTGAACCGACCCTTTGACCGCACAGATTTGAAACAATTCCAGCCCCTTGAGGCTCAGGTCTTTTCGGGCGGGCGAGCGAGTCATGTTAAGTCGCTTTCAGGGCATTTCGGCAGCGGTCCGGGACAGATGAGATCCCTTGACGGGCGTGTTGATCCGTCGCGAACCAAATCTGTCCCGGTCGAACCATGCGCCACCCAGCAATTCGAATGGCGCGGGCCTTTCGGCCCGCTACCGCGCTTATTCTTCGTGGACTTTTTTCCAGTTGCCGGCCTCGACAACGGACACATAAACACTGTTGGCACCCTGATGATCGTCCGGGCCGTAGTCCATGTGATTGCCGACCAATTCATCATTGTAATCAAGCGTTTCCATTGCGGCGATAAAGCTGTCATGGGTCAGATCAGGTCCTGCGGCTTCAAGCGCCTTGACCATCAGCTGCGCGGCTGAATAGCCCAGCATGGCAAAGCCGACGGCATCTTCGCCGGTCGCAGCCTTGTATTCTTCGATGAACGCCTTTGGCGCAGGGTCTTCCGCCCGCGCCCACAGATCCTGCCAACTGGCGGCGGCATAGAATCCGTCGGTCACACCGCCGGGAACCTTGGCCACAACGGTCAGGAAACTGGCCGAAGTGCCCAGGAATTTCATGTCGGTCAGCCCCATTTTCTTGGCCGTACCAACCACGGTGATCGCCTGGCGCACACCCAGCGCAATCGTCACGATATCACAACCGGCGTCGTTCAGCTTGCTGAGTGAGCCGACAAAGTCGGTCTCGTCCGGTTTATGCGTGGTCTCGGTCACAAATGTCAGCCCGGCTTCTTCAACACCGGCTTTGCTGCCTTCGAGGATCTCCTTGCCGAAATCGGTCGGCAGATACATCGCGCAGACCTTGGTGCCACCATGTGTTTCGGCCAGATATTTGACACCGACCCGCGCCTGGTCGAAATAGGTCGAAAACGACGTGAACTTGTTGCGCATCGGTTCCTGTAGCATCTGCCGAGCGGCGGTCAGCGGGGCAACGTTGGGAATGCCCTTGGGATCCATCAGCTTGAAACCGGCCAGATTCATCGGCGTGCCAAGCGATTGCAGCATCGCAAACACTTTGTCGCGGTTCAGAAGCTTATTATAGCCCTGCATGGCGCGGGGCATCTGATAGCCGTTATCCTCGACCACATAGCGGATCTTTCGCCCGTGGACGCCGCCCGCTTCGTTGACCTTGTCAAAGTATAGATTGGCCCCTTTGGTGGCCGGCACTCCAACGGCGGCGAAGATGCCGCTCAGGTCGTTGACGGCACCGATGACGATCTCGTCATCCGTGACGCCTTGTGTCTGTGCGGTGGCGGCCGAGGCCAGCCCCATGGCCGCGCTCGCAACCAGTCCCTTGAATGTTCTGTTCATGTCGTCCTCCCTGCAACGCTTTGATTATTTGTACATATCTTCGATCAGATTGGCATGTTTCTTTTCCACAAATCCGCGCTTGAGTTTCATTGTGGCGGTCAGTTCGTCATCTTCTGCTGTCAACAGCACATCGATCAGGCG
>JBCCIK010000165.1:0-5066 GCA_039028255.1 Pseudomonadota bacterium | reverse complement strand
TTGGTGCGGGCCTGGCGGCAAGACCACCGCGGCTGGACAGCAGGCGGCATGCGGCTCTGGAAACGGCGCCCAGTGACGCGGATGTTTGGTCAATTCGGCAGAATTCGGTTTCACGACACACCACCGGTCAGTGACATCCCGCATATGGTCTGGGCCAACCGGGCCGGATCTGCCCGGGTGCCGTCGGTCCGGATAGAGGACGGATTTCTTCGCTCGCGCGGCCTGGGCGCCGAACTGGTGCCGCCGTTGTCGCTGGTGACTGATCGCCAGGGAATTTATTACGACCCGACCCGTCCGAGTGATCTGGAAGACCTTATTGCGCTGCGCGCGTCATTGAGAACAGATCAGCGACGCCGCGCTGAACGGCTGATCAAAACGCTGAAGCAAGCCGGGCTCTCGAAATACAATTTGGGCAGCAAGTCACCGAAACTGCCCGAAGGCCACAAGATTTTGGTTCCTGGACAGGTCGAAGATGACGCATCGATCCTGAAAGGTGCCGGGCCCGTGCGCACCAACGCCGCACTGTTGCAGGCCGCGCGCGACGCCAACCCCGGCGCCATACTGATCTACAAGCCGCATCCGGATGTCGAGGCAGGACTGCGTGCCGGGGCCATTGATGCTTCGACGCTTGCCGACCTGGTTGTCGAAGCCACTGACCCGGCCGACCTGCTGGACCATGTGGACGAGCTTTGGACAATCACGTCGCTGATGGGATTTGAAGCGTTGCTGCGCGGCGTTCGCGTCACAACGCTGGGCGCGCCTTTTTATGCGGGATGGGGCCTGTCGAAAGATCTGGGTCCGGTGCCCGCCAGACGCGGGGCCCGGCCCGACCTGGCCGGGTTGGTTCATGCGGCACTGATCGACTATCCGCGCTACCTCGATCCGGTGACTGGCCTGCCCTGCCCGGTCGAGATTGCCGCGTTGCGCCTGCAATCCGGCGCGATTCCGCATCCGGGGCTGGGCAACCGTATCCTGTCCAAATTACAGGGTGCATTTGCAACCTATGCCCATTTGTGGCGCAGATAAAATCAACGGATCGATCGGGACCAGCGCTGCATAACGTCGCCGCCGACCGGCCGGGTTTCGACCAGGTTGAATCGTGGCGCATCCGCAAGCCGTTCCAGGCCCATTGCGCCTACCGCCGGCAGGCCCTCGGCGCCAATTGTCAATCCGGCACTGAACACCACCAATTCATCGACCAGATCCGCTTCTAACAAGGATGCCGCCAGGGCCGCTCCGCCCTCGCAAAACACCCGCGTCAAACCGGCATGCCCCAATTGCTGCAGCATATCGACAGCGTCGATCTGCACACCCTGCAGGGCGCAGGGGATCAGGTTTGCCCCCAAACCTTCCCAGGCTCGGATCCGCTCATGATCGGCACCTGATCCGTGGCACAGCCAGACCGGAACATCGTTTGCGGTACGTGCAAGCTGTCCCAGCAGTGGCAGATCCAGATGGCGGGAGGCCACAATCCGTACGGGTTGGCGGGTGATCCCTAAATCCCGCACCGTCAATGACGGATCGTCCGCGCGGGCCGTACCAGCGCCAATCAAAACGGCGTCATGACTCGCGCGCATGGCATGCACGACACGTCGCGCGTCCGGTCCGGTGATCCATTTGCTTTCACCGGACGCGGTGGCGATCCGGCCATCGAAACTGCTGGCCAGTTTCAGGGTCACCATCGGGCGGCCCTGTTCCGTGCGCATGAAAAAACCTTGCTGATCGCGTTCGGCCTGCGCCTCGCCCACACCGGTTTGCACCTCGATACCGGCGTCGCGTAACATCGCAAAGCCCTGTCCCGACACACGCGGATCACTGTCTTCTACCGCGCAGACCACACGCGATATCCCGGCATCAATCAATGCCTGCGCGCAGGGCGGGGTTTGTCCATGATGAGAGCAGGGTTCCAGCGAAACATAGGCCGTCGCCCCCTTGGCGGATGCACCGGCCAGGGTCAGAGCCACGGTTTCCGCGTGCGGACGACCACCTGGTTGCGTGTGCCCGCGCCCAACAATGCGACCCTCTGAGACAATAACACAGCCCACAGCCGGATTGGGCCAACTCGTTCCCAGTGCCCGCCGGCCCTGCGATAGGGCCAGCGCCATGAACCCTTCATCCGAACGTGTCACTCTTCGCCGGGCGGATTGGGTGGACGCAACTCGTGAACGAACTCTTCGAAATCATCCGCCGCCTGGAAATTTTTGTAGACCGATGCAAAGCGCACATAGGCAACCGTATCGATGCGCGCCAACGCTTCCATGACAATTTCGCCGATCTTATTGGACGGAATGTCGGTTTCACCCATGCTTTCCAGCCGCCGCACAATACCGGAAATCATCTGATCAATTCTTTCCGGTTCAATCGGACGCTTCTGCATCGAAATCCGGATCGAGCGTTCAAGCTTGTCGCGATCAAAGTCCTCGCGCTTGCCGTTGGATTTGATGACCACCAGGTCCCGCAACTGAACCCGCTCGTATGTTGTGAACCGCCCGCCGCACGCCGGACAAAACCGGCGTCTGCGGATCGCAACATGATCCTCGGCCGGTCTTGAGTCTTTTACCTGAGTGTCGATATTTCCGCAAAACGGGCACCGCATCCGCCGTCTCCATCGTGAGTTTCTGCCTCGGTCTATGAGCGCTTCGGCTCACTTATCCACAACTATAGGCGACCCGCTAGGATTTGGGTAGAAAAGAATTCGAACCGCAAAATAAAGCAGTGCTCAGGCGAAATATGCCGCCACTTTGCGGTGATGCGGGGCCGTTCGGTGCTCAAAAAGGTAAATTCCCTGCCATGTGCCCAGCATCGGCACGCCCTGCGACACTGGGATCTGCAAACTGACCGGAAGCATTGCGGCCTTGATATGGGCCGGCATGTCATCTGGACCTTCGTATATGTGACGCAGATAGGACATCGACGGATCAGACGCCGGCGGGACAAGCCGTTCGAAATAGGCGGCCAGATCGGTTTGAACCTGGGGGTCCGCGTTTTCCTGGATCAACAGGGAACAGGAGGTGTGGCGGACAAACAAAGTCAGCACCCCCTGCCCGCCCCGACGGTCCAGCCACTGCCGGACCATGCCGGTGAACTCGTAAAGTCCAGCCCCTCTGGTCGCAATTTCAAATTCGTGATGCATAAGCCCGTGTCATGCAGACTCTGGCCAGCCGATCCTTCTGGCCGGCCAGTTCAATGTCACCCGCGCGATAACCTTAGCGGTCAAAGAATGGCTGATAGATGCGGCAGCGCGTGTTGGCCTGCGTGATGGTCATGCTGTCCCCCACCGTGAAGCCCGACCGGAAACTCAGATCAACCGGTGTAATGCCATCGGCCTGGGGATTGACGCTAAATTCGACCGCCGACCGACGGCCTGTCGTCACCGATTGCTGGATCTTGCTGGCCACATACACCCGGTCCGACCAGGGTAAGCCCAGACGCCGGCGTGCAAATTCGGACGCACCACACCAGTAGTCGTCAAAGAGTCCGCTGTTGCCGGGAAGAACTTCGAACTTTGTTGCGCTGATCGGATAGGCGCGGATACCGTTGCGGGTCACAAATCCATCACTGGGATAGCTGATACCGGTTGCGGAACCACTTCCGGTACCGGTCGTTGCCGTATCGCACGCCGCCACGATCAACAGAGCCAGAATCGCAAATCGTTTCATCTCAGTATCACCCTTCGTTGTTTCCGCCACTACAAGATAGAGCGTTCAGCCCGATCCGCACAGACCCTCGCGCCCATTTTACCGGGAAATTCAAGTCTCTGGGGCAACAACAACTGGCTGCAAGGCAGCCGAACGCCACTTCGGTGCGTTAAATTCAATGTCACAGGTTTCTGGCGACGGCAAAACCGCCGCAACCTTCGGGCTGCGCCGGTCAGGGTGATTCTCGTTTGGGTTTACTGATCCAGGAACGACCGCAGCTTGCGCG
Source organism: Pseudomonadota bacterium (assembly GCA_039028255.1). Lineage (GTDB taxonomy): Bacteria > Pseudomonadota > Alphaproteobacteria > Rhodobacterales > Rhodobacteraceae > Ruegeria. The sequence continues at coordinate 1,142 of JBCCIK010000165.1, read as the reverse complement.
ACCGGCTCGGATGCTTGAGCTTGCGCAGCGCCTTGGCTTCGATCTGCCGGATACGCTCGCGGGTCACACTGAATTGCTGACCCACCTCTTCCAGTGTGTGGTCAGTGTTCATGCCGATGCCAAAGCGCATGCGCAAAACCCGTTCTTCACGCGGAGTGAGCGAGGCCAGTACCCGTGTCGTGGTCTCTTTCAGGTTTTCCTGAATGGCACTGTCCAAGGGCAGCACCGCATTCTTGTCCTCGATGAAATCGCCAAGCTGGCTGTCTTCTTCGTCGCCAATCGGAGTTTCCAATGAAATCGGTTCTTTGGCGATTTTCATCACCTTGCGCACTTTCTCCAGCGGCATCTGAAGCTTTTCGGCCAGTTCTTCGGGCGTTGCCTCGCGGCCGATCTCATGCAGCATCTGCCGACCGGTGCGGACCAGTTTGTTGATCGTCTCGATCATATGCACCGGGATACGGATGGTGCGCGCCTGATCGGCAATCGAGCGGGTGATCGCCTGGCGAATCCACCAGGTCGCATAGGTCGAAAATTTGTAGCCGCGACGATACTCGAACTTGTCCACAGCCTTCATCAAGCCGATGTTGCCTTCCTGAATAAGATCAAGGAATTGCAGGCCGCGGTTCGTGTATTTCTTGGCGATCGAAATCACCAGTCGAAGGTTGGCCTCGACCATTTCCTTTTTGGCCTGACGCGCTTCTTTTTCGCCTTTTTGGACCTGTTGAACGATGCGGCGGAATTCACTGATATCCAGACCCACATACTGCCCGACCTGCGCCATGTCTGCGCGCAATTCCTCGACCTTGTCGCTGCTGCGCTCGATGAACATCTGCCAGCCCCGACCCGGCTTTTCGGCCATTTCCGACAGCCAATTCGGATCCAGCTCGCGACCGCGATAGGTATCGACAAATTCGCGGCGATTGATCCTGGCCTGATCGGCCAGCTTTACCATCGAACTGTCAATCGACATGACCCGCTTGTTGATCCCGTACAGCTGGTCGATCAGCGCTTCGATCCGGTTGTTGTGCAGATGCAGACCATTGACCAGTTCGACAATTTCCGAGCGAAGCGACTGATAGATCTCTTCGTCTTTTTTGCTGAACGAGCCATCTTCGTTCAGCGTCGCGGAGATCCGGCTGTCC
>JBCCIK010000164.1:0-5101 GCA_039028255.1 Pseudomonadota bacterium | reverse complement strand
GCCTCGGCAAGCTGCGTTCCCACCATCGCCAGTGTTTCCAAATCGACGTCAAGCGGCGAGACCGATGTCTTGGTCCGCAGATCTGACAGCGTTTGAGGTGTCTCCTGTCCTTGGGCGCACAGGCAGCGGGTAACGGAACAGGCACACTGTCTGTTCATCGAAGTCTCTCAATACACGTCCCGCAGATAGCGCTTGTCGCGCTTGAGGCGGTTGACATAGTCGGTTGCCGCCTCGGGCGTCATCGCACCCTGGGTTTCGATGATCTGATGCAGCGTCGCGTCGACATCCTTGGCCATACGGGTGGCATCGCCGCACACATAGAAATACCCGCCTTGTTGCAGCTGTGCGTACAGGTCCTTACCGTTTTCGATCATCCGGTGCTGTACATACACCTTTTCGGCCTGATCGCGTGAGAATGCCAGATCCAGACGCGTCAGCAGCCCAGATGAACTGAAGGCGCCAATCTCATCTTCATAGATAAAATCGCTGGACCGATGCTGATCGCCAAAAAACAGCCAATTTGCACCGGTTGCCCCGCGTTCCCGACGTTCTTCAAGAAAAGCACGGAACGGGGCGATGCCGGTACCGGGCCCAACCATGATCATCGGAACGCTGTCATCCTGAGGCACACGAAAGCTCTTGTTTGCAGACAAGAATATCCCGGCTCTGGCGCCTTGGGGTACATGGTCGGCCAAAAAGGTCGAACACACACCCCGATGCGTCCGGTTTTCATACATCCAGCGCACGGCGGCAACGGTCAGATGCACTTCGCCTGCATGGGCTTTAGGGCTGGACGAGATGGAATATGCGCGATGCTGTAAGGGTTTGAGCCAGCTCACCACCTGCACCGGGTCCAGCGGCAGATCAGGGTTCAGGTTCAGAAGATCCAGCGCATCCTTGCCCCAAAGGTAATGTTCCAGCGCTTCTTTGTCGCCGTTGTTGATCACATGAGTGAGTTCTTCATCCTTCGCCAGAGGTTCGATCGCGCGGATCAGATCACGGGACGGTGTCATGATCTCAAGATCCGTTGTCAGCAGATCTCCCAGCGCCGAACCGGCGATATCCGTATCCGCGCCAGCGCTCAGGCGGTCCAGCCAGCTCTGGACCAGATCCGGCGCATTGACCGGCATCACCCCCAAGGCATCACCGGCCTCATAACTCATGCCACTGTCGCCCAGATCAAATGCGATATGACGGATTTCCTTGGCCGATTTGGCACCCGACACAATGCGATTGTCCAGCATTGTCGCCACATAGGGATTTTTGCGCCCCCAGCTGGATTTTGCCTTTTTTGGTGCGATCTCGGCCGGGACAACCGCCGCAACGCTGTTTGCATCCGGAATGGTGGCGGCGATCCAAGCCTCGACGGCGTCTTCAAAATCCACATCGCAGTCAACACGTGGCCCCAGGCGTTTCGCCCCCAACTGTTCCAGCCGCGTGTCAACCAGCTTGCCCGCCTGGCAGAATTCATCATAAGAGGTGTCGCCCAGCGCCAGAACGCCGTAATTCAGGGTTTCCAACCTCGGCGCGGTTGCGCTCGACAGGGCCTCCCAGAACTGATGTGCGTTGTCGGGCATTTCACCCTCGCCATAAGTTGACACAACAACAATCAGGTTCTGCATGGCGGCCAGGTCGGTCATCCCGATCTCATCCATTTCAGCGATCCGCGGCGTGAACCCCTTGGACCGCGCGCGCGCTGCGGCATCTTCGGCTACAGCTTCGGCATTGCCGGTCTGAGTACCATAGATAATGTCCAGCGGCTTGCTTTCGACCACCTGCGCCGCCGGAGAGGCAGCACCGCTGCCCGCAGCAAGTCGCGAATGCAGACCTGCCAGAAAGCCACCCAGCCATACTTTCTGCTCACCGGAAAAGGGCGCATCCTCGGGGATGTAGGGAACCTTGGTGCTCATATCGTTCATTGTCGCTACTCCGCAGCGGTGCGAGCGACCACGTCGGGGATCGCATGTTCGGCAAAAAGGGCGTCAAAGCTGGGCACCCCGCCCAGCGCGGTCCGGTTCTTGGCACTTTGATGCAATATCCAGGCGTAGGTGCCGGGGCTGTCCATGCTCAGAATATTTCGCAGGCTCAGCGCGCGCTTTAAATCGCCCAGACGTTTGTGCGCGACAAGCGTTGCAAGACCGGCATCGTCATACCCATCAATCGCGATCCTGGCGTGTTTTGCCAGTGCCGCCATCAGGCTGAAATCCTCTGTCAATATCAGGTTTCGGACAGCCTTGTCGCGTGATATCCGGTCGGCCGTTTTGATCCGTCGCGCGGCGATCACCTGCGCCTGTTCCAAAACGATATAGCTGCCCAACAAGCGGAACATCTCGTCTGTATCCATCTCGCCATAGGCCGGGACCGCGCCCCGATGCACGGGGCGGCCTTGCTTCCATGCTGTCTTAAGCTCGGCGATCTGATGCGCGGCAAGCGCGGTTGAAAGCTCTTCAACCAGTTCCTTGCGGCTGCGCGCGGCCAGAATTTCATCCGCATCCTGATATTGCAGCAACGCCTTGGGCATGATCCAAGCCATATCGCTGCGCGTCTGGTCCCAGTCGCCCAACAAAGCGCGCGCTTTGTGCGAACCCGTGGCCTCGACATGCCAGGTCAGCATCTGGCGTACCGCGTCTTCGTGAATGGCGGCATGATCCGATCCGTCGGCCAATGTGCCCGCCAACACCGAATCCTGGCTCATCATATCGTGCATACGCCGGTCCGGATCGTATTGATAGGCAAACCCGCCGGACATGCCATTGCCAAACCCTTTGGCAAACCCGCCGATATTCAAAACCGCGCCGTTGGTCATATACTCAGCGCAGAAATCACCCACCCCTTCGACCACGGCGGTTGCGCCCGAGTTGCGCACAGCGAACCGGTCGCCAGCCTGCCCTTCGACAAAGGTGCGCCCGCCCGTTGCGCCGAACAGGGCGAAATTTCCGATCAACACATTCTCGCGGCCTTTGGCCCCGCCAGGAGAGCGAACAATGATCTCGCCCCCGGACGCGCCTTTGCCGACACCGTCATTGCAGGTGCCGGTATGTTCCATCACCATGCCGTCGTTACAGAACGCGCCATAGCTTTGACCCGCGGACCCGTTGGTCACAACACGCACCGCGCGCGGGTCCAGATAGCGGCGTCCGCGCTGATCCTGGAAGGCGGCATCCGGCAGCGCTGCAAGCTCGTGGTTCAGCATACGTTCGATGTCGATACCCAATTGCCCGCCAACCGTCTTGTTCCGGTTGTTCAACGGTGCGTTGGGGCGCAGCTCGATCTGGCGTTCTTTGCCCGCAATCAATCGCGCCTTGACCTGTTCCAGCAGGGCATCGTCTACCGCAAAATCCTTTTCCAGATAGACCGGATCATCAACCTTTACCTCGGGCACGCGGGTTAACATCGCGCGCAGGTCCAGCCTGCCGACCGATGCGGGGTGATCCAAAAGATGCAAAAGATCGGACCGCCCGCGCGCCTCTTGCAGGGATTTGAGACCAAGCGAGGCCAGAATCTCGCGCACTTCATGCGCGATATTCAACAGGTATTGCGCCAGGGCACGCGGGTCGCCGTCAAACACTTCAGGGTTTGTGGTCAGACCCGCAGGACACTTGATGTTGCAGTTTTTCGCCATCACGCATTTCAGCATCATCAGGGCGGTGGTGCCGAATTCGAAACTGTCGCCGCCCAGCAGCGCACCCTTGACCACGTCCGATCCGGTCTGCATCGCACCAGAACACCGCAGCAGAACCTTTTGCCGAATGCCATTGGCACATAATGCCTGATGAACCTCGGCGATCCCGATCTCGGCCGCGCGGCCGGTATATTTCAGACTGGTCACGGCGGCCGCACCCGTCCCGCCGGTATTGCCAGCGACATTGATCACGTCCGCACCCGCCTTGGCAACGCCGACAGCAATGGTGCCGATCCCTTCGGACGATACCAGCTTGACGATGACCCGGACCCGCGCCGCCTTGGCGTCGTGAATCAACTGACCAAGGTCTTCGATCGAATACGTGTCATGGTGCGGTGGCGGCGATATCAATTCGACACCGGGTGTTCCGCCCCGTGCCGCTGCAATTTCAACCGTGACTTTGGGTGCGGGCAGCTGACCACCTTCGCCGGGCTTGGCCCCCTGCCCGATCTTGATTTCGATCTCTTCCAGATTGGGATCGGCAAGATACCCGGCCCAGACCCCAAAACGCCCGCTGGCAAACTGTTTGATCCGGCTCGCCCGAAGTGTGCCGTACCGGGTCAGGTGCTCTCCTCCTTCTCCCGAATTCGACATGCCCCCAACCATGTTGGTGCCGTGGGCCACAGCCTCATGTGCCGAAGCGACAAGCGCGCCGTGTGACATCGCGCCCGAGGCCAGACGCCCGGTGATTTCCGAAGCAGGCTGAACATCCGCCAGCTTGATCCGCTCTGGGGCCGGGCGCAGTCGGGCGACGTAGTCCAGCGCCATGCCCCGGACCGCCACCTTCAACGCGCCTTTGGCGATATAGTGCCCTTCGATGTCTTTGCCAAAACGATCCACCAGCGTCTCTGCCAGCACGTCCAGACGCCCGATATCCTTGGACTTTGGCCCTGTCAGGCGCAGCAAAAACTCTCCTGCGCCCAGATCTTCCACATCCAGACCCCGAATGACAAAATCGTTGTTGCCGGCGCGATTGAACAACATCATCTCGCGCTTCATTGCCTGCACTGTGTCCAGAAAGGTGATATCGGCCGGAAAGGCCAGAACGTCGCGCAGCGCCGCAGGTCTGCGATTGCGTTCCTCTGCCATCATAGCACTGAACCTGCGATAGCCCGGCGTGATCCGGAAGGCGTCGATCCGGGCAGAGCTCAGTTTTTCAAAAGAGGTGTTAACGTATCCTGTATCGTCGATACCAAAGGCATCATGCATCTGACGCAAGGTCATCAGCCGGAAAGGATCAGTCTCGCCATCCGGGGCGGTCTGCGTGTCCTGTGCAAAGGCAATCTTTTCTTCCGTAAGATCGACAAACCCCCGCACTGCAGTTGCGCCGTAGGAATGACCGGCCCCTTCAGATCGTTCCTTGAACAACCCAAGGATCGGAACGTCCTTTTCGGTCTCGACGGTTGCTGCGCGTTCGTG
>JBCCIK010000163.1:0-5195 GCA_039028255.1 Pseudomonadota bacterium | reverse complement strand
TCGATATCGCCTTCCTCGACCGCTTCGCCCGAATACATCACGGTGATCCGGTCACAGGTCTCGAGGATAAGTCCCAGGTTGTGACTGACGAAGATCATCGAGGTGCCGAATTCCCTCGCCAGGTCCTTGATCAGTTCGACAATCCCGGCCTCGACGGTGACGTCGAGGGCGGTGGTCGGCTCGTCGAGGAGCAGAAGCTGGGGCTTCGACAAGAGCGCCATCGAGATCACCACGCGCTGCTGCTGACCGCCCGAGAGCTGGTGTGGAAAGGCGCCGAGAATCCGGTCGGGGTCGGGCAGGCGCACCGCATCGACCATCTCGGCCGCGCGTTTGAGGGCCTCCTCCTCGGTGATGCCTTCATGGACCGTCAGCACCTCGGCCAGCTGCTTTCCCACCTTCATCGCCGGGTTCAGCGAGGCCATCGGCTCCTGATAGATCATCGCGATTTCATTGCCGCGGATGTCGCGCAATTCCTCGGGGCTCATCAGGCTCAGATCGCGGCCCTTGAATTTGATGGACCCACCGACGATCCGGCCGTTCTTGCCAAGATCCTGCATGACGCCCAGTGCAACCGTGGACTTGCCGCACCCGGATTCTCCGACCAGACCCAGGGCTTCGCCCGGCAGGACCGAAGCTGAAAAGTCCATGACCGCAGGGATTTCACGTAAACGAGTAAAAAACGAAATGGATAGTTTATCTATTTCAAGGATCGGTCCTTCATAATCTTCGATCTTACTCATCTTCCGTACTCTCCTGCTGGTGTGGCTGGGCGGTTTGATCCGCCGTGCTACTTGGCATTAATTGGGTGTCCGGGGACAATGCCCCCGGACAGTGTCACATCAGTCTTTCAGGCTTTCCTCGCGCAGCCCGTCGGCCAGCAAGTTCAGGCCCAGCACAAGGCTCAGCAGCGCAAAGGCCGGTGGCAGAGCAGGGTGCAGATAGACCGACAAGAGCTTTCGGCCCTCGTTGATCGTTGAACCCCAATCCGGGCTTTCCGGGGGCAGACCAAGGCCAAAGAAACCCAGGGTTCCCAGCAGGATCGTGGTGTATCCGATCCTCAGGCAGAAATCAACGATCAGCGGGCCGCGTGCATTGGGCAGGATTTCCCAAAGCATGATGTACCACGGACCTTCGCCCCTGGTCTGAGCTGCCGCCACATAGTCGCGGGTTTTGATGTCCAGTGTCAGACCACGCACAATCCGGAACACGGTAGGCGAGTTTACAAAGACCACGGACACGAACACCACCAGAATGCCGCCCGGAATGTCGAACAGGTCCAGAACCTCTGGCAAACCGATAATCGAATAGGTCGTTGTATTGATCAGGTAGCCACCGCTGGACACCAGCGACAGATACAGCCAGATCATCACGCCCAGAACACCGATCAACAGCGGAGTGCGGAATCGCGGCTGCGTGTAAAATCGCGAATTCAGCAGCACCGCCGTGAAAATGATCGGGAACACAAACAGGAAGACGGCCATGTAATTCGGCACGCCGGTTGCCACGATTTCCGGAGTCACCAGCAGGTAGAACAGCAGGATGACGGGGAAAGCCAGGATCAAGTTGGACAGGAAGGACAACAGCGTGTCCAGACGTCCACCGTAATACCCGGCTGGCAATCCCAGAGTGATGCCGACCATGAATGCAAAGACCGTGGCCAGTGGCGCGATCTGCACCACAACCCAAGACCCTTTGACCATCCGGCTGAACACGTCCCGCGCCAGGTTGTCGCCACCCAGAAGGAACCACTGATAGTCGCCTTCCTCGGCGCCCGCCAACGGTGTGCCGGGTGGTTTGTTTTTCATGCCGGACACCTGAGTCAGCGCGTCATGGGTGACAATCAGGTCCATCGCGCCGAACACACCTGTAAAGACCCAGAACATGACCAGACCAAAACCGATCATGCCAATCGGGCTGTCATAGAGTTTGCCATACAGCCCCAGCCTGCGGCGAAACGCCATCGATGCCGCAAACAAGATGATCAGAGCAACCCAGACCGGCAGGAATTGCTGACTGATCGCGCCGACTATGCCAGCACCGGTGCCCATCACGACACCCAAGACCAGATAAAGAAGCACCAGCCCGACCAGCGCCAGGAAGGAATAGTTGATCGCAATATTGGCCAGGCCCTTGATGCCTTTTGCCGGGGCCAATGTCCCGTCAGCGTTTGTAGTGACCGGTCCGTCGGCGACAAGCATGCCGACAACGATCCAGAGAATGATTGAAACCGTTATGGCCGCGATCGCCAGCAACATAAACGGATTCAGGAATGATATTGCACCTGTCCAGCTGAGAGGTTCCATTGTTCTTATCCTCCCTTAAGACATTCTGATGCGTGGGTTGAGGTAGACGTAGCCGATGTCAGATATCAGCTGTGTCGCCAGAACCACGAAGACAGAGACCACCGATACCGCAAGAAGCAGATCGATGTCGTTGTTGCCGGCCGCCTGAACCAGTACCCAGCCGAAGCCCTTGTAGTTGAACAGGGTCTCGACGATCACCACGCCATTCAGCAGCCATGGGAACTGCAACATGATGACGGTGAACGGTGCAATCAGCGCATTGCGCAAGGCGTGTTTCATCACAACATTCGAGAAACTGACGCCTTTCAGCCTGGCAGTCCGGATGTACTGGGCGGTCATCACTTCGGTCATCGAGGCACGGGTCATCCGGGCGATATACCCCATCCCATACAGCGCGATGGTCAGAACCGGCAGAAAGAAGTTCTCGAAAGTTGCATTTTCCATTGCCGAAGTTGCGGTGCCCTTGAACCACTTCAGCCCGACGGCAGAGGAGGTGAAAACCGCAATAAAGATAACACCGGATACATATTCCGGCGTGGCCGTTGTCGTGATCGAGAATGTTGACAGGGTCCGGTCCAGTGCGGATCCCTCTCTCATCCCTGCCAGAACCCCGATGATCAACGCGCTCGGGACCATCAGCAGCATGACCCAGAACATCAGCTTGCCGGTCAGGCTCAGGCGTGTCCCGATGATACCGGACACCTCATCCTTGAACACGGTCGAATAGCCCCAGTTACCCTGAAGAATACCGCAGAAATTCGGCGCATCTTCTGGCGGCACACCTGGTCTTATACAGCGTCCGGTCACGTTTCCTTCGTCATCCGTATAACGGAAAGACGGCATCAGACCGACCCACTCCGCGTATTTCTTCGGGGTCGACTGAAGATATCCACCCTTTTCCAGCCAGGATGCCACGGCTTCATCCGACATGCGGAAATTGCCTTGTGTCTTGGCCAGTTTCTCTAGGTTTGGGTAGAGGTTCGTGAGGAAGAAAACGATATAGGTCAGGCAAATGGCGGTTAATACCATCACCCCGATCCTTCGGAGTATAAAAAGTCCCATGAGCGCCCCTGTTGTTGGCTTTCAGGCTGATTGCACTGCCCGATTTTTTTTGTTGGCAATTGCCAGAGTGTCGTGATCGGCCGCGCCCAGGCGGGCGCGACCGAATTTCTTGTCTACATTAGCCGGTCAGACCCCATTTGTAGATCTGTGGCAGATACGCGATGTGCATGTCAGCGCCGACAACGTTGTCGCGGTGGTGCCGCATGATTGCCCGCCAGTATGGCTGAATTGTTACGCCGTCGTCGATAACAATCTTTTGCAACTTGCTCATCACTTCGCGGCGCTTGTCCGCATCGGCGATCGAATTGGCTTCCGACAGCAGAGCATCGAATTCAGCGTTCGACCAGGCGAATTCGTTCCAGGCTTCGCCGGAACGGTAGGCCAGACCCAGAACCTGAGTTCCAAGCGGACGGTGGTTCCAGTTGGTCGAACTGAACGGATATTTTGCCCAGTCGTTCCAGAAGGTCGAGCCCGGCAGGATCGTGCGCTTGACCTTGATGCCAGCGTCGCGAAGCTGAGCGGCGACCGCATCGGTGGTGTTCTTGCGCCAGGAGTCATCAATCGAAAGCAACTCGTGTTCGAAATCGCTCTGGCCTGCCTCGTCCATCAGCGCCTTGGCCGCGGCCGGGTCGTAGGGTGCGCGGGTCACTGATGCATCATGTTCCGGGTGCATCGGTCCCACATGGCAGTTGTCAGCCGGGATACCATTGTTGGAATTGCCCAGTTCCAGGCAAACCGCATTGTCGACCGCCATGGCAATCGCTTTGCGCACACGCACGTCCTGATAGGGCTCGTGATCCTGATTGGTGCGGATCACGATTGTTGCACCCGAGTTCACTGTGGACCGCGTCAGGCCAAGGTCATCCATGATGTCCGCAAATTCACCGGTCGATTCCCAGTTCATATCGATTTCTTCGGCTTCGAAGGCCGCAAGGAAGGCGGCCGGGTCTGTGCCGTAGTCGATAAACTCTATGCGATCCAGATAACCGCCCTTGCCGGCGGCTGTGCCCCACCATTCATGGCCGTCATTACGCACCAGCACGCCCTTGACGCCCACTTCCATCGATTCCGGCAGCATATAGCCGGTGCCGACCGGGTTATCGAGCATTGCGTCACCATTGTGCGAACTGTGTGTGATCGCGGCAGGATAGTCGGCCATGCCCGGAATGATCGTGATGTCGGGTGCATTTGTCTTGAGCTTGACCGTGTGGCTGTCAACTACGGTGATTGCACCATCCGCAGCCTTGCCGGATTCCTCATTGATCAGCGAATTCATACGACCGGCCATCGAGTTGCCCTCGACACCCTTGTCACACCAGCCCGCAATATTGCGCGCGACATCCTCGGCGGTGAAGTCGTCGCCATTGTTCCACTTCACGCCCTTGCGGACATTCAGCGTGTATTCCGTGGCGTCGTCATTGGCTTCCCAGCTTTCCAGCAGCATTGGTTCGAACGAGCCGTCGCTGTTGTATTCGACCAGATATTCCAGCCAGCCGGCCGTGAAGGTCGCGATCTGCGTCCAGTCGTAGGTGCGCGGATCCTTTAAAGCGCGCACTTCCATCTGCATGCGCACCGTGCCGCCCTGTTGCGGCGTTGCGGCTTGGGCCGGAGCGGTCAGCCCGATCAGTCCATAAGCCGCCGCTGTGGTCACCCCCAATGCCGTTGTGCGTGCGAGGAATTCCCGACGGCTGAGTTTGCCATCGCGATATTCCTGTGCGTGCATCTCGGCAGCCCAGTGGTTCGGTGTTTTCTCATTTACGTCCTTAGTCATCTAAGTCTCCCTGTGACGTTTTTTTGAGTGGAATTCTTCGAGCCCGCCCACCCGCTGCT
>JBCCIK010000162.1:0-5246 GCA_039028255.1 Pseudomonadota bacterium | reverse complement strand
TGTTCATCCCCTGTCACACATTGGCACTTTCGCTTGCTCAACCCGCTTTAGTCAAACCCGAATTTGTAACTATGGCACAAGTGGCCGGGGAACGCCGGGTCAGATCGGCCCTACACAAATGGTTGCGGTTTTGGCATCAGTGGCGCAAGTGCCTGTGGCGACAAGCCATGCAGTCGGAGGACAATACGTGACTCAGGATCAAAGCCGCCTCGATCTGTTCATCGATCGAATGGTGTCACAACGTGCCTGCCTCGATTTTGCGATCGAAGACACAACAAACATGGCGGGGCCGATTTTTGAACTGGGACTGGGCAATGGGCGTACGTATCATCATATGCGCCAACGCATGCCCGAACGCGATATTTTTGTGTTTGAGCGCGCGGTTGCCTCGCATCCTGACAGCACGCCACCGGATGACCGGATCATCCTGGGGGATGTGCGTGAAACACTGCCTGCCGCGCTGTCGCGATTTGGGGCTGTGGCCAGTCTGATTCATGCGGACCTAGGCGGGCACAACCGGGAAAAAAATGACAAGTTCGCCCGGTTCGTGTCACCGCTGATTGAACCGCTGCTGGCGCCGGGCGGATTGATGGTGTCCAGTGACCGAATGTATTTCGACCGGATGCAAGACGTGCCGCTACCAGAGCATGCCGTCACAGGGCGTTGCTTTATCTACAGAAAACAGTGACGGCGCCGGGCCCGATCAACATTTGTGCTGTGGCCCGTTCAGTCAGTGCCAAAGAATGCGAAATTTGTGGGGATCGTCGGGCCAGAGCGACGACAGGTGCGATCTGCTGGCCAGCCCGGAAAACAGCGCCCTGGACGCAATGGTGATCTGCGGGGGTATCAAAGAACATGCGGCACCGATCCGGGCCCGTTTACTGCGAGACGTGGCTTTGCCGGGCATGGGATTGGACATGCAGGCCAATATTCGCAACGATGAAATGATGTCCAGCGACGCCAGTGAGGCTGATTGACAAAAAGCGCGTTATCGCGCGCGCTTTACCCAGGGCCGTACCCAGGATTGTGGCCGGCTGAGCCGGATAAGTGAAAGGAAGCAGACCCAAATGTTGTTTTATGACTGCTCTACCGCGCCAAGCCCGCGACGGGCGCGAATCTTTATCGCGGAAAAAGGTCTGGATGTCGAAACGGTCGAAATTTCCATCGCGGATGGCGCACAATTGAAGCCCGAGTTTCTTGCGATCAATCCGCGTGCAACGGTACCGGTGCTGATAACCGATGACGGAACCGCGCTGACCGAAAACCTGGGGATCGCCGCCTATCTCGAAGCGACGTTCCCGCAACCGCCGTTGATGGGAACGACACCGGAAGAAAAAGCGCAGGTTCTGGCCTGGAATTCCTATGTTGAGCTGCATGGTGCACTGCCGATGGCAGATGCGCTGCGCAACAGCAGCCCGCGCATGATGGGCCGGGCCATTCCAGGTCCGGTAAATTTCGAACAGATCCCCGAACTGGCCGAACGCGGTCGCGTCAGGGTCGGGTTGTTTTTTGACCATATCGAACAAAGACTATCGGGTTGCGCATATCTGGCCGGTGCAAAATTTACACTTCCCGATATTACCGCTCTGGTAATGATCGAGTTTGCACGGGTTATCAAAATGTCGATTCCAGATGGTAACACGGCGACTCTGGATTGGTATCAGCGTGTCAAATCACGCCCCAGCGCAGCGCTTTAGACGTCGATTTTTCAAATATATGCGACGCTAAGGATTAAGGTGTTCACATGTCGCGCGGATCAGTCGCCTGTGGCTTTGGCAGCGTCGTAAATCGTGTAGAGCTCGTGAGGTTTGTCGACGCCGCGCAGCATGTAGCGCCCCAGCGAAATCAGGTCGAAGGCGTCATCCTTGACCTCGTTTGCAACAGTTTCGGAAACGATGATGTGCTGTCCAAGTGAACGGTGCATTCCGGCAATCCGGGCCGCCAGATTGACCTCAGGGCCGATCACCGTGAAATCCAGCCTCTCGTCGGCACCAATATTGCCGTACAGAACTGGCCCTGCATGCAGCGCCATTGTGTAACCCATGGTCGGCAATCCGGCGGCCTCTCGTGCGCGGCTACAGTCGATCATGTCGCTATCCAGAGCTCGCGTCGCCACTACCGCGCGATGAGGTGCGTCGGCAAATTGCTGGCGGTCGAAAATCGCCAATAACCCGTCCCCCATGAATTTCAGAACATTGCCGCCGTTTTCTTCGATGCGGTTCACGACCACTGCAAAATAGTCATTCAGCATCGCAATCAGTTTTTCGCCCTCAATGCGGCGCGACATGCTGGTGAACCCTTCGAGGTCGAAATAACAGATCACAGCGTCGATCCAGCGCGATGACCCGCGTCGGATTTCCCCGGAAAGAACCCGATGCCCGGCGTCGCGCCCAAGGTATATTCCCAACAGATCCTCTGCGGTGCGCCGGTTTGTATAGGTCCTCAGCACAACGCACAGCGTCGGGAAAGTGGCCCGAATGAGCTCAATGTCCTGATCCGAAAAACCGTCAGGCGCGTGCGACATCCAGGACATCAATGCACCTTCTTGATTGCCGTCCAGATCGACGGCCCGACCTTCTGTCCATTCTTCGAACAAAAGCACCGCGCTCAGGTAATCCGTCGCGCCCCGGTCCTTCATCTGGTTGAGCAGCGGAAATCTGCTGGGTTCGTCCATGTCACAAAGTCGCTCGCGCAGCTCAAACTTGCCACTGGTCAGCATGTGATAGAACGGGCTGGTCAACCAGTCGTCGGGGGCCTGCTCTTGATGGCGATACTCGTGGCGCACCGGTCCCTCATCGTGCTGCCAGTCAAAACCGACCCCGCCAAAAACAGGATGCAGCGCATTCAGTGTGACATGGGAGCGCATCAGGGGCACGCCAAGTTCGACCAGTTTCCGGCAATAGGATTCCAGCAAGTCGATGTGAGGCAGGCCCAGCACACCTTTTCGGATCATCCAGGAATTCAGTTCGGCGGCCTTTTGATAGTGCGGCCTGACGCGGTCTTCGGTATTTTTTTTCATCGCGGGTGCTGCGCCTTGCAACGTGGATTTGGTTGGGTACTTAGGCACGTTCAGTCACAATGACAGTGCCCGCGTTTGCTAATTTTTTCCACTGCAAGTCTTCCCGGAGCAGTTTCGCCGCCAAAATCGCCCCAGATACCGTTCACGCGGTCGCAGATGTTTGCAATATCGCGTCAACTCGGGTTCGGGTGGTCTTGGCTGCATCGGCCCGGACGGGGCCGAATCCCCGAATTTCATCGGCCGCAGACACTGCACGCATGCATGTGTCAGCTGTGGCGGCGCTGTGGATTTCTTCTATGCGGTCGAGCAGATCCTCGTACCAGCGCAACAGGTCGCGATGCATGCGCGCTTCGGTGTGATAGCCGAAGGGGTTGCATACGGACGTCCGCAGTGATCGTGCACGCGCCAGAGCGACCAGAACCGGCCTGAGCCATGGCCCAAAAGCGCGCTTTGAGGGGCGTCCTCTTGCATCTTTGCGCCAGCTCAGCAGGGGTGGCGCCAGATGATAGCGCAAACCGAACCCTTCGTTAAATTCGTCTTGCAGGTTGCGGGAAAGTTCGGGCGCGGTCATCAAGCGCGCGACTTCGTATTCGTCCTTGTAGGCCATGAACCGGAACAGGTTTCGGGCAGCAGCGCGAACAAAGCGGTTGTCGGCGTCCGGACAAGCGGCACGCAGCCGGGAAATGCGCGACGTGTACCGGGCGGAATAGGCCGCATTTTGATAGCCTTCCAGGAATTTCGCGCGCCGGGCAATCATCTGATCCAGCGCTTCTTTTTGCGCCTTGGGCACAGGCCGTTTTGGCAGACGATCAGGCGCGGCAGACACACATCGCCCAATTGCAAAGGCCAGCAGGTTTTTCTGAACTGCAACCCCGTTCAATTCCAGTGCCTGCTTCAGGGCCGCATCTGAAACCGGCACCATGCCGGATTGCCATGCAAAGCCCAGCATCATGACATTGGCAAATACCGCATCGCCCAGCAGTGTTTCAGCCAGATGATTGGCGTCAAACCCTGTTACCCTTTCCGCCCCGACAACCTGCGCAATTGCAGTTTCGCGTTCTGTTGCATGCAGGCTGGCGTCGCGATGCAAGACCAGATCGCCGGTTGGCATTTCGGCGCGGTTGAGCGCCACGCGGGTTTCGGGGCCATAGTGGGTCGAGGCCTGAGGGGCCGAACTGACCACAATATCGCACCCGATCACAGCATCCGCACTGCCCTGGTCTATCCGCACCTGGTTCACCGCCCGAGGGGTTTTGCCCAACCGGATATAGCTGAGCACGGTGCCAAATTTCTGCGCAAATCCGGTGAAATCCAAAACCGAGGCCCCAAGCCCCTCCAGATGGGCGGCCATCGAAATCAGCGCTCCCACGGTAATGACTCCTGTTCCGCCAACGCCTGTGACCAGCAGGTTAAATGGTCTGGACAATGGCGGAGGTGCCGGTGCGGGCAGATCGAATTCCAACGCTGCGAGGTCGGGCATCAGATCTGGCTTCCTGCGGGTTGCACCGGTCACCGTCACGAAACTGGGGCAAAACCCGTTCAGACAGGAAAAATCCTTGTTGCACGCGTTGAGGTTGATTTTGCGTTTGCGGCCCAACGGAGTGTCTTTTGGTTCGACACTCAGGCAATTGCTTTCGACAGAACAGTCACCGCATCCTTCGCAAACCAGATCATTGATATAGGCAAATTCCTGTGGATCAGCCTGTTGGCCGCGCTTGCGCCGCCGCCGTTTTTCCGAGGCGCAGGTCTGTTCGTAGATCAGAACGGTGACACCCGGACAATCCCGCAATTCGCGCTGCACCGGGTCCAACATTCTTCGATCGTGAAACGAGGTGCCGGCTGGAAACTCGCGGTGGTCGAATTTGCCGATATCGTCCGAAATCAGCGCAATCCGCTCTACCCCTTCGGCCCGGCAGGTCTGGGCGATGCCCGCTACGCTGATCGGACCATCTACCGGCTGTCCGCCTGTCATCGCAACGGCATCATTATAGAGGATCTTGTAAGTGATGTTGGCGCCGGCGGCGACGGCCTGGCGGATGGCCAGGCTGCCGGAATGATACCATGTGCCTTCGCCGATATTCTGGAACATGTGTTTGCCCCCAGTGAACATCGAGGCGGCAATATGCGGGACACCCTCGCCCCCCATCTGGGCATACCCGACCGTCTGGCGGTTCATCCAGGATGCCATCACATGGCAGCCAATTCCACTGGCAGCGGTCGATCCTTC
>JBCCIK010000161.1:0-5327 GCA_039028255.1 Pseudomonadota bacterium | reverse complement strand
GCCTTCGGGCTGCGCGGTCAGAACCACCTCAAGCCCGGTCAGTTTCAGATCACGGCGCAGTTTTGCTGGTGCGGGCATTTCGTCGGGCGGATACAGGCTGATATCCATTTTCAGCGTGGCCTGATTCAAATCGCGGATCTCACCGAACTTTCCCGTCAGGTTCAAACTCTCTCCGCTGTCCAGATCGACGTGCAGCTTCAGGTCGTCGATGCTGCGCTTGCCCCCGGACGCGGTGAAAACGGCACTCGCGGTGCCTGTGCCGGAAATGGGTTTTTGCAATTTCAGAATATCCAGCAGTTGGGACAACTTGCTTATGTCGGCTGTGATATTTGCCGAAAACCCTGATCGCAGATCACCTTCGGCAGGCTTGCCGTCAATTTTCAGGTTTAGCTCGTCGAAGGCCGCTGACAGATCGAAAGACTGGTCCGCCGACAACGCGCCGCTGATCTTTACAGGTTGCTTATTTAACTGGCCGTCGCCCTGCAGGTTCCAGTTGGCGTCGCTCTGATTCAATTCAACCGACGACATTTCCAGATCAAGATCAAGCCCGCTGACAGCACTTTGGTAGGTGATAACAGAGTCAGACAGGCTTATCTGTTTGTCCGACAGGCTCACCTGCCAGCCAGATCCGGACGATTCACCAGCGGTTTTTGGAATTGGCAGATCCGCAATGTCCAATCCTTGCCAATTGGCTGTGCCGTCCGCGTCGACACTCAGCGCGATCCTGGCGCTGCTGACCTGCACATCGCTTAAGTGCAATTGACGGTTCATCAGATCACGCCATTCTATGGCGACCGACAGTTGGGTGATCTCCAGCGGGTTTGCGCCGCTTTCTTTGCTGCCCGATAAAACCAGATCCCGCGCATTGAACCGCAATCCCGAATCCAGAGAAAAGTCCACGCCTGCGATTGCCAGATTTCCGCCCAGTCGCTCTGCAAGTATCCGTTCGGCGTAAGCGCCCCGGGGCTCGGCCAAAAGCGACGAGAAAAGCGCCAGCCAGATCAATACCAGTGCACCGACCACGACAATAACGGCCGCAAGGGCCAGTCGCTTAGCCAAAACAAACATCACGCGAATACCCGCTTAATAAACCCATCCCGATATTAAACCGTATTTTTGGAGTTTCGCCACTCATCCGCGCCATCCCGAGCCAGAGACTTTGAATATAGGCCGGACCGGCAGATCCCAATCTGCGCTTGATCGGGAAACGGTGAATGATGCATATTGCTGGGGCTGAGAGCGATAGCAGCCCGAGCCGTGATTACGACCCCTTTTGAAACGCTGAAAACCTAGGACCATTTTGATGTTAAATGTAAAACGCGCAACCGTCATTTTCGCTGCCCTGGCCCTGATCCCGAACATCGGCATGGCCAATACAGATGAGTGCCCTGAAATGTCAGGTGTGCTTGACGTCGTGCAGCCCAAAGGCACGGGAGAAAAGATAAATCAGACGAAACTGGTCGAGGAGGTCGGCAAGGCGTCGGCCAGCACCGAAGCGACTCGCGGATTGGCAAACGAACTCAAGGACAGTTTGCCGGGCAACCCCGAAGCCGTTGTGGCGGATCTGATGATCACTGCATATTGCGAGTTCCTCATGACGTCGCAAAGTGACGTCGCGCTGGACGAGTCTGTCGAGAACTATCAGAAAGTCATTTACAATGACGTCTTTGCCGATCCGGCGGGTACCGTGTCCGAAACCGACAGCCGCCCCGACGGCTGGCTGATGGGCAACTGATCCAGAGACAGCGTTGCAGAATATCGGATCGACAGGGCGCTTGCGAGCGTCAAGCAAACAGCACATCTGAAGAAATTTCATGATGGCGGCTGCAATTGGTCAAATCATTCGATGGCGCCTTCAACGCGTATCCTGACGAGGCATCGCAGTGGTTGCGGCGAATCCGGTTCGTTCTGAGAAATGCGGGAACAACGCGTTTCGGTTGAATTGGCGTTTGCCCGATCCCTGAGCTATCGTGGCCCGAACTGTTGAATTCAAGACAGATCAATCCATCTGAGACCGGCCGAAACCTCAATGACGTCACCGACACTGAATTACGACGAACGTGACGGGGTTGCCGTTGTCAGATTGTCCGGACGATTGGTCACTGACCGGTTGCAATTTGTCGACAGGGCCTTTTCGACAACAACGACCAATGCCAAGAAACTGTGTATCGATCTTCGCCGGCTTGAGGCGATGGATACAGGTGGCGCTTGGTTGATCGCGGATCTCAAATCCCGATTGGAACAAGATGGCGTCGCGGTGGAAATAGAAGATGACGGCGTAAACCGTATAGACCTGATTGCGACGGTGCAGGCGGCGCTGCCTTCTGAAGAGGGCACAGAAGATCTGCCACGTGGTCTTGTCCCGTGGGTCGCAATGGTTGGTGGCAAAACCGTTGATGCGGGACGGTCGGCGGTTTCCCTGCTGAGTTTCCTGGGCGAAGTTCTTCAGAGTTTTGTTCTTACGGTTGCACGCCCAAAGCGCTGGCGACCGGCAGCCCTGGTCAGCCAAATGGAAGAAGCGGGATTTAATGCGATCCCGATTGTGGTGTTGATGAGCTTCTTGATCGGCGTTGTCTTGTCATTTCAAGGGGCGTCGCAGCTTCGCCAATTCGGGGCCGAAGTGTTCGTTGTCGACCTCATCGCCATCTCCATCTTGCGTGAATTGGGAATCCTGCTGACCGCGATTATCGTCGCAGGGCGTTCTGGATCGGCCTTTACCGCCTCGATCGGCTCGATGAAGGTGCGCGAAGAACTGGATGCGATGCGGACATTGGGGCTTGATCCGATCGAAGTTCTGGTCCTGCCCAGGGTCATTGCGCTGATTATCATGCTGCCGATCCTGGGGTTCATCGCAAACATCTCTGGTCTTGTTGGTGGTGCATTGATGAGTTGGATCGAACTGGGGGTGAGCCCGGGTATGTTCGTAACCCGCCTGCAAGCCAACACGGATGTCTGGCATCTGGCCATCGGGATGATGAAGGCCCCGGTCTTTGCGGCGATCATCGGAATAGTGTCATGCTGGCAGGCCATGCAGGTTCGGGGGTCTGCCGACAGTGTCGGGCGGCATACAACCACTTCGGTGGTGCAATCCATTTTTCTGGTCATCGCAGCGGATGCGTTGTTTTCCATCTTTTTCTCGGAGCTCGGCCTTTGAATAATGCTCTGGCAACAGATCAACCCGGAAAATCGCGCGAAAGGGTGATCAAGGTTCGGGGTCTGGTCAATCGGTTCGGGCCGCAAGTGGTGCATGATGACTTGAACCTGGATGTCTGGCGCGGCGAGGTGCTGGGTATTGTGGGTGGATCGGGCACGGGTAAATCCGTTTTGTTGCGCACGATCGTCGGTCTGAATCTACCCGCCGCCGGATCCATTGAAGTACTGGGCACCGATGTTTTGAATGGGAGCCGGCAAGAGCGTTTGATGGCAGAACGGCGTTGGGGCGTGGCTTTTCAGGACGGTGCCTTGTTTTCGTCGCTGACCGTCATGCAGAACGTGATGGCGCCGATGCGCGAACATCTTCACCTCAGCCATCACCTGATGAAGGCACTGGGCGAATTGAAAATCAGCCTTGTTGGCCTGCCACCTCTGAGTTGCGGGAAACTGCCGTCGGAATTGTCGGGCGGCATGCGCAAGCGGGCCGCATTGGCACGGGCGCTGGCGCTGGACCCGGAAATCGTTTTCCTGGACGAACCGACCGCAGGTCTCGACCCGATTGGTGCCGCAGCTTATGACGAATTGATTGACGAGTTGAAACGCTCGCTGGGGCTTACGGTGTTTATGGTCACGCACGACCTCGACAGTCTGTATGCGATCTGCGACAGAATAGCGGTGTTGGCCGAAAAACGGGTGCTGGTGGAAGGACCAATCGAACGGATGACAGAAGTGGATCATCCCTGGGTACAGGAATACTTCACGGGCCCCCGTGCGCGCGCCGCGCAGGACAAATAGCAGAGGCAGCCGAACAGGATGGAAACCAAAGCCAATTATGTGCTGATCGGGGCGTTCACGCTCGCCGGCATCTTTGGCGCTCTGGCCTTGTTGCTGTGGCTCGCAAAAGTCGAAGTAGATCGACAATACGCTTATTACGATATCCTGTTTCCCGATGTCGCTGGGTTGGCCACAGCAAGTGACGTGCGCTATAACGGATTGCCGGTTGGTCAGGTAGTAGACCTCGATCTGGACAAAACCGACCCTTCGAAAGTGCGCGTTCGCATCGAGGTCAGTTCCGATACACCGGTGAATTCCAAGACTGTCGCCAAATTGCAGTCTCAAGGGGTGACAGGTGTCAGCTATGTCGCCTTGTCCGGCGGATCGGCGGATGCCAAGCCGCTGGCCGAAGGCCAGATGATCAAATCGGAACCCAGTGCGTTGCAGTCCGTCTTTGAGGGCGCGCCATTGCTGCTGGAAAAGGCCATTGCGCTGCTGGAAAACATCAACACTGTGGTTGACGATCAGAACCGCGCCGCAGTGGCGACTATTCTGGACAATCTGGCCTCGTCTTCAGGGCGGCTGGACAGCGCACTTGGCGATTTTGAAAGCCTGTCTGCGGATCTTGGATCTGCGGCGCGGGAAGTTGCGGAATTTACCGACCGGCTGGATGCGCTTGCGGACACGGCCGATACCACGCTGACAACCGCAACAAATACACTTGAAACGGCAAATACGGCCATCACGTCCATTGACGACTTCACAACCGGACAGTTGACACCGCTGGCCAAGGACATGCGCGAGACGGCGCAAACGGCGACCCGGGTTGTCGATAGTCTCGGCACCCGAGCACAGGGTCTGGCCGACAGCCTGGAAAGCTTTGCAGATGACGGTACAGTTGCAATCGCAACCGCAAAACAGACATTTGAAAACGCCGACGAAACCCTGGCCCTGATCGATGCCGCGATGCTGAGCGCAACCGAAACACTGAACATCGCCGAAACAACGTTCGACAATGCAAACAACGTCATCGAAAACGATCTAGGTGGAATCATTGACGATCTGCGAAACGCAACCAACGCGGTGACAACGACGGTGACCGGTGCATCGGGAAATATCGACAAAATTTCTGATGATATCCTGGCTGCCTCTCAGTCCGCGGCAAGCTTCGTCGGAAAGTTGGAATCGCTTGTCACCAACAACGAACGCCAGGTTTCAGAGTTCCTGAGACTGGGTCTGCCTGAATTAACCCGATTCACCGAAGAGGCGCGCAGCCTGGTTGTCAATCTGGAGCGCCTGGTCAACAAAGTCGAGCGCGATCCGGCCCGGTTCCTGCTGGGCACCCAAAACTCAGAGTTTCGCCGATGATGAACTCAGTGGTCAAAACAGCTTTCGGGTTG
>JBCCIK010000160.1:0-5373 GCA_039028255.1 Pseudomonadota bacterium | reverse complement strand
CCGGAACGGACAAGAGGGGGGCTGGCCCCCCTGCCCACTTCACAAATAGTCCGACCGTTGCAGGCCGTACTTGGCCATCTTCTCGTTCAGCGTGCGGCGCGGCAGGCACAACTCGTCCATGACCGAGGCAATCGACCCCTTGTGACGCCGCATCGTGTTGTCGATCAGCATACGTTCAAAGGCTTCCACATATTCTTTCAGCGGCTTGCCTTCGGTCGTCATGACCGGCTGCATTTCCTCATGATCCGACATCAGCAAAGATGCAATTGTTCCGGATCCGCGTCGCGACTGCAACACCGCCCGTTCAGCAATGTTGATCAGTTGCCGCACATTGCCCGGCCAGGGGGCCTGCAAAAGCTGGGCGGCTTCCTGAGCGCTGACCTGAGGGGCCTCGCAACCATATTCTTCGGCAAACTGCTCACTGAGGCGGGTGAACAGGGTCAGGATATCCTCGCCACGCTGACGCAGTGGCGGCATGGTGATCCGCAGGGCGGCCAGCCGGTAAAACAGGTCCGGGCGCAGAACGTCCTCGCTGGTCTTGCCGGCTTCCTGTAGGTTGGAAATTGCCACAATCCGCGTTTCTGCCGGGGTGCCCTGCTCGTTCATGACGCTTAGCAAACGGGCCTGCAATGTGTCGCTCAGTGCTTCCACATCCTCCAGAACCAGCGTTCCGCCGCGCGCTTCTTCGATTGCGGGCAATTGTGCATCCTCGGGCATCATCGGGCCGAACAGGCGCTTTGACAGCGCTTCTTCTTCCAGCGCGGCGCATGACACCAGCACAAACTTTCTGCCGGCCCGGCTGCCGACCGCATGCAAGGCGTGCGCGACCAGAGTTTTGCCGGTGCCGGTTTCTCCGTCGATCAGCACATGACCGTCGGCCTGACCCAAATCCAGAATGTCCTCGCGCAACCGCTCCATGACAGGGCTTGCACCGATCAGCTTGTTCATGATCTGCGTCCCGCCCGACAACTCACGCCGCAACGCGCGATTGTCCAGGGTCAGGCGACGCGCATTGCTGGCCCGCTTTGCCAGTTCTGACATGCGATCCGGGTTGAACGGCTTTTCCAGAAAATCAAACGCGCCGACGCGCATCGCCTCGACCGCCATCGGCACATCGCCGTGGCCGGTGATCATGATGACAGGCAGCGTGCTGTCGGCCCCCATCAGCTTTTTCAGCAACTGAATGCCGTCCATACCCGGCATCTTGATGTCCGAGATCACGATCCCAGGATATTCCGGCCCCAGAACTTTCAGGGCGTCTTCGGCGCTGGCAAAGGTTTCGGTATCGTACCCAGACAGTGCCAGCCACTGGCTGATCGACTGGCGCATGTCCTGTTCGTCATCCACGATGGCTATCTTCATGGCCTGTGCCATAGTCATTCCTCGTTATTCAGCGGCCTCAAGGCCGTCACTTCCCAGTATCGGCAGTTGCATTTCAAACACTGCACCACCCTGCTGACTGTTGCGCGCGGTCAGCCGACCCCCGTGGTCGTTTACGATCCCGGACGAGATAGCAAGCCCCAGTCCGACCCCGTCGCCCGGCTGTTTGGTGGTATAGAACGGCTCGAACAGGTTTTCGATATCATCGATCCCGTATCCGTTGTCCCGGACTGTCAGCACTGCCATGTCCCCCGCTGCCAGAATAATTTCGACATCCGGTTCTGCCACCGATTTCGTGGCGTCCAGCGCGTTGCGCAACAGGTTGACCATGACTTGTTCAATGCGCATCCGGTCCCCCATCACTATAACAGGTTCTTCCGGCAATATCTGCGTAATCTTGACGTGCCGCTGGCGCAGTTGCGGCTCCATCATCGACAAGGATGCCGCCAGCGCTTCGCCAAGATTTACTGGCGAAAACGCGTCCGCGCCTTTGCGTGCATATGACTTTAGCTGACGGGTGATTGCGCCCATGCGTTCGATCAGACCATCGATCCGGCCAAAGCTGGCCAGCGCCTCTTCGGGGCGGTTGCGGCGCAGCAGCAACCGAGCGCCAGCCAGGTAAGTCTTCATTGCCGCCAGCGGTTGGTTCAACTCGTGACTGACCGCTGCCGACATCTCTCCCAACGCGGCCAGCTTGGAACTTTGGGCCAGGGTTTGCTCGGCCAGATCCAGCGTCTTTTCGACCCGTTCCCGCTCAGCAATTTCCCGCTGTAGTCTGGCATTCAATGCGCGAAGCTCTGCCGACTCGCGCTGAAAAAACGTCATGCGCAGGGTCGCCCGGCGGCTGAGCGCGTAGAAGGCCAGCGCCAGGAGAATCGCAAAACCCATGATTTCCAGCGCCAGAACGCTGTTCACCTTTTCGCGGATCGACGCATAGGTCGTAAACGAGGTCATCTGCCAGCCGCGAAACGGAATACGGGTTTCCATCCGCATCACCGCCTCGCCTTGCAAATAGGCGTCCGGCGGCAACGCGGTCCAATCGGTTGTGGCCCGAATGGCGCGCTGGATCGCCCCTTCGGGCGGTTGGCGCAGCATCGCGGCGTTTTCATCGACCCCCCGCCATTGCGGTTCGGTTGACAGAATTATCGTGCCGGTGCTGTCGGTCACCATCACAGCATCGGAAATACCCGCCCAGGCGCGCTCGAACTTCTGCAAATCGACCTCGACAACGATGACGCCGATGATTTCGGCCCCCGCCTCGATCCGGCGCGAATACACAAAGCTGTATCCGCCCGCTTCCTTTGGAATGACTGAAAAGATCGTCGCATTTGATCGAATCGAGTCCACAAAATACGGCGAATTGCGATGCGCTTCGCCAATGCGGTTGCGGTCGGTGGCGGCAACGGATCGCCCGTCGCTGTCCAGCAGCATCAGCGACGCCGCGCCGATTTCCTCAACAAATGAGATCAGCCGCTGCGTCGACAGCGTAAAATCGCTGGACTGTAGCGCCGATATCAGCGTTGGATCGCGCGCCAGAAGCTGCGGCACGATGGCGTTGCGGCGCAGTTCGCTGAGCAAGTTACCGGAATAAAGCGCCAGGCGTAGCTCTGCGCGGTTACGCGTCGATTCGGTAAACCGATCCGTCAGCAGGCGGTTGGTGACCCACACTGTGGCAATTGCGGCGACCAGCAGAATCAGCACGGCAACGCGCAACCGCCATCCAAGCGGTGCACCGCGCAACGGGCGCGTGAATTTTTCCCAGCCGGATTGAACCTCAGAGCTCATCCCGGAAAGGTACGCGCGCAATTCCGCGACCTCAAGTCATGCCGGTGTCAGCACATCCGACAATGCGCGGAACACTGCCGCCCCGTCGGTGCCGCCATGCCCATCGTCGGCTGCCCGTTCCGGGTGCGGCATCATCCCAAGAACACGGCGGTTTTCAGAAAGAATGCCCGCGATATCACCCACGGACCCGTTAGGATTGACAGCATAGGTGAACGCGATCCGGTCCTGATCCTTCAGCATCGACAATGTGGCATCATCGGCAAAATAGTTTCCGTCATGATGGGCAATCGGAATGCCGATCACATCGCCTGCATTGTAACCCTGCGTAAAGGCACTGTCGCTGGTTTCGACTGTCAGCCCGACGGTTTTGCAGATGTATTTCAGACCGGCGTTGCGCAACAAGGCGCCGGGCAGAACGCCGGTTTCCGTCAAAATCTGAAACCCGTTGCATACGCCAACCGCATATCCCCCGCGTTTGGTATGATCGACCACCGCCTTGCAGATCGGCGATTGTGCCGCAATCGCACCGCAGCGCAGGTAATCGCCGTAGGAGAACCCCCCTGGCACGCCCACGATGTCGACGCCTTGTGGCAGCGACGCGTCTTTGTGCCAGACCATATCGACAGAGAACCCGGCCCGCTCGAAAGCGACGGCCAGATCCCTGTCACAGTTCGACCCCGGGAAAACGATGACGGCGGCGCGCATGGCGGACCCTCCTGCGGTACGGTTCAGACCAGTTCGATTTCGTAGCGTTCGATGACCGTGTTGGCCAACAGCTTTTCGCACATGTCGGTGACATCCGCTTCGGTCGCTCCGTCGGCCAGTTCAAGGTCGATCACCTTGCCTTGCCGCACACCTTCGACCTTGTCGAAGCCCATCGCGCCCAATGCGTGGCGCACCGCCTCGCCCTGCGGGTCCAGCACCCCGTTTTTGAGCATCACATGCACCCGTGCTTTCATGTTCTGAAACTCCAGCTGACGCCCGGGATACGGGCTGTATTTGTTGCGCCGGGGGATATCCTGCCTGACGCGTTTCGACAACCCTCATCTGTAGTCCAAATCTGCGGCGTCTAGCCCGCACCCTGATCGGACACCAGACCGGGGTAATGCCGGTCAATCGCATTGAATGTCCCGGTCAGCACCATTTCGACTGCCACCGCAACCAGCAGAATGGCCATGATACGGGTCAGTACGTTGACCATGGTTTCACCAAGGAACCGGGAAATCTGATCCGCAAACAACAGGCCAACCCCCACCACCGCGCAGGCAATCAACACCGCCGAGCCAAGTGTCACAATTTCGGCCCCGTCCGACAGCTGGTGCGAAAACACAATCGTCACCGCGATCGTGCCCGGTCCGATCGTCAGCGGAATTGCCAGGGGCACAACAGCGAAATTCAGCTTTTTCTTGTGCCCCGCTGACACGGCGGCCTGATCGCCCGGCGTACGATCCTGAGCGTTCAGCATCGACATTCCGATGCCGAACACAATAATACCGCCGGCGATCCGAAACGAGGGCACGTCAATCCCGAAGACGGCCAGAATTTCTTCGCCGATCACAACCGCGATCAGGGCGATGGCCGTAACCGACGCCATCACGATCAACGCGACGCGCTTGCGTTCGGCCTTGGTGCAGTCGCGCGTCATGCTCAGGAAAATCGGAATATTGTAGAGCGGATTGAAAATGGCCAGAATTGCCGCAAGAAACTTCAGGAAGATGGCCTGATCAAACAACTCAGCCATGTTGGGTATCACCTTGATAGCAAACCAGATTGGAAACGCTCCACCTGACGCACATAGAGCATTAAAGCCGCCATTCAGGCAAATGCAAAAAACGCCGCATGGTGTCACGCGGCGTTTTTTGCATCTTTGCTGTTACAGTTGGCCTAATTGATCAACGTCGGTTTGGTGACATTGCTTTTGGGCAGAACCCCCAGACGTCGTGCAACCTCGGAATAGGCATCCGCCAGATTGCCCAGATCGCGGCGGAACACGTCCTTGTCCAGCTTCTGCCCGGTTTCAATATCCCATAAACGGCAACTGTCCGGACTGATTTCATCGGCAACGATCAGGCGCTGAAAATCGCCTTCGAACACGCGCCCGATTTCAATCTTGAAATCGATCAGGCGAATGCCCACCGCCAGCATCATGCCGCTCATGAAATCGTTGACGCGCAACGCAAGGCTGAGAATATCGTCCATGTCCTGCTG
>JBCCIK010000159.1:0-5419 GCA_039028255.1 Pseudomonadota bacterium | reverse complement strand
CGTCTGATCCCGCGTGGCCTGTTTCAGACGTTGGATCACCCTGGCTTCGGTCTGAACGTCCATCGCACTGGTCGGCTCGTCCAACAAAAGAACCGGCGGGTTTCCGATAACCGCACGCGCCAAGGCAATGGCCTGGCGCTGACCACCCGAAAGCCCCTCACCCCGTTCGGCGAGTTGCAAGTCATATCCGCCCGGCTGATGCGCCAGAAAATCCTCAACCCCGGAAACGCGCCCGGCATCGATCACGTCCTGATCCCGAGGGCGGATCGTTCCGCTGGCGATGTTTTCCCGGACCGAGCCGGAAAACAGCCATACATCCTGTAGAACCGACCCAATACTGGCGCGCAGATCGCCCGGATCGATTTGTCGAATGTCCAGCCCGTCCAGCATTACTGAACCTGCGCGCGGCGGGTACAGCCCCAAAAGCAAGCGTGCGATTGTGCTTTTCCCGGATCCGATCTGACCCAGAATTGCAACTTTCTCGCCAGGATTCACGGTGAAAGAGAGACCATTCAAAACGTCATCATTCTGGCCTTGATAGGCAAAATGCACATTGCTGAACGACACCGCACCTTTGAATGCCGACCGGCTGATCCAGTTTCGTCCGACCGGCCGTTCGCTTTCGGCCTGCATCAATACATCTAGGTTTCGATAGGCGGTTCGCGCCTGGTTTACACGCGTCAGTGTCTGGGCCAGCTGCCCCAAAGGCGCCAGCGCTCGTCCGGTCAGCATAACCGACGCGATCAGCGCGCCCATGCTGGCCGAGCCTGCCGACACCAGAAACACACCGTAAAACACGATCAGGACCTGTGCGGCCTGTTGCGTGAACCCCGTCAGGTTCAATGCAAACTGCGTGACTGCCCTGCTGCGCATACCATACGCGCTTTGCCTTTCCAGCGCACCTTTCCAACGCGCGCGCATTTTGCGGCCGGCAGCGGTTGTTTTGATTGTTTCCAGACCTGACACCGCCTCAACCAGCACAGATTGCTTGGATTGACCATCCGCATAACTGTTTTCAGCCAGACGAGACAGCAGCGGCTGCACGATCACGCCAGTCAACAGAACAACGGGAACAGCCAGCGCCGGGATCGCTGCCAGCGGGCCGCCGACAAGATAAATCACAAAGATGAAGACTGCTATGAAGGGCAGATCGACAATTGCAACCAGAGTGGCCGACGTGAAGAATTCCCGCAGGGTTTCAAACTCGCGCACCGTACTGGCCATGGCGCCGGTCGATCCGGTGCGTGATTGCATTTTTATGTTCAGTATCTGATCAAAAACGCGGCGCCCCATGTACATGTCCGCATTTCGTCCCGCCCGATCAATAAAACCCGCGCGCAGAATCTTGAGAACAAAGTCGAATATCAGCGCCAGACCCACACCCAAAGTGAGGGCGATCAGGGACTCCGTCGCTTCGTTTGGTAGAACACGGTCATATACAACCATGATGAAAACCGACGTTGACAGACCCAGCACATTCGCCATCGCCGCGGCCAAGGCGACCTGAAAATACGACCATCGGTTGGCCCTGAAAGCGGACCAGAACCAGTGCCCTGATCTATGACTATCATCTGCTCTGTGTTCATCAGTATGGCAACGCCGAAATAGAATGGCATAACCTGTGTACACTGCACAGAGATCCTGCCGCGCCACTTCTCCGATCCCGTCGCCTATGTCCGGATCAAAAATCAGCAGCATGCCATTTCGTGTACGCCCGTGATAAACTACGGCCCTGTTGTTTTCCAACAACAGGATCGCGGGCACCAAATCAGCATCGAAATCCTGTAATTTTTGCGCCCCGTAACCGGTCTGAAGCCCGATCTGAGATGAAATATCAATCACGTCCCTGATCGTCAGATCCGCATTCGCACCGGACTGAGCGCCCTGTAGCGCCGCCAGTGTAAGCGGCCGCTCCAGAGTGTCAGCGACATTTAGCATACATGCTTCAAGCGCAGTGAGACCGGGGGCTGTGGGACTCGACATCATATCAACACACCTCGAACCGCCATGACATTGCTTGTATTGCCGGGAAAGTGCGCAATTATTACTGCCACAACAGTGTCCCGACCGTTTAGTCGCGCGCGCCGTCGAACCCGCCTAAGCATAGGGGCTACATCCAGCCGGCAGCTCAATAGGATCCACAATCTCCCTCATCCCCGACGCAGCCATGGCCTGTAAAAACCCCAAGGCCGGCTCTTGCTCCAAACGTGGCAGCGGGGGGGTTTGCTTGGCCAGATTTGACTGTGCCCGCATCAGCCAGCCGAGATGACACAGGGATACCTGATGGGCGTGGATCAGGCGCAGTGCCCCGCTTTTGGTCAACATGGTGATGTCATCATCGGCCAGATTGTGGATCAACTCAGATCGGACGCGCATCAGATTGAATGACGCACACACACTGTGATCGGTTGGCATGGCTTCGAACAACGACAATTGATCGATCATACGGCACATCCGGCGCGATGTTTCCCGAGCGTCCGTATGGGCCTTGAAAAATTCGACCACCTGCCTGAGTTCGCTGCTCAGGCTTCCGTCCGGGTCAAAGAAAGACTGATCGGATGGATCGTCTGAGATCAGATTCGAGGCTTCGTCGACAAGCAGGGCAAATTGGGTTGTTGCTGCCTCGTCCCACCTAGAAAGGCGGTCCGCGTGAAATGGTGCACAGCGCAGGATCGAAGGGACATAAGTTGCCAACCATTCCCCCTGGTCGGAAACAAATGGTGTCGGCAGATTGGGTGCAAGCGACAAAATGGCGACCGGTTCAATAGCGGTTCCAGAGACCTGAAAGGCAATCGGAAAGGCCGCAGCGGCGTCAGGGATTTCATTTTCAACAATCGGGCAAACAGACAGGTCGCGGACAAAATCATAGGACGTAAAGCGTCGCCAATACCGGTGCTGATGCCTGGACGGGCACACAGGGGTTAGTCTGGTTTTCATCATGGTGAACCTACTGTTTCATGTTCATGGGGGTCTGAAGACGGCAGCGACGCTGTCACGCTGTCGCCCCCGTCGGGTCTGTATGCAGGATGTTATCGGCGTTCAGATTATTCAGGCTTTCCAGCCCGTCGAACGTTGCAATGGTTTCAACATTGGCGGTCGCCGGGGCCGAAAATGAGGCTTTAACCAAAACACTGTCGGTTCCGTCGGTGGCCAGAACATACAGCGCGTCACCAGATTGCGTCGCCGCCAGACTTTCAACCGCCGTTTCGAGTGTGTTATCCGTCAGATCCGCCAAAACCGTCGTCAGCCCTATAACGCCGGTGTTCGTGCCGATAGTATCTCCAACGCTCAGCAGCTCGAAATCCACACCGGTTCCGCGCAACGTCGCAACGTCCAAACCATTGAACATGAACGCGTCAGAAATTGCCGAGGATGGCCCCAGTGTGAACCCCGTGATAATGTCTGTACCGTTGTTGGCGGGATCAGCTTCGAAAACAACAACGTCCCGCCCCGCCGTATCCAGAGTGATGGTGTCGTCTCCTTCGCCTGCGCGAATGAATGTGTCGACGTTCGCGGCTGTCAGGGTATCGTTGCCATCCGTACCCACAATCAAGCGCGTCGGACCGCCGTCCGGGGTAGTGAGTGTCAGTTCGATGGGTTGAGTGGCATCCTGGACGGTCATTGTAAAAGTAAGCAAAGGTGCATTCAGATCGCTGAAGCTCAGCGTTGCGCCAGCAAAGCTGACGGTGTTTGGAACACTGGTGTTTACGGCCAAAGGCAACTGTGGGTTGCCGACCACCGAACCTGTATCAAAGCTTGCGACCGACGCATCATAGCCAAGTTCGGCCGTCACCGCCAAACCAGCAGAGATGTCGCGATCAGGCTCGGCGTGCATGGCGAAAGTGACGGTCGACCCGCTGCGTCCGACCTCGGACAGCGTATATGCCGCGGGAACATACGCCGTCACGGTTTCGCTGACCGGCACAGGATCCGGCCCGCCGGACACAGTGGCCTGTACGGCGAAGCCCAAACTATCGCCCGCGTTAAACGTCGCGAAATCCGAGGCTGAAGCCGTCAAGGACCACGTTCCATCCACGGCAACGGTAGCTGAACCTACGGACATGCTGTTCAGCGTGACATTCACAGACTGACCCGCGCTCAATCCGACAGAACTACCAGAAATGACCAGGCCCGTGCTTTGTGCATCCGCCAGCGCCAGGGCCGCATTACTGCCAACGGCATCCAGGCTGAGGGTCGGTCGGAAATCTGTCGTCAGCGTAGCTGTAGCGGGGGTCGCGTTGTTTCCAGCCGCATCGACCACCGATGCGGAAATGGGAAAGCTTGTCGCGTCGGCAAGGGCCGCAAGATCTCCGGCAGGTACGGTGGCCGTCCAGCCACCGCCCGATACCGACCCGGCATAGCTTTGCCCATCCAGCGTGACGGTTACTGTTTGCCCGTCTTCGGCGGTTGTTGTCCCGGATACCGTCAGATCGCTGCCTTGTTCCACAACATCCAGAACCGTGCCAACAGGCAGCGCATTCAACGTGATGGCAGGCGCAGTGAAATCTGTTGTAAAGCTGGTACTGGTCTGGCTGCCGTTTCCGGCCGCGTCGGAAACAGACGCGCGCACAGTGTAGGATTCAAGGTTCTGCAAACCCGCCAGATCAGCTGCTGTTGCAGTATAGCTCCAGGTTCCGCCCGATATCGCGGCACTTCCGCTGATATCCACGGTGCCATCCGATCTTGCGATGACAACACTGACCATGGTGCCATTGGGCGCGTCGGAGGTTCCGGTGACGATAAGGTCGGTACCTTGTTCGGCGGCGTTCATCACAGACCCGTCAGACAGGCCCGAAATGGCCAGAGCTGGCGGGGTGTAATCCGTGTCGAAACTGGCCGTGGCCTGCACAGCCGGGTTGCCGACAGCGTCGGCGACGTTTGCAGTCACGGCGACCGTCGCGCCATCGGGCAACGCGGACAAATCCGCGGACGGGATCGTGACAGTCCAAGACCCGCCGGACGCAGCTGCGGAATAGGATTGGCTATTCAACACAACGGTCACGATCTGCCCGTCTTCCGCAGTGGTGGACCCGTCGATCATCAGATCGGAGGTCTGCTCCACCGCATTCATAACAGCACCAGCGGACACTGTATCGATGCCCAGCGTTGGTGGTGTTGCATCTTTGGAAAACGCCGCACTGGCCTGCGGTGCCACAAGCCCATCGGCATCTGCAACATCGGCGGTCACATTGAAATCACTGTTGTCGGCCAAAGATGCCAGATCAGCTGCCGGGACCGTCACGCTCCAGCCGTTTGAGGACACATTGGCCGTGTAAGTTTGCCCATCCAGCGTGACAGTGACTTGCTGACCGTCGCCCACGTTATTCGTGGTGCCGGCTACCACAAGGTCTGACCCGGTTTCGGCAGCGTTGAGCACTGCGCCTATGGGCAATGGGGCAATGGCGATGGAGGGACCGGT
>JBCCIK010000158.1:0-5434 GCA_039028255.1 Pseudomonadota bacterium | reverse complement strand
GTCCTGCGCAGAGTTCAGGCCGCTTTCACACACGATCGTCCTGTCGGCGGGAACCAGTTTCGACAACCGCCGGGTTGTATCCAAACTGGTTTCGAACGTTTTGAGATTGCGGTTATTTATCCCGATCAACGGGCTTTTCAGGGCCGCGGCGCGGTCCAGTTCCTGCTCGTTATGCACTTCGATCAGGACATCCATTTCCCACTCAAAGGCGGTTTGTTCCAGTTCGGCGGCCTGCTCATCCTCGACCGAGGCCATGATAATCAGAATGCAATCAGCGCCCAAAGCGCGGGCTTCGACCACCTGATAAGGGTCGTACATGAAATCCTTGCGCAGCGCCGGTAAAGAGGTCGCATCGCGCGCTTGCGTCAAATAGTCTTTGGCACCCTGAAAACTGGGTGTATCGGTCAGCACAGACAGGCAGGCCGCGCCGCCTTCCTCATACGCTTTGGCCAAGGCCGGTGGATCAAAATCGGGGCGGATCAGACCCTTGGACGGGCTGGCCTTTTTGATTTCCGCGATCAGGCCATATCCTTGTCGGGATCCCGTTTGCAGCGCCTTGGCAAAGCCCCGGACTTCGGATGCTGCATGGGCGTCGCTTTCAAGATCGGTCAGAGATTTCCGCGCCTTGTCCGCTGCCACCTCTTCCAGTTTGTAAGCTTTGATTTTGTCCAGAACAGTTTCGGTCATGCAGCTTCCTGTGTGATGCGGGCGAGGGCGGTGATTTTTTCCTTGGCCTTGCCGCTGTCGATGCTTTCGGCCGCTTGCGCGACACCATCGCGCAGGTCTGCGGCGGCACCGGCAACAACCAGGGCGGCTGAGGAATTCAGCAAAACCGCGTCCCGATAAGCCGAGGGCTGACCTTCCAGCAGGGCGCGAAAGGCCAGTGCGTTTTCTTCCGGGGTGCCGCCAATGATATCCTCGAACGGATGGACCGGCAGGCCGGCGTCTTCCGGGTGCAGTTCTACGTCCTTCACAGACCCGTCTTCCAGCGCGGCAACCCAGCTGACCCCTGTTATGGTCAATTCATCCGTCCCGTCAGACCCATGCACCAACCAGGCCCGGTTCGAGCCCAGCAGACCCAGAGTTTCCGCCATCGGACGGATCAGGTCGCGGCTGAAGGCCCCGGTCAGTTGGCGTTTGACGCTGGCAGGGTTGGTCAAGGGCCCCAATATGTTAAAGATCGTGCGCGTGCCAAGTTCCTGACGTGTTGGCATTACATGGGCAATTGCCGGATGGTGCATCGGCGCCATCATAAAGCAGATCCCAACCGCATTCAGCGCTTTTTCAACCACTTGCGGCCCGACCATCACGTTGACGCCCATTTGGCCCAAAGCATCAGCTGCACCGGATTTCGAGCTGAGATTGCGGTTGCCGTGTTTGGCCACGGTAACCCCTGCGCCAGCGACAACAAACGCGGTCGCGGTCGAGATGTTCAAGGTTCCTTTGCCATCTCCACCAGTTCCGACGATATCCATTGCTCCGGCCGGTGCCTTGACCGCGTTACACTTGGCACGCATGACGGCAGCGGCGGCGGCGTATTCCTCTACCGTTTCGCCGCGTGTCCGCATGGCCATCAGCAATCCGCCAATCTGGCTGGGGGTGGCTTCGCCGTCGAACAGAATAGCAAACGCCTGTTCGGCCTCTGCGCGGATCAGAGACCGGTCTGCGGCGGCTCCGATCAGCGGTTTGAGCGCTTCACTCATGCCGGGACTTTCAAATCTTGCAGGAAATTCTTGAGCAGCGCATGACCGTGCTGGGACGCGATGGATTCCGGATGGAACTGCACACCGTGAATAGGCAGGTCCTTGTGCTGCAATCCCATGATGGTGCCGTCTTCCAGTTCGGCCGTAGTCTCAAGACAATCGGGCACGCTCTCTCGTTCAACAATCAGCGAATGATACCGGGTCGCCTCAAACGGGGTGGGAAGACCGGCAAATACACCAGTACCGGTGTGATGCATCTGTCCCATCTTGCCATGCACGATCTCATGACAGCGGATGACCTTGCCGCCAAAGACCTGACCGATGGTCTGATGACCCAGGCACACACCCAGCAGCGGGATCCCGGTTTCCGCAGCCGCCTGCGTCAGCGCCAGACAGATACCGGCCTGATCCGGGTCACAGGGGCCCGGGCTCAGCAGAATACCCGCTGGATTCATGGCCATCGCTTCTTGCACATCCAGCGCATCATTGCGGCGAATAACCATTTCCGCCCCAAGTTCGCCCAAGTAATGCACGAGGTTGTATGTAAACGAGTCGTAGTTGTCGATCAGCAGCAGCATATGGGTACTTATCTTCACTTTGGCATTTCGGGCTGGCGATACAGCCCTGCACCACGGTATAATGTCGGAACATACATGCTCAGGCTTGTGCGGCAGCGTCAAGGGGACATCCCGTTCCTGACGTCCAATCGGGCCAAGTGCCGCAAAAGACGGCGCAGATCGAGCGAGGCGAAGACATCGAGAGGCATACGTAATGCGTGGATTTTTCGGAGGAATGATCGCCGGAGCGGTCGTCGCAGCCCTCCTTGGGGTGATGGTGTCGCTGAATACGCCGTTGTCCAGCCAACCGGTTGTGGCCAGTCAGGCACCGGAACCAGCAGCAGTTGACGCACCCGCGACCGAGACTGATGTTGCCGGGACAACAGCAGATGCTGATCTTGTTGAACTGGCCCCGCGCGCGCCCGAAGCAGCCGCAGACACCGACAGTCTGACCGATCTGTCCGGGATTGAAACCGGAACGGACAGCCAGCCCACGGTCTCGGCCACTGCGCAAGGTCTGGATCAGCCGGTCGCGGCGACCGGGACCGAGATTGCCATCGTGACCGACACACCCGCCGCACCACCTGCACCCGGCACGGCCCCGGCGGTCGAGCAGCCGGACGCTGATCCGGTGGTACTTGACGACACGCCCACGCCGCCGCAACCGAATGTGACTGCCGCGCTGGACC
This sequence comes from Pseudomonadota bacterium, assembly GCA_039028255.1. Taxonomy (GTDB): domain Bacteria; phylum Pseudomonadota; class Alphaproteobacteria; order Rhodobacterales; family Rhodobacteraceae; genus Ruegeria. The sequence goes on along the minus strand of JBCCIK010000158.1, from coordinate 2,485 downwards.
CCGAACCCGCGCTTCCCAGCCAGATCGCACCCGACGCAGACGTGGACGTGTCCGATGATGCGCAAGATGAAAATCCGTTTGAAAACAGCCCAATCGCTGTTGAAGGTGATGAAGATACTCTGCCGCGCAAGCTGCCCAGAATTGCCGCGTTGCCGCAGATCGGCGGTGATCAGGTCGGCGCCGCCATCGCCGGTACACGTGTTGTTCCCCTGACCGAACGCGACGATGCCCCAACCAGCAGCGGCGACGCAGAGCCGATTGATCCGGGAAAACCGATCGAGGCGTTTGCTGCCACCTTCGAGAACCCCGAAGCCAAACCGCTGATGTCGATTATCTTGATTGACGACGAAGGTGCCTTTGGGGCCGAGGCCCTTCAGGACTTTCCATATCCTGTCAGCTTTGCCGTCAGCCCCTCGGACCCGGACGCCGTTGCGAAAATGGCGCGCCACCGCTCTGCCGGGTTCGAAGTTCTTGCCCTTGCAGATCTGCCCCAAGCGGCCAGCGCGCAAGATGCCGAGGTTTCATTGGCCGTTTGGTTGGACACATTGCCCGAAACGGTTGGCATTCTCGAAGGTGTAGACACCGGAATTCAGGGGAACCGGAAACTGGCGGATCAGGTCGCTGCAATTGCGGGTGGCACCGGGCGCGGATTAATAACTCAGGATAACGGTCTGAATACAGTGCAGAAACTGGCCGCACGCAATGGCGTCCCGTCGGGCGTTATCTTCCGCGACATCGATGGCGCCCGACAAGACCCCAAGATCATGCGCCGCTTTCTGGATCAGGCGGCCTTTCGTGCCGGGCAGGAAGGAACGGTTGTGATGCTGGGGCGTGTGCGCCCGGAAACGATCTCGGCCTTGCTGTTGTGGGGTCTGGAAGATCGCGGCAGCCGGGTGGCCATGGCCCCGATTTCCGCCGTGATGATGAACAACGTCAGATAAACGCAGATCGAACAGATTTGATGCGATGGCGCCGGTCCCCAAGGGTCGCATTGCGGATGCAACCTATTGACGATCCGGATCCGGCGTCAGACAATTTGGTGAAAACGCACAATCGTGTTATGAAAAGGAGTTTTTTGATTAATTTTACGAGGTTTCGATATGAAAACTCTGATTACATTTCTAATTGCCAGCGTCTTGGGTCAACCCGTTTTAGCTGAATGCTCGCTCTCTAAGTTCACAAAAAACGGACTGTATTATTCCCCGATAGGCAGCCCGGACGACGCTTTGGCTCGGGGGCGGCTGAACCTGCCCAAGATCAAAGGGTACAAAGACAAAAACTACACCGCCCTGAATGCGACAGAAAGACTTCAGTATGCATCCACAGGTCGGTTTTATCTGCGTGCCGGTGTGAACGCGGGCGACTACATAGTCATTTTGCCGGCAAAGAACAAAGAGGCGATTCTGATCCGAAGTGTCAGCCACGCAAAAAGCGATGAGCGGGCAAGTTACGTGTCGTTGACGCGGTCCGATCTGGACTATGGCGCGTGCGATGCGACCCGATCAAATGATCAACCCGGGTTGGGCGAAGACAAGTATTTTTATGAAACCAACAAGTTTGTCCTGGCGCATTCGAACAGGCGCGAACTGGCACGAACACCGTTGCTGGACAAGCAGTTTCACTTTGTCTTTCAGGGCAGCGCCGGGTGCAATCACACCGGGCGCATCAACGGCGACCGGGGGGATTGGGCGTCGGACACGGTTTATGCCGGAGTGGACAATGTCGTCGTGAATCCCAAAGGTCAGCATGTCATTGAACAAACCGCCTATGACATCGCGCAGATTTTCCTGCCCAGCCCGGCTTTTGCCAGCCTGCCGCAGGCTGGTAGTCCGCGGCCGGATGAAGTGTCGGACCTGATTGTCAGTTCGGTCGAGGTCAGCCTGCACGATGTCACGGCAAATCAGGGCGTGTGCCTGGAATTGACCGCGCCGATACCAACGGGCGATTATTCGAAACGGTGGTTCGGCGGGCGCAAGGCCGACAAAAAAGCGGCCATCAACGCGGCAAAAAAGGGGGAATGGACACCAACTGTCACGGAATTCCACTTTCAGCAAATCGACAACGCGCGTCAAAGCGCGTTTGTCAGATTGTTCTGGCGGCAGTAACCGATGTCCAAAGAGATGGAGAATATTCTGAAGGCGTTTCCGTCTTTTCTGTCGCTTGTATCGGAAACGGGCAATCCGTTTGTCGAGGACAAAGAACCGAAAAAGACGTTGGAGACGGCAACAAAAGCTGTCTGGTTTCTGTTGCCGTTTCATTTTTTTGCGTTTCTGGGCATGGTGCCGTTGGATTCAAACAGCACCACCATCCTGATCTTTGTCGGCTTTGCCTCGTTGCTGGGGCTAAGCTGGATGGGGACCATTATTGGCGTGATTGTATCCAAACTATGCGGTTGGGGTCCGGTCAGGCGTGAAAACTGTGTGGCAACCTGGGTCGCTTCGCTGTTTATCACGTGGTTTTACTGTGTCGCGTTCATCAGTCTTGT
>JBCCIK010000157.1:0-5468 GCA_039028255.1 Pseudomonadota bacterium | reverse complement strand
CCGGGCCGACTTGCCGCGGCGCGAGCGCAGGTAGTAGAGCTTCGCGCGGCGAACGCGGCCGCGGCGCACCACCGTGATGCTCTCGATATTGGTCGAATGCAGCGGGAACACACGCTCCACGCCTTCGCCGAACGAGATTTTGCGGACGGTGAACGAGCCGGCGATGCCGCTGCCACCTTTGCGCGCGATGCAGACGCCTTCGTAGTTCTGCACCCGGGTACGTGACCCTTCGGTCACTTTAAAGCCGACACGGATAGTGTCTCCGGCTTTGAAATCGGGGATGTCTTTCCCCAGGGCGGCAATCTGTTCCGCCTCAAGCTGTGCGATCAGGTCCATCGCAGGTACTCCTATCTGCTCGTGGTTGGTCCACGAAGTTTGGGCACGGCCTGAGAGCTCTTGGTCTTCACCGGGTCCTGCATACAGCCCGCCAGAGGTCAGATCGACTTTTCCTTGGGTTCGGTCCGCACCATCGCACCGTGGTAGAAGAACACCGGGCGCCGCAACGACGTGCAAACCAAAACACCGGAGTCGCATCACGCGGCACCGGATTGCGTTGCTTTAGGGGGTTTGCAGATTGGGATCAAGCCTAAATCGCAGCAACCTATGGTGGGTTTTTGCCAACCGGGAAATCCACCGTTGCCTTGTGCGACAGATCAGGCATTCTTGGGGGCAATTACAAGAGCAGTGAATTAAGGCAAGAACAGATGATACGATTTGGGATCATGCTGGCCCTGGCCGGGGCCGTCCTGACGGCATGCGGTCAAAAAGGGCCCGCGCCACAGGTGATCGAAGCGACACCGGGTGTGGACCGAACGGCGCCTGCGGTGATCTATCCGGATTTTGGCGACGCTGATCCGCACGAATGGGAAGGTCGACATCCTGGTCTTTATCCGGTTCACGGGCTGGATGTGTCGCGCTGGCAGGGGCCGATTGACTGGCGGCAGGCCAAAGCTTCGGGCGTCAGCTTTGTTTTCATGAAGGCAACCGAGGGCGGGGACGTATTCGACCCAATGTTCGATGATCACAGACGTGGCGCGCAGGCAGCGGGTGTGCCGTGGGGGGCCTATCACTACTACTACTTTTGTCGCCCTGCTCAGGAACAGGCGCGCTGGTTTATCGAAAATGTGCCAAAAGGTGCGGACCTGCCGCATGTGCTGGACATGGAATGGACGCCGCATTCCAAAACCTGCACACTACGCCCTGACGGCCGCACAGTCCGGGCCGAGGCACAGCGTTTTCTGGACATTCTGGAACGCCACTATGGGCGTCGTCCCATTGTCTACACCACAGTGGATTTCTATCAGGATACAAATATCAGCCGCTTGCCCAAAACCGAATTCTGGCTGCGCTCGGTCGCGGGCCATCCACGTGAAGTTTATCCTGGAACGATCTGGAGGTTCTGGCAGTATACCGGAACAGGTTTGGTGCCCGGCGTGCAAGGCAAGGTGGACATCAACACCTTCAACGGTCCCCCTGAAATCTGGGCGCGCTGGAAGGCCGGGGGCCCTTAGACCTGCGGTCCGCGATACGTTTCTATGGTGCCGCCGTCTACCAGGTGATCCAGCCGGCGCACACGTTCGCCGCCTGTTGCATTGTTCAGCCAGAATTGTTCGCCACCGGTCAGATCGCGGCGTTCGAATCCGCGCTCGGTCATGCAGCGATCAACTTGATCAATTGCACCCTGCGCGCGCAGCTGATCGTCAAATGCTGACGTGATAGCCGGGCCCAAAATAATCCCGAAAAACAGAATATTGGTGGCATATCCACCGATCACTGCGGCGTCTGCGCCGATATCCGCTTCGGTCGCGCAGTTTTGCACCGCAACCCGCGCCGAATGCAGATTGTGACCAGCCTGCGTGGGCACCGACGATTCAAGAGGTTTTGTTGTGCAGGCCGATAGGGCGAGCACGGACATGCAAATAATTTTTTTCATCTGGCAGCCTGTCTAATGTTGAAATCTAATCGTTTTAAGCAGAGTTCTATGCACGAATATCGTGACTGATATTCGTCTAAAAGTAGTATGTTCTCAAAGCTGTCGATTGCGGCTTACGAGCCACATCATCACTGTCAGTCCCAGGCTTTTTTCCGCGATTCCAGATAGCTGTCCCACAAATCGGGCCGTCTTTCACGGGTGATCTGTTCCGACATCTGATGACGCCATTCGGCGATGCGGCCGTGATTGCCAGACATCAGTATTTCGGGGATCGCGCGGCCGTTCCACGCGGCGGGGCGGGTGTATTGCGGATGCTCCAGAAGGCCCGAGGCAAAGCTCTCCTCCTCGGCAGACGCCTGATTGCCCAAAACGCCGGGGATCAGGCGCACAGTGGCGTCAATCAGCGCCTGCGCCGCGATTTCACCTCCGGTCATCACGAAATCGCCCAAACTGACCTCTTGCACACCGTAATGTTCCAGTACGCGTTCATCGACACCTTCGAACCGACCGCACAGCAGCGTCATGCCATCGCAACGGGCCAGAGTCTGCATCATCTGCTGGTCCATCCGTCGACCGCGCGGGCTGAGGTAGATCAACGGGCAGTTGCCGCGAATGCCCGCCATCGTATGTTCAATCGCCTTACCCAGCACATCGGCGCGCAGCACCATACCCGCACCTCCACCGGCGGGTGTATCATCGACATTGCGATGTTTGCCGATCCCAAACTGACGCAGATCGACGGTCTCCAACTGCCACAGCCCCTCTTGCAGCGCCTTGCCCGTCAGACTTTCGCCCAGCACACCGGGAAAGGCATCGGGAAAAAGAGTGATGATCCTGGCCTTCCACACGCCGTGCAGATCGGGCGTCGGCGTCATCAACTCTCGCGGTTTCAGGGTTGCGCGAATGGCCTTGCGCCCATGGGATTTTCCGGGTGTGTCTGTCATGTGTGACCGATCAGTTCTTTGCGGGCGCCCGCGACAATCGCCTTTTTGGTGTCAATCAGCGTTGCCTCGTCCATCGCGCCTCGGTTGAGCGCCAGTAACTCGTCCAGCACGCTGTCAGGCAGGCTTTGATTTGCTTTCGCCGGCGGGACAAGACGTGATGCCTTGTCACGCGGCAAGTGCAGAAAATCGGCAAAGGGCGTGCCCGGGCCAAAGCTGCGATTTTGCAGGTCTTCCAGCCACGCGGTGCGCACTGACACCGAAGGCAGGTTTTCACGAAACCGGTCGACCGTGGCGTCGAATGACGGCAGATGATCAAGCTTTGCACAAAATTCGTCGAAATCCTGCACAATGCGTGTCCGCTGTAGATCATGCGACCAAAGGCTGCGCATCCAGCTGTGTCGTTGCCGCAAGGACAGATAGACCGTGATGTCCAGCTGTTCCCCGATCAGACGGCGGCGTATCATGCTGATCAGCGTTGCCGCCAGGTCAGGCGCGGCTGCGTATCCTTCGGCCAGATTGCGGCTGGGACGCAGACCGGCAAAATTCTCCTCACTCAGAATAAGTCCCCGACGGGTGCCAAAATCCAACCTGTCCAGAACCTCGCGCAACAGACTGCCGAACTCGGCCAAGGTTGAATCCAGTCGATAAACGGAGTGATGCGTGGCCGCTCTGGACAAACCGCTTTTGCGCGTCTTGTAGGGTAGCATCAGCGAGAAATGTGGCCAGATCAGTTCACGGTTTTCGTACAGAAAAGACTGTGCGGCCGTGGTGCCCGTCTTGTGCAAACCAAGATGCAACAGGACGCGCCGCATCACAGCAAGCCTTCGGGCGGGTCAGCCACGATCCGGCCCGCGTCCAGATCGACAGTTGGGACCGCTTCGACCGTGAACGGCAACAGAACCGTCGATTTCAGCCCGGCGCCATACAGTTCCAGCAAATCGGACGCCCCATGATTTTGAACGGATTTCACCTGTCCCAGCAAAGTGCCACCAGTGTCATAAACCTCAAGCCCGATCAGGTCGGCGTGGTAAAACTCGTCGTCCGGCAGCGAGGGCAGTTGATCGCGCCGTGCAAACAGGCGCAGGCCCTTCAGGTCATCGGCCTGTTCCTTGGTTTCGACACCCCCCAGCCGGGCGGAAAACCCGTTCTTGATGGCGCGCGTCAGAACCAGCGGATAGCGTTGAGTCCCGGCTTCGTTCGTCAGTGGGGAATAGGTCTCGATATCCTCGGGCACCGCGCAATAGCTTTTCAGACGTACTTCTCCACGGACACCATACGAACCGGCAACGCTGCCCACGCAGATCAGATCATTCATTTGGATTGCCCACCGTCACACAAAGCCCATTCTGCCAGTCGCCCCGCGCCTCGCAGGCCTCTCGCTGATTGCTGCGTTCAAAGAACACGCCCACAATAAATGCGATCAGCAACAGGATGGGAAGACGAATAAGACCGAACATCCTTAACGTACCTCGATCAGCAGAGTATCCTGACGCTGTTCCCAGCCGGCGCGTTCGAGTTCGGGCGTTTCAGAAAAATCTTCGGGCCAGCCAACGCAAAAATAACCGACCAGTCGCCAATGCGCCGGGACTTCTAGGTCACGGCCCATGCGAACCGGATCGAGGATCGATACCCAGCCCAGTCCAAGACCCTGTGCCCGCAGAGCCAGCCAGAACAGGGTGATCGCGGACACCACCGAGTAGCGCCGCATTTCAGGCATTGTACCCGCGCCCAGACCTTGTCCCTTGTCGGTGGCATCATCGCAAAACACGGCCAGTTGCACCGGGGCTTCGCGCATCCCGGCCAGCTTTAATTGACTATAAAGCTGCGCCTTTTCGCCGGAATAGCCTTCCAACGCACGGGCATTGGCGATTTGAAAATTCTCAAGCGCCGTCCTGCGCGCCGCGTCGCTTTCCACGCGAATGACGCGCCAGGGTTCGCTGAGCCCTACGGACGGGGCCAATCGAAACGCATCGAGGCAGCGCGTAAGCACTGCCTCGTCTATTGCGTCAGTACGGAACCGGCGCACATCGCGCCGGAGCCGCATCAGCAGGTCTAGCTGTGTGCGAAAATCGTCGGTAAAGGTCTGATCCTGCACGCGGCGTCCTGCTTATTCTTCCGCTGCTGCTACTTCTTGTTCAGCAGGCGCTTCGGCTGCTTCAGCAACTTTTGCGGCTTTTTCCTCGGCGCGCTCCTGAGCTTTCTTGCCGGGTGTGCCTTTCTTGGGGTTGCTGCGCTCGGCCTTGTCGCGGGCACCGGCGGCCTCCAGCATGCGGGCGATCCGGTCAGTGGGCTGAGCACCCTGATCCATCCAGTATTGGATGCGCTCCATGTTCATTTTCACACGGTCTTCGCTGTCTTTCGGCAGCAGCGGGTTATAGGTGCCCAGACGTTCGATATAGCGACCGTCGCGGGGCGCGCGGCTGTCGGCGGCAACGATCCGGTAAAAGGGTCGTTTCTTGGAGCCCCCACGGGCGAGACGGATTTTGATGGCCATTGTGTTCTCCTTTGAATGTGAATGGCTTGGTCCGGGTCAGTCCCCGGAATTGCGGTGAAGTTCGTGGTGGCGGATCACTTCCGCGATCACGAACTTG
>JBCCIK010000156.1:0-5476 GCA_039028255.1 Pseudomonadota bacterium | reverse complement strand
GGCCATTTCAGTTTATAGGTCGATCCCTCAAGGCTCTGTGGTCGGTCAAGCGGCTCTGACATGTAGATGACATCGCCGCCCTCGATCTCTTGCGGCGCGCTTGCGCTTTCGCCCGGAGCAGCGTCGTCACGTTCCGAGACGGTCAGCACCGATCCGGTCACCTCATTCGGGCGATAGGTGGTGCATCCCTTGCAACCTTGATCCCAGGCTTGCATGTACACGTCCTTGAAAGCGTCGAAACTGATGTCTTCCGGGCAATTGATGGTCTTTGAGATGGAACTGTCGATCCATTTTTGCGCCGCTGCCTGCATCTTGACGTGATCTGACGGAGGCAGGGTCTGCGCGTTCACAAAGTAGTCCGGCAGGTCCATGTCACCAAATTTGTCGCGCCACAGTTGCACAGCGTAATCCACAACCTCTTCTTCGGTGCGGGACCCGTCCTTCTGCAAAACCTTGCGCGTGTAAGCATAGGCAAAGACCGGCTCGATCCCCGAAGACACATTCCCGGCATACAAAGAGATCGTCCCTGTCGGCGCAATGGATGTCAGCAACGCGTTGCGGATGCCATGGTCGCGGATAGCTTGACGCACATCCTCATCCATCTGTTGCATCGTACCGCTGGCCAGATACTTGTCGGCTTCAAACAAAGGAAACGCCCCCTTTTCCCGAGCCAAATCGACCGACCCCAGGTACGCGGCGCGGGCGATGGCGTGCAACCAGCGCTCGGTCTGGCGCGCCGCCTCGTCCGACCCATAGCGCAGACCCAGCATCAGCAGAGCATCCGCCAACCCGGTGACACCCAATCCAATGCGACGCTTGGCCAGCGCCTCTGCCGCCTGCTCTGGCAGCGGAAATTTCGATGCGTCCACGACGTTGTCCATCATCCGCACAGCCACCGCGACCAGCTCATGCAGTGCGGCATCATCCAGACGGGCGCCTTGTTCGAACGGTTCGACCACCAGGCGCGCCAGATTGATCGATCCCAGCAGGCACGCGCCATAGGGCGGCAGGGGCTGTTCTCCGCACGGATTGGTCGCCGCGATGGTTTCCACATAGCTGAGATTGTTGGCCTGATTGATGCGATCAATGAAGATCACGCCCGGTTCGGCATAATCATAGGTCGCCTGCATGATCCTGTTCCATAGATCACGGGCCTGAACGGTCTGATAGATCTTGTCGCCGAACACCAGATTCCAAGGGCCGTCAGCCTTGACGGCCTCCATGAACGAATCGCTCACCAGCACAGACATGTTGAACATACGCAGGCGGGCCGGATCGGATTTGGCACTGATGAACTGTTCGATATCCGGGTGATCACAGCGCATGGTTGCCATCATAGCGCCGCGCCGCGAACCAGCGGACATAATGGTCCGGCACATCGCGTCCCACACATCCATGAAACTCAGTGGCCCGGATGCATCCGCCGCGACGCCGTGTACATCCGCGCCACGCGGACGGATGGTCGAAAAATCATACCCGATCCCGCCGCCCTGCTGCATGGTCAGTGCTGCCTCTTTCAGCATGTCGAAAATACCGGCCATGCTGTCGGGCACGGTGCCCATGACAAAGCAATTGAACAAGGTGACCTGCCGCGCTGTCCCTGCCCCTGCGGTGATCCGGCCCGCCGGCAGATATTTGAAGTCTTCCAGCGCATGAAAGAACTTGTCTTCCCACTGCGCCGGGTCCTTTTCCACGCCTGCCAGATCGTGGGCAATACGGCGCCAACTGTCCTCGACCGTCTGATCGATCGGGGTGCCATCCGCCTTTTTGAAACGGTACTTCATGTCCCAGATCTGCTCGGCTATGGGGGCGGCAAAGCGGCTCATCGGCGACTCCTAAAATCCAAGAGACATACAAAATAGACCATTTTCATTACAAAACGCTACCATAACTTGATGCCTCTTCCTGATAATCCTACCATATTAACGAATTGCATTGAACGACTCTGTGGACGAATTGTGGATAAACACATAAACCTCATCAAACTTTCGGTTGGTTCCGAAAGCGTCGACTCGCTGATTGCGTGGCAGGACAGCTATCGCCAACGATTTGAGGACGCCCTGCCGCGACATGTCACGCGCATGTGGCCCAAACGAGACTCGGAAATACTTGGTGGCGGCTCGATTTACTGGGTGATCAAAGGTGTGGTTCAGTGCCGTCAACGCATTCTGCGGCTGGACGAAGTTCGTGGCGAAGACGGCATTCGCCGGTGCGCCATTGTCCTGGATCCCGAATTGCACCGCACCCAAGGTGCCCTGAAACGCCCATTTCAGGGATGGCGCTACCTAAAACCCGAGGACACGCCCGCCGATCTGCCAAAGGGACGCGCGCAGGATGATGCCCTGCCTGACGATTTGAACCGTGCACTGGCCGAAATCGGTGTGTTGTAAACCCTGCAACAGAGTGTCAGCTGCACGGCAAACTTAGAATACACGCGATATCGCGTAGAGCGCTCCTTTGAATTTAACAAAAGAGTGCAGTTTGTTATCCGCAGATATGTCATGACACGCATTTTGGCGACCGCGCTTTGTTGCCGCCGGGACCAGCGTGTCCGGGAACGGCAAAAAGCAGTCGGTCTGCTTCAACTTTGACAGCGCGATTGTGATGCCGGCAATAACGGCATTATAACATTTGATCTGAGGAAAAACATCGCGTTCAAAACATGGAAAGGGACACGCGGGTCAAGACGTTTTGACATCAGCAAATCCGTGACCGCCATCGCGAACTAGACCGTGTTCACACGGCTCACAACACTTTCAAGTACACGCTTTTCCTCGGGCGAGTAGCTGGACACGCAGCTGCGCCATAACGTGGCCTGCGATTGCAGGATCAGACCGTCCGAAAGAATTTTCAGGTGATTGGCGCGCAATGTCTCTCCGGTCGAGGTGATGTCGGCGATCGCTTCGGCGGTTTCATTGATCACAGTGCCTTCGGTCGCACCCTGACTGTCGACCAGCGTATAGTCAGCCACACCCGCGTCAGTCAGAAACTCGCGCACCAGCCGATGGTATTTGGTGGCGATCCGCAGCCGACGGCCATGCGCTTTGCGAAATGCCGCCGCAACAGCGTCGAGATCGTCCAGCGTGTCGACATCCACCCAGCAGGCGGGCGTTGCGATAATCAGATCCGCCTTGCCGAACCCCAGTTGCCGGACCTCTTCCACCTGCTGTTCCCAGCGTGGCAGTTTTTCCTGCACCAGATCAATGCCGGTGACCCCAAGATGCAGGCGTCCTGCCGCCAGTTCGCGCGGGATTTCCCCGGCGGACAACAATATCAGCGAAACCCCATCAATTCCGTCAACCTTACCGGCATATTCCCGGTCGGATCCGCTGCGCGACAGTGTGATGCCGCGCTTTTCGAACCAGGAAAAGGTTTTATCCATCAACCGACCCTTCGAGGGCACGCCCAGTTTCAGGCTCATGTCGCATCCTCCTCGACCAGCAACATCAGGTCGGGGCGCAACACACCGCCGACTGCCGGGATTTCGGCACCATGTCCCAATTGCCGGGTCAGGGCATCATACCGCCCGCCCGTGGCGATGGGCGGCAGATCGGGACGCCCTTCGGCGTAAAAGCCAAACACAAACCCGTCGTAATACTCCATTGACGTGCGACCATAGGCAGCTTCAAAATCCAGGTTCTCAACATCAATGCCGCGCGCCTGAAGCGCGGCAACCCGGGCCTCCAGCCGATCCAGCGCCGGATTGATCTGCGGCAGGTCCACGGCCACATCCCGCAAATGCTCAAGCGCAAAGGGCATGGTTTCGCGCACATTCAGCAATGCGTCCAAGCCGGCCAATTCCTGATCCGAGACTGGCGCAGTGTCGCGATCTGCGCGCAACGCATCAATTCGGTCCAGGATTTCAGCCACACGGCGTTTGCCAATCATTGCGGCACCTGTTGCCAAAGGATCAGCAGAGTCCAGCAGGGCAGTGCGACCCTCGTTTGGCTGTTTGCGGCCAGCAAACCGATCCAGAAGAGCGCGGAATCTGCGTGGGCGCCAGATGTGTCGCATAAGCGCCGCCTTGCGACGATCGGTTGTGCGCAACCCCTTGACCGCAGCCGTCAGAATTCCGATGTCGCCGGTTGCCGCACGTAATGGCATGCCCCCGAGCTGCAAGGCGAACAAAGAAAAGACCTCGGCATCCGCCCCGGCCGGATCATCGCGATCAAACACCTCGTATCCGACCTGAATATATTCGTTTGGACGGTCGGGATCGTGTTCCTGACGCCGAAAAACCTCGCCTGAATAGGTATAGCGCGCAGGCTCGGCCCCGTCGCTCATGTGCATTTGAACCACCGGCAGCGTGAAATCCGGTCGCAGCATCTGTTCCCCGCGCAGCGCATCCGAGGTAACGTAAGCCCGCGCGCGGATGTCTTCTCCGTAAAGATCCAGCAGCATGTCGGCCGGTTGCAACAGCGGCGTGTCCACGACCCGAGCACCGGCGGCCTCGAACCGGACGCGCATCATTGCAGCGCGGGCCTGTATCTGAGAGCGGTTAGGCATGGTTCAGTCCTGACTGCTTAGAATTTCACGCACCTTTGCGACCAGATCGCCGCGCGGCACTTCGAACTGGCTGGGGCGTTCTTTCCATTCCTCCAGCGTGGCGCTCTCGGCGATTTTCGCACCAAGGATCAGGTCCTTGATCTGGACAATGCCGCTGGCATGCTCATCGCCACCTTCGATCACTGCAATCGGAGAATTCCGTTTGTCCGCGTATTTCAACTGATTGCCAAAGTTCTTGGGGTTGCCCAGATAAACCTCGGCGCGGATGCCGGCGTTGCGCAGTTCAGCCACCATCGTCTGATAATCGGCCATGCGGTCACGATCCATAACTGTGACAACCACGGGTCCGGTGGCTTGTGCAGCCATGCGGCCTTTTTCGCGCAACGCAGCCAATAAACGGTCGACGCCGATTGAGATACCTGTTGCGGGTACTTCCTGACCGGTGAAACGTTTGACCAGATCGTCATAACGACCGCCACCCGAAACCGATCCGAACTGCCGTTTGCGGCCCTTCTCGTCCAGGATTTCAAAGGTCAGTTCGGCCTCATAAACCGGTCCGGTGTAGTAGCCGAGGCCGCGCACGACCGAGGGATCAATCTCGATCCTGTCCGAACCATAGCCGCCCGCATCCAACAAGGCACCAATCTGCTCTAGCTCGGCGATACCGTCAGCGCCAGTCTTGCTGTCGCCTACGGCGGCACGCAGGTTCGCCAGCGTTCCGGCTGAATTCGCGGCTTTGGACGTCAGGAATGCAATCACAGGTTCGGCTTGGTCGTCAGTCAGACCCACGCCGTCGATAAATGCGCCCGATGCATCCAGACGCCCTTTGGTCAGCAGCTCACGCACGCCCGCCTCACCCACCTTGTCGAACTTGTCGATAGTGCGCAGAACGTTGTCACGGGCTATGGCATTTTCGCCAAGACCCATTGCCTCAAGCACACCATTCAGTACCTTGCGGTTATTCACCCGC
>JBCCIK010000155.1:0-5480 GCA_039028255.1 Pseudomonadota bacterium | reverse complement strand
GCTCTCGGTGCCGGACTCACTGTGTTGACGCTCGTTGCTCTTCTCAATCAAAACATGCGAGCCGAACTCGATCAGAGTCTCTCGGATCGTGTACCTTCGGTGTTCTTCATCGATATTCAGCGCGACCAACTCGACGCATTTGACTCGATCGTGGCCGAGCAGGTTGATGCGGACAATGTTCAACTCCTACCCACCATTCGTGGCCGTGTCGTCCGTATTAAGGACGTGCCCGCCAATCAATCCGGCATCAATCATTGGACGTTGCGACGCGACAGAGCGCTTAGCTACTCAGCGACCATACCTGAAGGAACCGAAATTGTTGAAGGGAGTTGGTGGCCATCGGATTATGATGGCCCGGCCCAGATTGCGATCGAAGATGATGTTGCGGAAGCTTATGACGTTTCGATCGGTGATCGTCTCGGCTTCAATGTCCTTGGCCGGGTCATCGAGGCAGAGATCGCCGTCGTCCGGCGGGAAATCGATTGGAGCCAGGGACGCCTAGATGCTGCCTTCTTGTTCAGCCCGGGAACGCTCGAGGCTGCGCCACACGTTTATGCGGCCGCGGTTGACATTGGGCCTGATCAAGAGCCCATCTTGATGGACGCTGTCGCCAAAACACTGCCCAATGTCACGCCGGTGTCGATGCGCGAAGTTGCAGGCCGGATCAGGAACATTATGGACAAGGTGCGTCTAGCGATCCTCGCGGTTGCCGGAGTCACGTTGATTTCAGGGCTTCTTGTACTTGCAGGTGCCGTAGCGGCGGCTCGACGCCGGCATCTCTATGAAGCAGCCGTGCTGAAGGTTTTAGGTGCAAGACGCTCCGATCTCCTTCGACAATTTGCGATCGAATATCTTAGCCTCGGCATGGTGGCGGCGTTGGTTGGTGGCCTGCTCGGGCTGATAGGTGCTTATGTCGTCGTGACGATAGTCATGCAGCTTCCCTGGGTCTGGGCTCCCGGAACGATGGCCGCGATCCTCGGATTGGCGCTTGTCCTAACACTCATAGCGGGTTTCATTGGCACCTGGCGTGTCCTTGGCCGATCAGCGGGCGCCGTGCTGCGCGTGCCCTAGCCACGTCCACGTGTGTTTCCGCCCGGAGCGCCGTGCGCGACAGCTGTTCATCGATCAGTCCTCGTCTTATAATCGTGCTCTCATGGCAGTTGGCTAAAGGTGCGTGCGGGGTGCTGGCGGATCGCTTCACCCGTCGCTTCGTGATCCGTCTGAGCACCATACTGATCGTTGTGCTGAGCCTGATGATCGGAACGCTGGCGCATTACCCGTATTTTTACATTCTGTTCGGCTTTGTCGTCCTGGGTCTTGCCTATGGTCAGGCCGGTGCAATTGTGCCTCGTCGCTTTCCAAAGAAATATCGGTATTCCGGATCGGCAATGGCGACCAACCTGTCCTGGATCATCGGCGCAGCCTTTGCCCCCCTTGTTGGCATCGGCCTGACAGCTTTTGTGGGCCTTTGGGCGGCGGGGCTGTATTTGCTGTCCGGCGCAGTTGTAACGTTTGCCGCCCTCAGCTTGCTGAACAAACGCATGGCAACCGAAGAACACGGCTGAACCGCCCCCCATGGACCTAAAGCAGCCGGTGATAACGTTGGACCAAGACAGGCATCTGTGCGCAAAGCTCACTTGCGTATGACCCGAGGGTGACGCCGGGCAGCTGGTTTTGTGAAATTTCTGTAACAGCCGCGATGTCATGTTGATCTGAATCTATTATTTCGATATTTCATGAAATATGATAGAATCAATTACAGATCAGTTGTCTATTCTTGGGCATCCTCAACGCATCACCGTGTTTCGCATGTTGATGCGACGATTTCCTGACAGCGTGCCTGCGGGCGAGCTGGCCTCTGAGCTGGATATCAAACCCAGCACCATGTCGAACTATCTGAACGCGCTGCAACGCTCCGGTCTGGTGACACAGGAAAGATCCGGCACGTCGCTGCTGTATACCGTAGATATGCAAAGCGTTCAGGGGATGCTGGATTACCTGTTTGTCGACTGCTGTCGTGGCCGCCCCGACCTGTGCCTGCCGCTGACCGGAGGGCATGCAAACACGGCAGATCGCAAATTCAACGTCCTGTTTTTGTGCGTGGGCAATTCAGCCCGTTCGATTTTCGCCGAATCCCTGCTACGCCAATTGGGCGGAGATCGGTTCAACGTATATTCGGCCGGAACTCAGCCCGCATCCGCTTTGAACCCCTTTGCCCTGCAAGTGCTGAAGGACAAGGGGCATGATATCTCGGTTCTGCGATCCAAACACATGTCGGAATTTGCGTCAGATACCGCGCCCGGAATGGATTTTGTGTTCACCGTCTGCAATCAGGCGGCAAACGAAGAATGCCCGGCCTGGAAAGGTCAGCCCATCAGCGGGCATTGGGGCATGGTCGACCCGGTCAAGGCCACCGGAACCGATGCCGAGAAAAGTTTGGCCTTTCAGACCGCTTATGGCGCTTTGAAACGTCGCATCGAAGCGTTCACATCTCTGCCGGTCGACAGCCTTGACCGGATCGCCCTGCAATCCGCGATTGATGAAATCGGCAGAGCGCCGGTCGAGGAAAAATCATGACCACCTACGCTGTTAACGGTCTGGGACGGATCGGAAAACTGGCCCTGAAGCCGTTGCTGGAAAAACAGGCCAGAATCGCGTGGATCAACGATGGCACCGGCGATCCGGCCATGCATGCCCATCTGCTGGAGTTCGACACAGTGCACGGTCGATGGGACGCCACGTTCGACCATGATGCGGACAGCATCACCATCAACGGCACCCGCCTGCCCTTCATCGGGACAAAAGATCTGGGCACCCTGCCGCTGGACGGTGTGGATGTGATGATCGATTGCACAGGTGCATTCAAGACCGAGGCGAGGCTGGCCCCTTACTTCGACGCCGGTGTGAAAAAGGTTGTTGTTTCCGCCCCGGTCAAGGACGGCCCGACCGCCAATATCGTGATGGGCGTCAATAACGACGTGTACGACCCCGCCGCACATCACATTGTGACGGCGGCATCCTGCACCACCAACTGTCTGGCCCCGGTGGTCAAGGTCATCCACGAAAGCATTGGTATCCGTCACGGTACGATGACCACAATCCATGACGTGACCAACACCCAGACCATCGTGGACCGGCCAGCAAAGGACCTGCGGCGCGCGCGGTCGGCCCTGAATTCGCTGATCCCAACCACAACCGGGTCTGCCACGGCGATCACGCTGATCTACCCTGATCTTAAAGGCCGCCTGAATGGCCATGCTGTACGCGTGCCGTTGCTGAATGCCTCGCTGACGGATTGTGTGTTCGAAGTCGAACGTGAAACCACCGTTGCCGAGGTCAACGCCTGCTTCAAGACCGCATCCGAGGGCGCGTTGAAAGGTATCCTGGGGTATGAAACCCGCCCGCTGGTATCAGCCGATTACACCAACGACACGCGGTCCTCGATCATCGACGCGCCGTCGACCATGGTGGTGAACGGTACGCAGGTCAAAATCTATGCGTGGTACGACAACGAGATGGGGTACGCGCACCGTCTGGTCGATGTTGCCCTTAGGGTCGGATCGCTGCTGTGATACCTGACGCCGACCAAAGGCCCGAGGGCCTTTCGGCCTATATCGCAGTCACCGCAGCCTACTGGGCCTTTATGTTGACAGACGGGGCCTTGCGGATGCTGGTGCTTTTGCACTTTCATATCCTTGGGTTTTCTCCGGTACAGCTGGCCTATCTGTTTGTTCTTTACGAAGTGGCGGGAATGGCAACCAACCTGACCGCAGGCTGGATTGCGGCGCGGTTCGGATTGACATCGACGCTTTATGCCGGGCTGGGCTTGCAGATTGCCGCTCTGTTGACCATGACATGTCTTGACCCTCACTGGACCGTGACCACATCCGTTGCGTTTGTCATGATTGTGCAGGGGGCCAGCGGAGTGGCCAAGGACCTGGCCAAGATGTCGTCGAAATCCGCCGTCAAATTACTGGCCCCGACCAAGGGGGGCGGTCTGTTTCGCTGGGTCGCCGTGCTGACCGGGTCAAAGAACGCAGTCAAAGGCCTGGGCTTTCTGCTGGGCGCGGCGATGCTGGCGACAATTGGTTTCATGGCGGCCATATTTGTCATGGCGGCCATACTTGCGGCAATCCTCGTCGCCATCATCCGTCTCATGCCACCGGGATTGCCCAAAGGGCGCAAAGGCACGAAATTCTCGGACGTCTTTTCAAAATCCGCAAACGTGAACTGGCTATCAGCGGCCAGGGTGTTTTTGTTCGGTGCACGGGATGTATGGTTCGTGGTCGGCATCCCGATATATTTCTACGCCGTCCTCTCGGACGGCACCCAGGAAGGAAACCGCGCCGCATTCTTTATGATCGGAACCTTTATGGCGGTTTGGATTATCCTGTATGGCGCCGTGCAGGCAAGTGCTCCGAAAATACTGGGTGCCGCCAACCGGTCCGAAGCAAGCCTGATCCGCGCGGCCCGCACCTGGGCAGCGACATTGTTCTGTGTTCCGGCGGCTCTCACACTGGCTGTCATGCTGTCGTCCGGCCCTGAACCCTGGCTGACGGTCACGCTTGTCATCGGCCTGTTGGTGTTCGGAGCAATCTTCGCCATCAATTCTGCCCTGCATTCCTACCTGATCCTTGCATTCACCAGATCCGAACGGGTCACAATGGATGTCGGCTTTTATTATATGGCCAATGCTACGGGCCGTCTTATGGGCACCATCCTGTCCGGCCTGACATTTCAGGTCGGCGGCCTGTCCCTTGTGTTGGGCACCGCTGCCATCATGGTGGCGCTGGCGGCGCTGATCTCTGGCAAATTGACCGATGAAACAAACCGAGCCTATCCATGAGCATATTCGAACGATATCTGACCGTCTGGGTTGCCCTCGCCATGGTCGCTGGCATGCTGATCGGTCTGGTGGACCCCGGTCTGGTCGCTTTGGTAGCATCGGCCGAGGTGGCCAGCATCAACCTTGTCGTGGCCCTGCTGATCTGGGCCATGGTGTATCCAATGATGGTTGGCGTCGATTTCCGAGCGGTCGGCGGCGTGGCGCGTCAACCAAAGGGGCTGATCCTGACGCTGGTGGTCAACTGGCTGATCAAACCCTTCACCATGGCGCTGCTGGCGGTGCTGTTCTTTGAATGGTATTGCCAAGTTGTTCATCTGCCGTGACCGGGCTATCCGAGGGTCGTAATCACCATCTCTCGTGACACCGCTGGGCAATGCACTGTCGGGCATGAGACAAGCTGCGCAGCTATACCAAGCCGGTTAACAAGCTGGCTCCGGACGCGGATCATCGCGCCCACAAAGGGCTGAACAATGCAATCGAAGTGTCGCACAGGTCGACACGGGGGCGAGCAAAAATCTTTGGGCGGTTCAAGTCACACCCGCACGCCCAGAGGTTTCTGTCTGCGCATGATCAGATCAACTTAATCGTCCGTCCCAGTCGATACCAGCTCTCCGCAAGTTCATACCGCCATGCT
>JBCCIK010000154.1:0-5580 GCA_039028255.1 Pseudomonadota bacterium | reverse complement strand
GTGCCCGGGCTCAGGCCAATCACACGGATGCCTTCGGCGGCGTATTCTTTATGCGCGACACCTGTCAACCGGAGAACGGCGGCCTTGCTGGCGCAGTAATGTGACCACCCTTCAAGGAACGAGTTCGCGGCGCCGGATGATATATTGATGATTGTTCCTCCGCCCTGTTTCTGCATCACAGGGATGGCATATCGCAGGCCATGATAGACACCTTTAACGTTGACATCGATAACGCTGCTCCATGCGAGTGGATCGCTGTCAGCAATGCGTGAAATGGGATCGATAAGGCCCGCGTTGTTTACAAGTATGTCCAAGGTCCCAAAGGTGCTTTGTGCATGCTGGACCAAGGCCGAGACGGATTTGTGATCGCGAACGTCGCAGACAAATGCGCTGGCTTGTCCGCCGTTGGTTCGGATGTCATCTGCGATGGCCGCAATTGCCTCGGCTGTTCTGGCGGCCAGAACCACATTTGCCCCGTGACTGGCCATATAGCGCGCGGCAGCTTCCCCGATGCCCCGACTGGCCCCAGTGATAATAGCAGTTTTGCCCAAAAGATGTTCCACGGAGTGTCCTTTCTGCGATGCGCCGCAACAACCGCAAATGCGGCCTCGACTTTGGAGAGATTGATCGCGATCATTGAAGGGCCTGCGGTCGCGGCCTGACCGGATACAATTGCGATGTGCTCGATGCCCGGGAAGGACACCAGGAACCGCAAACATGGTTCCGGAAAGTCAGCACCTCCAAATGGCTGGCCCTCCAGATATCCCTCACTGCCATAGGCGCACATATCAATGACGCGCTGTTTTTGAACCAGGCCACGAAAACCACGTCCTCATAGACGAAGGCCCGTCCGATCCGACAGCAGCGAAGGCCTGTGACACGCGAACCGGCATCGATGCATTGAAAATAGGCAAATGAGACCTCGTCGAACTTGTTGAGGGTGTTTTAATTAATGTCAGAATTTTCATAAATGATTGAAATTAGTTTACTGACGTGCGCAGTTTGCATGAATGGAGATAGCCTCGTTAAAAATAGTTCTTCTTGTGCAAGCTCATGGAAGCATTGCAGGCGCGGCCCGCGCGTTGAAGCTGGACCCGTCCTCTGTTTCCAGGACTGTTGCTGCGGTTGAGGCCGATCTGGGTGTCCGGCTTTTTCAGCGCACCACCCGCCGTCTGAGCGTAACAGAAGAGGGGCAGGTTTTTCTGGCTCGACTTGCACCGATGCTCGAAGAAATTGACGCGGCACGCGAGGACGCGCGCGGGCTGCGCCGCAAACCGTCTGGCCAACTGCGCCTGACTGCATCAGTCGCATTTGCCCATCATATGATTGTGCCGCTTTTGCCGAAGTTCCAGAACCTGTATCCCGACATTTCCATCGACATGCAAAGCAGAGATGCCAATCTCGATTTGGTGCAAAACGGTATTGATCTGGCGATCCGCCTTTCTGCGGCGCCGACCGGTGATCTTGTGTCCACCCGTCTGATGACCACCCGCTATCAGGTGGTGGCAAGCCCGGATTACCTGAAGGATCAGGGGGTCATCCGCGATCCAGCCGACCTCGGCGAATTGAACTGCATTCGATATTCCCTGCCAAATTTGCGGGACCGCTGGATGTTTCGAAACCAGCAAGGTGCATCATTCGAGGTGCCTGTCACCGGCAGTCTCAAGATTTCGAACGCAATGGCACTCCGCCGCGCTGCGTGCATTGGCATGGGCGTTGCAATGCTGGCGGACTGGCTTATTCAGGACGATCTGCGCGAAGGACGCCTGATTTCTCTGTTTCCAGAGTATGAATGCGCCGCAACAGAATTCGAAACAGCTGCCTGGGCCTTGTACCCAAATCGTGCCTATCTGCCGCAAAAGGTTAGGGTCATGATCGATTTTCTGAGGTCGAACTTGCGGTGCAAGAAAACGTAGATGTGGTTTAACATGGCTCCTGAACCGATGTCCGCGCGAGCAGACAGTTGTTCGGATGCCAAGCCATACAGTCAATCCGGATTGGTCAACACATCACTGGCATTTGTTGTGAACTGCGAAGGTCGGCAATGACAGGATCTCTCGAAACGGTCCGCCCATTTCAAAAATGCGCCGGTTGGAACTTGTCCAGTCACTGGCGACAGCCCCAATCTGGGCCGAGCAAGACCGCAGCTTTGGGCGGTCTTGCCTTCGCTCAACCCGTTCGCATGTGCCAGAGGCCATGGCGCGGGTTTTCATGCATCGCACCCAACAGGAACGCTTGCGAATTGCCTGACTTGAGTTCGATCACCGGCGGTCAGCGCCCGGGGCAGGGGCGATAATGCCTGCCAGCCAGGCCAAAAACGCGGTTGGGTTCCTGGCGGGCCAAATGTGATCTGCATCCGAAATCTCGTGTCCACGCACGATTGCCAGCTTGGCCGCACACATGCTCGGAATGGTCCAGACCGGACCTGATTGGCCGCCCCAGGCGACATGAACCGGCAACGACAGGCTTGCAAGATCGTTGGCTGAAACCGAGTCAATCCGATGTTTGGAATTCAACAGCGGAATCAAGGACGGTCCGTTGTCCAGACAGATCTGACGGAAATCGGCGGGAAGCCTTTCGAATGTCCCGTCACCGCCAACGGCATCGATGAAGGCCGGCAATACCTTGTGCACATCCCCATTTGCCGCAGTATCGGTGACCGGCAGGAAAGTCTGGCGCATACAGATCTGGTGCGCCTCGGCCGTCGCGCGGTCACTGACAAGACTGGTCGAACTGGGTTCATAGACGGCAACACCAGACACCAGATCCGGCCTGTTGACGGCCAGACGCAGAGCGACATTGGCGCCATAGGACCAGCCAACCACAAATACCGGACCGCATCCGAGTTCTTCGACTAGCGAGGCAAGATCATCCGAATGCGTTTGCTCGCCGAATGTGCGTTTGTCTTGTTCCCATTGCCAAGGCCCAAACCAGCGCAGGGTTGGCGCGATACAGCGATAACTATTTGCCAGACGGTCGAAATGTGGGTTCCAGATCCGATGATCGCAGGCCGCGCCGTGAATGAACAATACAGGTGAGCCAACGCCGCGATCTGCGCAGGGAAAACCGTTGATGGACGTGTGATATGTCATGGAGGAAACTCCTCAATAGCTGTCAGATGGAAAGCGCGAGTTTTGGCCCGGTCGGGCAATGGTCGGCCAGTTCGCCCGCTTTCAGCGGACGGGCCTGACCGGTCGTTTGCCAGGCTATGGGAGCGGGCGCGCCGCGCAGTCTGGCGGTATCGGCGACGACGCGAAATTTGGACCGGCGAAACGCAGTGGCGGCGCGGCGATCAAGACGGCAGCCTCCGAAAAGAACGGACCATGGTCGGTTGGCGATGGTCTGAAGCCGCGAAATCCAGCTTGAAGGCGCCCGGACATGTTCGCAAAACAGGACTTCTCCATCCGGATGCAACACGCGGCGAATTTCGCGGATCACCGCATCAACATTTTCAACGGTGCAAAGCGTATAAGTGAGCACAACGGTATCCACGCTCCGATCCGAAAGCGGAATATCCTCACCTTTGGCGCGAATAAATTCGCAGCCGATGTTTGACTCGGCGGCCACTTTTGCGGCCATTTTCAGGCTGGTTCCGCAGGGATCCAGACCGATGACTTTCGTGACTTTGGTTGCATCGTAAAGAGGGATGTTCAAACCCGTGCCGATGCCCAGGTCAAGCACGACGCCATGGGCTTGGGGCACGATACGTTTGCGTTGCCCTTCAAATGCTTGGCCGCCACAACCGCAGTCGACAATTCGCGGGAGAATATGTTTATTGTACAAAGACATGATCTGGCTTCCTTTTTGTTGATAACAACGAAAGCCTGCCGGAACCTGAGACATGTCACTTGGGGGAGTTCTGGAGAAATAATGAAGAACCGCTGGATATCCGGGCGTATGGTCGAGCGCGCGCATTTCGACTTGGCTGCGGATGATCGCGAATCTGGGAAGGGTCCGCTGCGGTGATCTATCAATTCTCCGACTGTGCGCTGGATCTTGAGCGACGCACGCTGTTGCGTAACGCTGTCGAACAGCACATCGAACCTCAGGTGTTTGATGTCTTGGTGCTTTTGGTCCGGGCGGCAGGCCGGATCGTGACAAAAGATGAGTTGGTCGAGAAAATCTGGAATGGACGCGCCATATCGGACGACGCGATCACCAGCCGGATCAAGGCCGCGCGCAAGGCGATTGGCGACGACGGTCGTTCACAGCGACTTATCCGGACGATGCCGCGGGTCGGGTACCGATTTGACGGTGAAATTCTTGCCGATCTCGACCAGCACCTGCTGGAAGCGGACGGTCCCGGTGATGTGGAACGCGCCGGGAACCCCGAAATCGGCTATGTAACCGACCGCAAGGGGCGCTCGATTGGATATGCTGTTCACGGAGAGGGGCCGCTTGTTGTCGTGCCGCCATTCTGGGTCACATCCGCCGATCTTTGGCACGACCACCCGGACATCCGGGACTTTTATGTGACCCTGGGCCGGGGCGTGCGAATACTTCGCTTTGATCGCCCGGGCTCGGGGCTAAGTCGCGACGCGTTCCCAAACGAGACACTGGATGACGAGGTCGCGCTACTTGAGGATTTCGTGGCGGCCATGGAGGTTGAACGGTTCTCGCTGTTTGCCATTTCCGCCGCAGGCCCTGTAGCAATCCGATATGGTGTAGCGCATCCGAAACATGTTAAGCGTATGTGTTTTTATGGCTCATATGCCGACGGCAGGACTCTGGCAACTCCGGAAACCCAGGACATGCTGGTTGCCTTGATCCGACAACATTGGGGCGTCGGCTCGCGCGCGCTGGCTGATATTTTTGTTCCGTCATCAGATGCCGAGGGCCGTCACAGATTTGCCGCCCAACAACGCGCTGCCGCCAGTCCCGATCAGGCGGCGGCAATGCTCAGGTTGAGTTGGAATATTAACGCCACTAAGCAGGCCCGTGACATTCGTGTCCCGACGCTTGTGCTGCATCGCCAGGATGATCATGCCGTTCCTGTCGACAACGGCCAATGGCTGGCTCGGAATATTCCTGGTGCCCGATTGCAGATCTTGCCGGGCGATGCACACGCGCCATGGTTTGGCTCATCGGATATCGCATCATGCGCCAATGAATTCTTGAAAGGCTAAAGGCACGCGGTTCGCTCAACTGTCTTGGCGACGTTCGCGTTCAATTTTTCAAAATCTGCGCTGCTACAAACCAGCGACCTGCTTCTTTCGGGACGTGGCCGCCCGCCACCGGTCTTGCATGAAACGTGGCGTGATGGCCCTGCGGCGCAGCTCAATCGCTCGCGTCGCCTGATCCATGATAAGCCCGGGTGCGGAACAAACCGGTTGAAACCGCCACCCGGACCAGGGTTTGTCAGTTGCTGGGCAATTGATAACCGTCCTTGTTCACCGCGACGCGAAACAGGCTGTTGGACGCGGTGATATAAAGCGTTTTGGACGCATCGCCGCGGCCGAAGGCCACGTTGGTGGGCCAGGTTTCGGGCATCAGAATCTGTGCGATTTCCTCGCCGGCGGAATTGTAGACATAGACCCCGCGTTTGGCCGGGTCCTCGTGTCGCGCGGTCACATAGATATT